>NZ_JBVVPP010000195.1:0-204 GCF_055811315.1 Bradyrhizobium sp. MI1.4 | reverse complement strand
CCTGTTCCTGGTCCGACTATGCCGCGTGCTGGCCGGTCCAGCCCCGCTCAATTCGCCTTCTTAACGGACGACTAGCTGCCCCGCGCACGTTTCTCGTTCATTTGAGCGCGCAACAGCGCCCCGCGACCAAGCATTCGAAATCCATGTGAAGCTTAAACCGAAAGCAGTTCCCGGTCGGCTTACAAATGGAACCAAATTGACCGC
>NZ_JBVVPP010000194.1:0-216 GCF_055811315.1 Bradyrhizobium sp. MI1.4 | reverse complement strand
ATCGGCACAAGAACTTCACGATGAGTCCTCGTGGAGATGAGAAACCGTGCGCTGTGTGCTTGACTCGGGACATCAGAATGGAATGGTCCGGCCGTGCTCCGGCCCTGCCGGTACGAGAAGCTGGCAAGGGGCGCCCAATACAAGGAGCACGCCATGTCTCAGAAACTCGACGCTTCGCCCGCCGTCATCGGCATCGATATCGGCAAGAACTCGTTC
>NZ_JBVVPP010000193.1:0-218 GCF_055811315.1 Bradyrhizobium sp. MI1.4 | reverse complement strand
CTGCGGCGAAATGGCGGGCCGTGCGTACGGCAAAACCGTGTGGTCCTGGCCGTCGTTGCTACGGTCAAGCCCTGGCGAATGCGGCATCTGCGTCAACCGGCGCGGTGTCGGTGACTTTCGCAGGGTGAGGGAGGCCAGCAGGAACTCGGCTCCCGGGAGAGCACGGCATAAGCCGTCCAACCATCGCGCAGGGAAGGCCGAGTGATTGGCTACACCTG
>NZ_JBVVPP010000192.1:0-225 GCF_055811315.1 Bradyrhizobium sp. MI1.4 | reverse complement strand
ATCGACCGGCCACGGCGCAGCGCACCCGAACGCTCATCGGTCGTCGCCCATCCGTCGATCATTGATCGCGTTCGACAACGTCCACCGCCCATTCGATGATAGCGACAGCGTCGTGCCGCGCGCTGCACCGGTTCGAACTCCATCACCAAGCTCGCCTGCAGCGCTCAAATCCCCATAGAGCCTGCCGCATCAGTCCTGCCCACCATGCGCGGTTTCCTTGTATGG
>NZ_JBVVPP010000191.1:0-228 GCF_055811315.1 Bradyrhizobium sp. MI1.4 | reverse complement strand
TCTGCACGATCCATCGGCACAAGAACTTCACGATGAGTCCTCGTGGAGATGAGAAACCGTGCGCTGTGTGCTTGACTGGGGACATCAGAATGGAATGGTCCGGCCGTGCTCCGGCCCTGCCAGTACGAGAAGCTGGCAAGGGGCGCCCAAGACAAGGAGCACGCCATGTCTCAGAAACTCGACGCTTCGCCCGCCGTCATCGGCATCGATATCGGCAAGAACTCGTTC
>NZ_JBVVPP010000190.1:0-229 GCF_055811315.1 Bradyrhizobium sp. MI1.4 | reverse complement strand
CCGCTCTTTTGTTTTTTGTGTGGGGGGGCGCAGCCCCCCCCCGCCGCCGCGACCGGGTTCGGGCGCGGCCCCCCCCCCCCCCCCGGGTGGGGGGGGGGGGGGGGGGGGGGCGGGGGGGGGGCGGGGGGGGGGGGGCCCCCCCCGCGGGGGGGGGGGGGGGGCCGCCCGCCCCGCCCCCCCGGGCGGGGGGGGGGGGCGGGGCGGGGGGGCGGGGGGGGGGGGGGCGGAA
>NZ_JBVVPP010000189.1:0-229 GCF_055811315.1 Bradyrhizobium sp. MI1.4 | reverse complement strand
CTCCATGGCCGCGGGGGGGGGGGCCGCGGGGGGCGGGGGGGGGGGCCCCCCCCCCCCCGGGGCGGGGGCGGGGGGGGGCGGCGGGGGGGGGGGGCGGCGGGGCGGCCGGGGGCGCGGGGCGGGGGGGGGGCGGGGGGGGGGGGCCCCACAAACACAGCCAGCAATCCCGAAAAACGAATCAACAAGAAATGAGAGGAGGGGCGGCCGAACAGCGCAGACCGAATACGCG
>NZ_JBVVPP010000188.1:0-231 GCF_055811315.1 Bradyrhizobium sp. MI1.4 | reverse complement strand
CCCCCCCCCCCCCCCCCCCCCCCCCCCCCCCCCCCCCCCCCCCCCCCCCCCCCCCCCCCCCCCCCCCCCCCCACACCGGGGGTGTGATAGAGCGCTACGCTCACGCGTGAAGCGCCGTCCCTACGCCGGCGTCAGCTTCGCCACTTCCGGCTTCATGTCGTCCAGCACACCTGAAATCGCCGCGACCAGCTCGTCGATCTGAGTCTTGGTGACGATCAGCGGCGGGCAGAT
>NZ_JBVVPP010000187.1:0-237 GCF_055811315.1 Bradyrhizobium sp. MI1.4 | reverse complement strand
CCCATTTTACCCCCCCACCCACCCCCCCCCCCCCCCACCCTCGGGGGGGGGGGGGGGGGTTCCCCCGCCCGCCCCCCCCCCCCCACACCCCCCCCCCCCCCCCCCCCCCCCCGCCCCGCCCCCCCCCCCCCCCCCCCCCCGGGGGGGGGGGGGGTTTTGCCCTCCCCCCCCCCCCGCGCCCCCCCCGGCGCCGCCCCCCGCCCAGGGAGGGGGCGCTTGCTTTGTCCTGGCATCGGT
>NZ_JBVVPP010000186.1:0-237 GCF_055811315.1 Bradyrhizobium sp. MI1.4 | reverse complement strand
CGCTTGCTGGATCAACCCGGCGTCGCAGCCACAGCAGGCGGCGGCCGCGGGGGGCGGGCCCCCCCCCCCCCCCCCCCCGGGGGGGGGCGCCCCCCCCCCCCCCCCCGCCCCCCCCCCCCCCCGCCCCCCCCCCCCCCGCCCCCCCGCCCCCCCCCCCCCCCCCCCCCCCCCCCGCGCCCGGGCCCCCCCCCCCCCCCCCCCCCCCCCCCCCCCCCCCGCCTGGGGGTGCCGGTGAAC
>NZ_JBVVPP010000185.1:0-238 GCF_055811315.1 Bradyrhizobium sp. MI1.4 | reverse complement strand
CCACACACCATTTTGTCGTTTGCCTGAGCCTTCCCCCCCCCCCCCCCCCCCGGCGCGGGGGGGGGGGGGGGGGGCCGCCCGCCCCCCCCCCCCCCCGCGGGGGGGGGGGGGGGGGGGGCCCCCCCCCCCCCCCCCCCGCCGCGGGGGGGGGGGGGGGCCCCCCCCCCCCCGGGGCCCGCCGGGGGGGGGGGGGCGCGCGGCGGGGGGGGGGCCCCGCCCGCCCCGCGGGGGGGGGGGG
>NZ_JBVVPP010000183.1:0-240 GCF_055811315.1 Bradyrhizobium sp. MI1.4 | reverse complement strand
CTCGGTCGCTCTCGATTTGCGGTTGGCGCGTGGTGGCCTTGCGTGTGCGCCGGCGGCCCCCCCCCCCCCCCCATCCCCCCCCCCTCCCCCCACCCCCCCCCCCCCCCCCCCCCCCCCCCCCCCCCCCCCCCCCCCCCCCCCCCCCCCCCCCCCCCCACCCCCCCCCACTCTTTTTATAATGATACGGCGCCCACCTAGATCTACACGCCTGACGATTACACGCCGATGAAGACGCTCTTC
>NZ_JBVVPP010000182.1:0-241 GCF_055811315.1 Bradyrhizobium sp. MI1.4 | reverse complement strand
GGTCGCATATGGCCGAAGTTATCAACCGCTTCAGGCCCAAGTTCGAGCGCTCGACCATCCTTCAGAATCTCGGCCTTGAATCGAACCGCTACTTTGTGCTTAGCTTGCATCGCGAAGAGAATGTCGACGATCCGTCGCGGATTGACGCGATGATGGCGTGCCTGAAAGCGCTCGAAACCACGTACGGATGGCCGATTATCGTCTCGACTCATCCGCGCACGCGCAAACGGCTACCCGCGGA
>NZ_JBVVPP010000181.1:0-243 GCF_055811315.1 Bradyrhizobium sp. MI1.4 | reverse complement strand
GCCGAACACGCTCGGCCATTCGCCGAACGCAAGATTGGTGGTGACAATGATGGAGGTGCGCTCGTAGAGCCGGCTGATGAGATGGAACAGGAGCTGACCGCCCGATTGCGCGAATGGCAGATAGCCCAGCTCGTCGAGAACGATGAAGTCCATGCGGGTCAGATGCTCGGCGAGCCGTCCCTGCCGACCGTTGCGGGTCTCGGTCTCGAGCCGGTTGACGAGGTCGACGACGTTGTAGAAGCG
>NZ_JBVVPP010000180.1:0-245 GCF_055811315.1 Bradyrhizobium sp. MI1.4 | reverse complement strand
CCGATTGAGGCGGCTGTAATGCCGGCACTTGCCACGGCGACCGAAACTGTCAGCGCACTGCCGAACGACGTGGTTGGCGCAATTGCGCCGGTCGAGGCGGCTGTGATGCCGGCACTCGCCACGGCGAGCGACACCGTCAGCGCGCTGCCCAACGACGTGGCCGGCGCGATCGCGCCGCTCGAGGCGGCAGCGCAGCCGATGCTATCGACTCTGGCTGACACTGCGGGCACGGTACCCAACGAAGT
>NZ_JBVVPP010000179.1:0-257 GCF_055811315.1 Bradyrhizobium sp. MI1.4 | reverse complement strand
CGTCAGGTCGATAAAAACCCAGCTAATGCGAACGATTAGCTGGGTTTTTTATTTCATGTTCGTTTGCGCGGCGCGCCAACACGGATTATTAGTGCGGCTCGAATTGTCTTGTTCTTCGCGACGGCTTTATCGGCGGCATTGACACGGGCACAGTGCGAGGCTCGGGCTGCGCACAGTGAGCGGCCGTCAACGACAGGAATATCTCTCGTGCCAAAAGGTTATTTGATCGCACACGTCAACATCACCGAGGCAAACGC
>NZ_JBVVPP010000178.1:0-257 GCF_055811315.1 Bradyrhizobium sp. MI1.4 | reverse complement strand
TGGAGTGCCGAGCTTGACCGGTTGCTGGCAGGGAATGAGAGCAAGGCGGCGCGGGAACGGCTGACGCTGATCCGGCTATTCGAAGAGCTTCGCGGCCTCGGTTATGCCGGCGGCTATGATGCGGTTCGTCGATACGCACGACGGTGGAGCAAGGAACGCAGCACCTCGACAGCGTCGGCGTATGTGCCGCTGAGCTTTGCACCAGGCGAAGCCTACCAGTTCGACTGGAGCCACGAGGTCGTCCTGCTGAGCGGCAC
>NZ_JBVVPP010000177.1:0-258 GCF_055811315.1 Bradyrhizobium sp. MI1.4 | reverse complement strand
ACGGCCTTCGGGGCCCGGGGAGGCGTGCGCGTGTAGTCGTCGACTAGAACGCAATCCACTCTACCGAAGCCCCGCCCTCGTTGGTCCGGGGCGTTTTTGTTGTCTTCAGCTCACAGCATGATCCGGAAAAGTGGAATCCGGTTTTCCGACAAGATCATGCTCAACTTGAATGGAGGAGAATGTGAGTAACGATCCCGTCGTCGCGATTGTCGGCGTCACCGGTGCGGTGGGCGCCGAATTCATCGCCACCATGGACAA
>NZ_JBVVPP010000176.1:0-262 GCF_055811315.1 Bradyrhizobium sp. MI1.4 | reverse complement strand
GCCGAGTTGGCCACGGAGTTGGAGCCCAGTGCCACCGAGTTCATCGTCGTCGCCTGAGAATGTCCGCCGATCGAAACTGCATCCGTACCCGTTGCCGACGAATCCGCCAGCGTCGAGTTAGTGTTGAAGTACTTGATGCCGCCGCCGTTCACGATGTTGTTCACCGTGTTGCTCAGGTTGTTCACGTTGTTGTTGATCGTGTTGACCTTCGCGTCTTCCGACATGAGCTGGCTCAGGTTCACCGCGTCCGTGGCGTTCAGGC
>NZ_JBVVPP010000175.1:0-269 GCF_055811315.1 Bradyrhizobium sp. MI1.4 | reverse complement strand
CCACAAAAGCCACAAAAGCCCGGGAAAACCGCGGCTACCAGCCAACGACTCCGCATAATCCCGCGCTACGCATAATCGGCCCTGCCCACGTAGATGCGGTGGCTGGGAGCGTTGTCGTTGGATCGGTTGGTCTCGGCGACGATACGGACGCCCTTGGCTTGCAGGCTCAGGGTGACTATCTCGCCCTGGAAATCGTTGCCGACCTTCTTGAAAGAACCGATGTTAGCCATGTCACTTCTCCTGTTGTGTTTCGAGCCCGCGACCACCGC
>NZ_JBVVPP010000174.1:0-273 GCF_055811315.1 Bradyrhizobium sp. MI1.4 | reverse complement strand
CTCGGCCTTCCCTGCGCGATGGTTGGACGGCTTATGCCGTGCTCTCCCGGGAGCCGAGTTCTCTTTGGCCTCCCTCGTCCTCGCAGAAGTCACCGGCACCCGCGCCGGTTGACGCAGATGCCGCATCCGCAAGAGCTTGACCGTAGCAACGACGGCCAGGACCACACGGTTTTGCCGTACGCACGGCTCGCCATTTCGCCGCAGTTTTCCCAGCCCTGTCGACGGAGCCGGAAACTTACAGACGAGACGAAGCCTAGCAGCGCCGCTCGTCGG
>NZ_JBVVPP010000173.1:0-275 GCF_055811315.1 Bradyrhizobium sp. MI1.4 | reverse complement strand
CCACGCCTTCCTGGATGCGGTTCGCAAATCCATGCGCCAGGTCCGCATCGCGGTCGGCTCCGCCACCATAAATCCCAGCTTGTTGACCGCCGCCGAGCGCATTCAATATGAGGGCTATCTTCGGCGAGAAGACACCAACGCGGCAATCCTCAAACAGGCTGAGACGGGCATCTCCATAAAGGAGATCGTACGGCTCACCGTAAACGTCGTTCTCAGGCCACGGCTTTGAGGGATTGCGCGCGATAGGCCCAGGGAAGCAGCTGATCGATTTCGCT
>NZ_JBVVPP010000172.1:0-290 GCF_055811315.1 Bradyrhizobium sp. MI1.4 | reverse complement strand
CAGCTCACCATTGCCAAGCTGCCGCTTGCCAAGGACATCGCCGACTTCCAGTTCGACGGCACGCCGATCAATCAGACCCTCGTCAATGATCTTGCTGGCGGCGGCTTCATCGTCCAACAACGCAACGTCGTGCTGGTTGGCGGCACCGGCACAGGCAAAACCCACCTGGCCATTGCCATCGCCAGAAGCTGCATCCGATCCGGTGCCCGCGGCCGCTTCTACAACGTCGTCGACCTCGTCAACCGGCTCGAGACCGAGACCCGCAACGGTCGGCAGGGACGGCTCGCCGA
>NZ_JBVVPP010000171.1:0-299 GCF_055811315.1 Bradyrhizobium sp. MI1.4 | reverse complement strand
CCAAGGCTGCGTTCCGACGAGCGGCGCTGCTAGGCTTCGTCTCGTCTGTAAGTTTCCGGCTCCGTCGACAGGGCTGGAAAAACTGCGGCGAAATGGCGAGCCGTGCGTACGGCAAAACCGTGTGGTCCTGGCCGTCGTTGCTACGGTCAAGCCCTGGCGAATGCGGCATCCGCGTCAACCGGCGCGGTGCCGGTGACTTTCGTTGGGACGAGGGAGGCCAAAAGGAACTCGGCTCCCGGGAGAGCACGGCATAAGCCGTCCAACCATCGCGCAGGGAAGGCCGAGTGATTGGCTACACC
>NZ_JBVVPP010000170.1:0-299 GCF_055811315.1 Bradyrhizobium sp. MI1.4 | reverse complement strand
CAGGTCGAGAACCAGGTCGGGCTGGTCCGGGAACGCTTCTTCACGCCGCGGCTGCGGTTCAAAAACCTCGACGAGTTGAACGCCTGGCTGCTCGACAAATGCATCGCCTACGCCAAGGCTCATCGCCATCCGGAGCTGGCCGATCAGATGATCTGGGAAGTGTTCGAAGCCGAACGCCCCAAACTCGTTCCCTATGCCGGCCGCTTCGACGGCTTCCACGCGGTGACGGCATCGGTCTCGAAGACCTGCCTGGTGCGCTTCGACAACAACAAGTACTCGGTCGCAGCCAGCGCAGTCGG
>NZ_JBVVPP010000169.1:0-314 GCF_055811315.1 Bradyrhizobium sp. MI1.4 | reverse complement strand
GTGGAGGCCAGCGAAGCCGCGGACGGCGTCGGACCGTCCTTGAAGGTGATGACATGGCCATCGACGTTCAGCGTCGAACCCGACGAGATGAACGACGACAACGTCGCCGAGCTCGTGGTACGGGTCGCCGTCGCAGTGACGGTGCCGGCGCCGGTCGCAGTGGTCAGGCCGAGCTTGTTGAGGATGTCGGCCTTGCCCGCTACGCTCAGGTCAGAACCGATCGTGCTCTTCAGGACGAGCGCACCGCCGCCGCTGACCGACGAGATGGTCTGGCCGCTGTTGACCGTCAGGGTACCGGCAACGTTGCTCTGCAC
>NZ_JBVVPP010000168.1:0-322 GCF_055811315.1 Bradyrhizobium sp. MI1.4 | reverse complement strand
GCTGGTCGCCATAGTCGTTGACCGCGTAATGTTGCGTGGCGCGATTGTCCCAGATCGCAACGTCGCCGGCCTCCCAGCTCCAACGAACGGTGTTTTCCGGCGCCGTGATATGCGACTGGAACAGGTCGAACAGCTTCTGGCCGTCGTATTTCGGCAGGCCAACGAAGCGCTGCACGAATTGCCGAGCACGAGCGTGCGCTCGCCGGTCTCGGGATGGACACGCACCACCGGATGCTCGGTCTCAAAGATCGTTCCGGTGAACACCTCGTCGAAGTGCTTCCTATCCGCTTCGGTTGCCTGCGTCTTCACGGCGTAGTCGTAC
>NZ_JBVVPP010000167.1:0-332 GCF_055811315.1 Bradyrhizobium sp. MI1.4 | reverse complement strand
TCTTTGAAGGGAGCACCGTTGCGCAAGGCGCCGGGTTTGCGGGCGAGCACCGGCACATAATGCCAGGGGTCGTAGACGGTATCGCCGCGGCCAAAGGATCGCGGGTGCTCGGCAACGATACGTCCATCCTGACGGATCACGATGCGATCGGCATAGGCTTGAACCTCGACCGGCCGTCCGACTGAGCTGGCTGCGACCGAGTACTTGTTGTTGTCGAAGCGCACCAGGCAGGTCTTCGAGACCGATGCCGTCACCGCATGGAAGCCGTCGAAGCGGCCGGCATAGGGAACGAGTTTGGGGCGTTCGGCTTCGAACACGTCCCAGATCGTCTG
>NZ_JBVVPP010000166.1:0-341 GCF_055811315.1 Bradyrhizobium sp. MI1.4 | reverse complement strand
GACCTGCTCAACGCCGAGATCAACGAGAAGCAAGCCAGGTCGATCAAATACCAGCTCACCATTGCCAAGCTGCCGCTCGCCAAGGACATCGCCGACGTCCAGTTCGACGGCACGCCGATCAATCAGACTCTCGTCAATGATCTCGCTGGCGGCGGCTTCATCGCCCAACAACGCAACGTCGTGCTGGTTGGCGGCACCGGCACTGGCAAGACCCATCTGGCCATCGCCATCGCCAGAAGTTGCATCCGCAATGGCGCCAGAGGACGCTTCTACAACGTCGTCGACCTCGTCAACCGGCTCGAGACCGAGACCCGCAACGGTCGGCAGGGACGGCTCGCCGA
>NZ_JBVVPP010000165.1:0-344 GCF_055811315.1 Bradyrhizobium sp. MI1.4 | reverse complement strand
TGCCCCTTCTCCCAGCCCGACGCTGGCGTACAGGCGACCGGATCGACCAGATAGTGGCTGCACATCTGCAGGAAGCGACGATTGTAGAGACGGCCTTTACCGACGAAGATCGTCTCTACGGCGGTCTTCATGTTGTCGTAGATGCCGCGGGTGCAGGTGCCTTTGAACAGGGCGAACGCCCGGTCGTGGGCGTCGAACACCATCTCCTGCGTCTCCCGCGGATAGGCCCGCACGAACAGCATACGGCTGTGACAGAGCCGGACATGGGCAGCCTTCACCATCACCGTGGTGCCGCTCAGCAGGACGACCTCGTGGCTCCAGTCGAACTGGTAGGCTTCGCCTGG
>NZ_JBVVPP010000164.1:0-344 GCF_055811315.1 Bradyrhizobium sp. MI1.4 | reverse complement strand
CGACGACCGGCGCGAGCCTGCTGAACGGCACGGCGACCGCTGGCGACGCCAACGCCGGCGTTGCCGCGGGCGACACGTTCACCGTCAACGGCAAGACCATCACCTTTGCCTCCGGCGACGCGCCCACGACCGCTCCGACCGGCCAGACCAAGGTCGCTGCCACCGGTATCACGACCGGCAACGTCTACACCGACAACACCAGCGGCAACGTGACGGTCTATCTCGGTTCGGGAACGAAGGCTGCGGTGGGCGACGTCCTGACCGCGATCGACCTTGCCAGCGGCGTGCAGAGCAACGTTGCCGGTACCCTGACGGTCAACAGCGGCCAGACCATCTCGTCGGTC
>NZ_JBVVPP010000163.1:0-352 GCF_055811315.1 Bradyrhizobium sp. MI1.4 | reverse complement strand
ACAAGGAGCACGCCATGTCTCAGAAACTCGACGCTTCGCCCGCCGTCATCGGCATCGATATCGGCAAGAACTCGTTCCACATCATTGGTCAGAATCAGCGCGGCGGCATCGTGCTGCGGCAGAAGTGGTCGCGCGGCCAGATGGAAACGCGGCTCGCCAACCTGCCGCCGTGCTTGATCGGCATGGAGGCCTGCGTCGGCGCGCATCACCTCAGTCGCAAGCTGCAAATGCTTGGCCACGACGCCCGCTTGATGCCGGCGAAATACGTGCGCCCCTATTCGAAGGGACAGAAGAATGACTTCCGAGATGCGGAAGCCATCGCCGAGGCGGTCCAACGCCCGACCATGAAGTT
>NZ_JBVVPP010000162.1:0-353 GCF_055811315.1 Bradyrhizobium sp. MI1.4 | reverse complement strand
TATGACCGCACCGTCATCCCTTGTTCAACCAGAGAAAGATCTTGCAGCCCGGGCCGTTCCACATATGAGTCAGAGCCCAATTTACATGCGCCACATTGCCATGCTCCAGCTATTCGTCGCCCGAGGACCTAATGAGACGACTCCCAGCCCGATTAACGCTTTTAGCTTGTGCCATGATTTATCAAAGTAGGACATTCGATGAAATGAACGGGTGATTGATTGCGGGCCGCGGCGCTTGGCGCACCATGGATGGATGCGTTACGCCGGCGCAGATAACCGCTTTATTATGCCGGCCAGAAGCGCGCCTTGTTCGGCGATGCTCGACACTTCGGTCCACTCGCGCCTGCTGCACA
>NZ_JBVVPP010000161.1:0-354 GCF_055811315.1 Bradyrhizobium sp. MI1.4 | reverse complement strand
GGCTTGCGGTGGACGCGGCAGCGTTCGGGTGCGAGAGGCCAAGGGCAGGGCGGATTGCTCTCCGTGAGCCCAAGGCTTCGTTCCGACGAGCGGCGCTGCTAGGCTTCGTCTCGTCTGTAAGTTTCCGGCTCGGTCGACAGGGCTGGGAATACTGCGGCGAAATGGCGGGCCGTGCGTACGGCAAAACCGTGTGGTCCTGGCCGTCGTTGCTACGGTCAAGCTCTGGCGAATGCGGCATCTGCGTCAACCGGCGCGGTGCCGGTGACTTTCGTTGGGGCGAGGGAGGCCAAAGAGAACTCGGCTCCCGGGAGAGCACGGCATAAGCCGTCCAACCATCGCGCAGGGAAGGCCGAG
>NZ_JBVVPP010000160.1:0-371 GCF_055811315.1 Bradyrhizobium sp. MI1.4 | reverse complement strand
GTGCCGCTCAGCAGGACGACCTCGTGGCTCCAGTCGAACTGGTAGGCTTCGCCTGGTGCAAAGCTCAGCGGCACATAAGCCGACGCTGTCGAGGTGCCGCGTTCCTTGCTCCACCGTCGGGCGTATCGACGAACCGCATCATAGCCGCCGGCATAACCGAGGCCGTGAAGCTCCTCGAATAGCCGGATCAGCGTCAGCCGTTCCCGCGCCGCCTTGCTCTCATTCCTTGCCAGCAACCGATCGAGCTCGGCACTCCAGGCACCCATCTTCGGGAGCGGCTGCGTCTCGCGCTCGTACCGGAACTCCGTCGCTTGAGAACGAATGACCTTGCGAACCACCTTCCGCGATACGCCAAGTTCTCGGCAGATCGC
>NZ_JBVVPP010000159.1:0-377 GCF_055811315.1 Bradyrhizobium sp. MI1.4 | reverse complement strand
ATCGTCCACGGCTTGGAGATGCAGGTGGCCTCGGCTACCATTCCGACCTTCATGACCTGAGCCTCGATTTGCCCAAACCCTGCCATGAGAGCGCGGCGACCAGCGCCCTCCGGAATCAGAACGCCGGCCGATCGTATCATGGGATTGACGATATCACCTGGCCGCAGCCCGAACTGCTCGACGCGCCCATCGACACCAGCGCGAATAAAGGTCTTATCCAGGTCGACTTGTGCTTCGGCCAGCGACGCCTCAGCGCTTGCCCTTTCCGCCGGTAGCAAAGCGTCAAGCCGCGTTCTCGCTGATTGCCTCGAGGAGGTTGCAGCGTCGAGAGTGCCCTGGCGACCTGCGACGGCCACGCCGAGCTTTTCAATGTCGCG
>NZ_JBVVPP010000158.1:0-378 GCF_055811315.1 Bradyrhizobium sp. MI1.4 | reverse complement strand
TTCCTTGTATGGAGCTTTTTTTGTCAAGGAGTTCCCCAGGGCTGCAAACCTTTTGTCCTTCGTCAGTTTCTTTGTTCGATCTCAAAGCCCGTTTCTTCGTCCCGACCCGCGGTTTGCTGACGTCGTCGCGCGCAGGAGCTGTCAAGGTTGGCCGCCGCCCCAACCTTGCGGCATACTCCAAGCTTCAGGCCATACCTTGACAGCTTCGAGCACGACGGCACGCTTGGTGCGATCGGGATGACGATCAGAGGAGAGCCCGCTTTCGGGCGCGGATCAGTCGCGCCACAACCTTGTATCCGGCGGGTCCAAGGACCCGAACCATGATGCAGTCATACGCATCGGCAGCGAAGCTCCGAAGCGGCGGACCCATTCTCCCTT
>NZ_JBVVPP010000157.1:0-380 GCF_055811315.1 Bradyrhizobium sp. MI1.4 | reverse complement strand
CCAGGCGAAGCCTACCAGTTCGACTGGAGCCACGAGGTCGTCCTGCTGAGCGGCACCACGGTGATGGTGAAGGCTGCTCATGTCCGGCTCTGTCACAGTCGCATGCTGTTCGTGCGGGCCTATCCGCGCGAGACGCAGGAGATGGTGTTCGACGCCCACGATCGGGCGTTCGCCCTGTTCAAAGGCGCCTGCAGCCGCGGCATCTACGACAACATGAAGACCGCGGTGGAGACGATCTTCGTCGGTAAAGGCCGTCTCTACAATCGCCGCTTCCTGCAGATGTGCAGCCACTATCTGGTCGACCCGGTCGCCTGTACGCCAGCGTCGGGCTGGGAGAAGGGGCAGGTCGAGAACCAGGTCGGGCTGGTCCGGGAACGCTT
>NZ_JBVVPP010000156.1:0-391 GCF_055811315.1 Bradyrhizobium sp. MI1.4 | reverse complement strand
TGCCGTTCAGCAGGCTCGCGCCGGTCGTCGCAGCGTTGATGACGGTTCCGGTATCCGTGCCCTGGACGCCGCCGAGCTTGGTACCGGACGCAGCAGCGGTCACACCGCCGGCCGCACCGCTGTAGAGCACGTTGCTCAGCGCATCAGCGCTGGTGAAGCTGGTCGTGCCGCGCAGATCCGAAGCCGTCGCACCCGCGATCGTGGTGGAGACGTTGGACTTGGTGGAGTAGCCGACGGTGGTCTGCAGCGCCTGGTTGGCGATCGACTTCGCAGAGTCGATCAGCTTCTGCAGCGAGGTGATGCCGGTGTTGGCGGCCTGCAGCACCTGCACGCCGTTGGCGATGCCGTCGAGCAGATTGTTGATGTCGCTGGCGCGGTTGTCGAGCGACTG
>NZ_JBVVPP010000155.1:0-407 GCF_055811315.1 Bradyrhizobium sp. MI1.4 | reverse complement strand
GGCGCTCCCCGCATCACCAAGGACGGCGTCACCGTCGCCAAGGAGATCGAGCTCGAGGACAAGTTCGAGAACATGGGTGCGCAGATGGTGCGCGAAGTCGCTTCGAAGTCCGCTGACGCGGCCGGCGACGGCACCACCACCGCCACTGTGCTGGCCCAGGCGATCGTGCGCGAAGGCGCCAAGTCGGTTGCCGCCGGCATGAACCCGATGGACCTGAAGCGCGGTATCGACCTCGCGGTCGAAGCCGTCGTTGCGGACCTCGTCAAGAACTCCAAGAAGGTTACCTCGAACGACGAGATCGCCCAGGTCGGCACCATCTCGGCCAACGGTGACGCGGAGATCGGCAAGTTCCTCGCCGACGCCATGAAGAAGGTCGGCAACGAGGGTGTCATCACCGTCGAGGAAGC
>NZ_JBVVPP010000154.1:0-416 GCF_055811315.1 Bradyrhizobium sp. MI1.4 | reverse complement strand
GTGCTGGCGTCGAATGGCTCGGTGGTGCCAAAGTTCAAGGCCCAGATCGATGCCGGCGGTCCCGTGACGGTCACGCATCCCGACATGGTCCGCTACTTCATGACCATCCGCGAAGCCTGCGATCTCGTCATCACGGCGGCAACGCACGCGCTCGGAACGCAGCGTCCGGACGTCTCGGTCTACGTGCTCAACATGGGTCAGCCGGTGAAGATCGTTGATCTCGCCGAGCGCATGATCCGTCTCTCGGGCCTGCAACCCGGCTACGACGTCGAAATCGTGTTCACGGGCATGCGGCCAGGCGAGCGGCTGCACGAAATCCTGTTCGCCTCCGAGGAGCCAACCCGCGAGATCGGCGTCGCCGGCATCATGGCCGCGCAGCCGAACGAGCCGCCGATGCAGACGCTGCGCAAATGGAT
>NZ_JBVVPP010000153.1:0-436 GCF_055811315.1 Bradyrhizobium sp. MI1.4 | reverse complement strand
ATTCAAGCGGCAGCTCGATCGGCGGCCTTGCCAATCAGCGCTTCAACCAGATGATCACCAACCGGGTGCTTGGCACGGTGCTGCTCGGGGTCAACGAGCAGATCAATTGCAGCAACTGCGTCAGCGCGTTCGGCTCCGCAGGCTCGTTCTCGGCCGGAATCCACGGCCGCAAGGAGCTGACCAACAATCTGTCGCTGCTCGCCGGCATCGCCTACACGCAGTACAGCGAGGGCGGCTACAACATCACAAGCGCTCCCATCGCCGCGTTCGCGCTGCGCTATGATTTCACCGACTGGGGCTCGTCGCGCCCGTTCTTCGACGTCGGCACGATCCTGACGCCGTGGGAGAAGGCGCGCTACACCCGCAGCTACAACACCAGCCTCGGCCCGGTGAACGTCACGAGTTCGACCAACGCCGCGAACTACGCCGTTTATGG
>NZ_JBVVPP010000152.1:0-445 GCF_055811315.1 Bradyrhizobium sp. MI1.4 | reverse complement strand
CGAGCTGCAATGGTGGTACCAGTTTTATTTCGCGACCGAGCGCGGCCGCGCCGGATACGAGAAGTACACGCATGATTTTGCAAAACTGATCTGGAAGCTCGCTTCGCCGCAGTGGAAGTTCGACGACGCCACTTTCGAGCGCAGCGCGGCGGCGCTGGACAACAAGGATCACGTCGCGATCACCATCCACAATTACCGCTGGCGGCTCGGACTCGCCCAGGGCGAGGCGAAGTACGAGGAGCTCGAAAAGAAGCTTGCCGCAGCTCCCGTCATCAGCGTCCCGGCGATCACGATGGAAGGCGATGCCAACGGCGCGCCACATCCCGATCCAAGCGCCTATGCCAAGAAATTCTCGGGCCGGTACGACTATCGCCTGATCACTGGGGGCATCGGCCACAATCTGCCGCAGGAAGCACCGCAAGCCTTTGCCAAGGCCGTCATCGAC
>NZ_JBVVPP010000151.1:0-501 GCF_055811315.1 Bradyrhizobium sp. MI1.4 | reverse complement strand
TCCACCAGTTCCTGATCTTGCGCAGGGTGCCGGCCAAGCGCTCATTGACTCGCGAGTTCTGCGAGATGTCTTTGCCGAAACAAGCGATGTTGATGAGGCTCTCGCTAGCTATGAAGACAAGCGTCTCAAAGCCGCTTACTACGTGGTGAAATGCTCCCAGCAGGGAAGCTACCTGGGACGTAACAAGGTAGACCCAATAGTAGTGCGCTATGAGCGCGAAATTGAAGCTATGGGCGTGTAAGTTCGTGCAAGCGTTCGACTATCAATTTACCCCTTTATTACCGTGTTCATGCTGCCGCCAAGCGCCCAACATCAGCATTGAGTGACTGGGAGTGAAACTATGTGGGATGCAATCTGGGTCAACGGTCACCTGGCAACCATGGCGCAGGAGGAGGGCTACGGAATCGTTGAGAACGGGGCAATTGCGGTAGAAAGTGGACGTATCGCATGGGTCGGCCGACGCGATGCTCTCCCAAATGCACTTCATGAGCATGCCACCGA
>NZ_JBVVPP010000150.1:0-502 GCF_055811315.1 Bradyrhizobium sp. MI1.4 | reverse complement strand
TCCACCAGTTCCTGATCTTGCGCAGGGTGCCGGCCAAGCGCTCATTGACTCGCGAGTTCTGCGAGATGTCTTTGCCGGAACAAGCGATGTTGATGAGGCTCTCGCTACCTATGAAGACAAGCGTCTCAAAGCCGCTTACTACGTGGTGAAATGCTCCCAGCAAGGAAGCTACCTTGGACGCAACAAGGTAGAGCCAATAGTGGTGCGCTATGAGCGCGAAATTGAAGCTATGGGCGTGTAAGTTCGCGCAAGCGTCCGACTATCAATTTACCGCTTCCTTACTGTGTTCATGCAGCCGCCAAGCGCCGCAACATCAGCTTTGAGTGACTAGGAGTGAAACGATGTGGGATGCAATCTGGGTCAACGGTCACCTGGCAACGATGGCGGACGAGGAGGGCTACGGAATCGTTGAGAACGGGGCGGTCGCGGTAGAAAGTGGACGTATCGCATGGGTCGGCCGACGCGATGCTCTCCCAAATGCACTTCATGAGCATGCCACCGA
>NZ_JBVVPP010000149.1:0-526 GCF_055811315.1 Bradyrhizobium sp. MI1.4 | reverse complement strand
GCCGACGAGCTGCGCCGGCAGGCCGACGTCTTCACCGACCTCGTCGAGCTGCAGTCCAAGCTCGGTCGCGACCCGTCTGAACGCCCCGCCCCGCGTGATCGTGAAGCGCCTGGACACATGCCAAAATTCTTGCACGAGCCGAAGGGAAACGACCCACAGGACTAGACTGTTGACACCCACTTTGATGAAGTTTGGGCAGGTCGATGATAACCATTTCAGAAGAAAAGCTCCGCCGGCTCAAATCCCAAGTAGCGGCTTTCCGGCCCCGAGGGGACAAGCAAATCGCGGCGGCAAATCCGGCGATACATCCGAGCCACGTTCTGAGTGAAAAACCTCCCGTCGCAGATCCTGTCCGGCCGATCTGCCTACCCGTCTGGATCGTGCCTCAAGCCAGGTGAAGGCTGGTCGCGGGACGCCACTCCGATCTCGCCGATGCACGCGCCCAGCCCACTAAAACCAGATTGGAACGCTTCGCCAATTACCAAGCTTTCCCACGCCCCCCCAGTCGGGCCCCAGCTCATCGCCC
>NZ_JBVVPP010000148.1:0-599 GCF_055811315.1 Bradyrhizobium sp. MI1.4 | reverse complement strand
ATACGTCAGCAGTTGTGGCCGTCGATCCTGATCAAGCCAGTCGTTGCAATCGGGCGGGGTCCATATACGTCCACACAAGCCACGCCTGCCAAACGACACAAAGGCCTCGCGCCCTTCGTCGGCATGAAAGATCTCTCCGGTTTCGGCATGCCAGGTCCGGTCGGGCGCGTTTTACTGTCCGAGGCGGATATTGCACCGGACCGCACAAGGTTCGTCTCTGCCACCTTCACTAACGGGGCGGGAAGCCGAACCTACAAGCTGTTCATCCCGAGCCGCGCTGATGAAGGACCGCGTCCGCTCATCGTCATGCTTCACGGCTGCGCCCAGTCACCGGACGATTTCGCCGCCGGCACGCGGATGAATTTTCTGGCGGACGAGCGGAATTGCTTCGTGGTCTATCCCGAACAGCCACGCGGAGCACACCAGGCGAAATGCTGGAACTAGTATCGTACGGGGGACCAGCAGCGGGATGGCGGCGAGCCTTCGCTGATCGCCGGCATCACCCGCCAGATCATGCGGGAGCCTATCGATCCCAAGCGCGTCTACGTCGCAGGCCTGTCGGCCGGCGGGGCCGCCGCGGCCATCATGGGTGCGACGTA
>NZ_JBVVPP010000147.1:0-599 GCF_055811315.1 Bradyrhizobium sp. MI1.4 | reverse complement strand
GCAACGTCGTCACCGATGGCAACGGCAACTCGACGGTCTACCTGCAGAGTTCGACGATCGCCGACGTGCTGAAGGCGGTTGACTTCGCCACGGGCGTGCAGACCTTCACGCTCAACGGCAGCGGTGGTGGTACGCTTGCGACCGCCTCCGGCCAGACCAACTCGTCGATCAACGCTTCCGGCCAGCTCAAGCTGTCCACCGGCGTCAATGCCGACCTGTCGATCACCGGCACCGGCAACGCGCTGGCGGCGCTCGGCCTCGCCGGCAACACCGGTACGTCCTCGGCGTTCACGGCGGCCCGTACCTCCGGCACCGGCGGCATCAACGGCAAGACCTTGACCTTCTCCTCCTTCAATGGCGGTACGGCGGTCAACGTCACCATCGGCGACGGCACCAACGGCACGGTCAAGACACTCGATCAGCTCAACACGGCGCTTCAGGCCAACAACCTGTCAGCCACAATCGACGCCAACGGCCTGCTGACGATCTCGACCACCAACGACTACGCCTCCTCGACGCTGGGTTCGTCGGTTGCTGGTGGTGCGATCGGCGGCACGCTGACGACCGCGCTGACCTTCTCGACCGCTTCCACCCCGGTC
>NZ_JBVVPP010000146.1:0-616 GCF_055811315.1 Bradyrhizobium sp. MI1.4 | reverse complement strand
GGGAAGAGCCGCGCTCATTGGAATCTCCCAAGGAAAGAATTCGTAGAAGTGGCCGTCTCTCCGGCGCCCGCATCTACGACGAGCCTAAGGCCTCGCCTTGTCGCAAGGGAGGCCTTCTTAGCGGCCGTCTGTGTTCGCAGCTGGATCTCTGCTAGCGCAACGCGCCTGCGCAGCCGCTGGACCTCCAGCATCAAGTCGTTCAGCTTTTGAAGTTCCCCAGAAAAATGGCGGCGACGCGGGCTACAAAAAGCATCCATTGGCCCCTCACAAATCAGTCGGATTCTGCACAAAAGATAGATTAATAGAATACTAATATACGTATTTCCGCTTTTCGAAAATAGGTTTTTAGGCGCAAGTTCCCTCAAAGGAACTGACGGGCCCTTGCGAAATCGAGTTATTTAATTCAGACTATTTAAATCGGTATTATCCGCGCTATTTGGCTGCGGCTACCGTCGCTTTTGATCTGCCGGAAGGCATTATCTCAGGACTGATTTCCGTTCGCTCATTAGCCGCGCGCGGTGCTCGGCGACTTCGGGTGCCCCCGTGAAGTGATTGAGAGTTCGAGGCTCGGATGATTTTGGATCTTCTTGTCGTCGTGCTTGCCGTATCCGCCATC
>NZ_JBVVPP010000145.1:0-623 GCF_055811315.1 Bradyrhizobium sp. MI1.4 | reverse complement strand
CGAGGCTCGGATGATTTTGGATCTTCTTGTCGTCGTGCTTGCCGTATCCGCCATCTCGTTGTTAGTCGCAAACCATGCTGTTCGGCGACGAGACGTTCTGTGGCAGGTGCGAAAGAATAATCGAGAAGGTCGTCAGGCTCTTCATTCAGAGCCTTTCATGAATAGACGCCCCTTCCCAATCTCCTTCAGAAGCCGCGCCCGCAGTTCGAGCGCGACGTCGGGCGACTCAACCTCGCAGACGATCAACGACCTTGGCTCGCGATCCAGCGGAGATGCGCGGAACTTTGATCGCCCGAGAGCGGCGGCGATTGCGATCCTTAAATCCCTCAACTCGTATGGGTCGTGACGGCCGCGCAACAATTTCGATGCCTTGTCGGAATACGGCAACTGCCTCAGGCCTCACCTGCGCAGAACGACTTCGCTTCACGGCACAAAGCCGGTAAGAAAAGACGCGCGCGGGATCGAATGCGCTGAGTTTTACACGTCACCTCGGGATCAGCATCAGTACGGATCAATACGGTCCAAAGGTCGGAACCCGCGTCGACGCAGACGTTGTGATCAGTTCAGAAACTTCACAGCGAGACGGCGCTCATCACGCCATACAACGGAGCAATCGATATTCA
>NZ_JBVVPP010000144.1:0-640 GCF_055811315.1 Bradyrhizobium sp. MI1.4 | reverse complement strand
TTTCTGTGATGATCGACATGGCCAACGGACAGACGGTCGCCAGCGCCGCAATAGGGCGCGAGGGAGCAGTAGGCACTCTTTCCGTGCTGGGGCCGTCCCCTTCGGCCGTTACCGCCGTCGTTCGTGCCGCGGGCATCGCCTCGCGGATCCCCGCATCGCGATTCCACGCCGCTTTTAGCCGAAGCGCCGCGATCCGCCACGCAGTCCAGATTCATTTCAAAGCGATGCTGATACAGCTACAAATCGGCGGCGCCTGCAATGCTCTGCATCCGGCCCAAGCCCGCATGGCACGCTGGCTGCTCCATCTTCGCGACCGCGCCGACCACGACGTCCTCGCACTCACCCAAGAGGCGCTTTCGCAAATACTGGGTGTGCGACGAACGACAGTGACGCTCCTGATGCGCAACCTGCGCGCTTCCGGAGCGATCAGATCTGAACGGCGAGGAGAAATCGAGATTGACCCATTGCGGCTCGCAGCGGTGGCGTGCGAATGCCACGATACCATGCGTCTCGAAATCGAGGGGATCTTCTCTATGAATGCAGCCCGGTCTCGCGCTTTGGTTCGTACGCCTCCGATGGGGGCCGTCTTGCGTGAGGGTTGGTAATTCGCGAAGCGTGTGACCTTAAGTCTAGCTTTAAG
>NZ_JBVVPP010000143.1:0-674 GCF_055811315.1 Bradyrhizobium sp. MI1.4 | reverse complement strand
TTACGAACCTGGTGCTGTCGGGCCCGAAATTTCACGCCGCTCTCGAGGCCCTCGCGCCAAAACGACGCAAGAGCTGCTCCACCTCAGCGGCCGGCCTGGCGCCGCTGAATAAGAATCCCTGCACCTCGTTGCAGCCCTCTGCGCGAAGCCAATCCAGCTGCTCGGTCGTCTCCACCCCTTCCGCAGTTGTGGTGATGTTGAGGCTACGCCCGAGGCCCGAGATCGCGCGCACGATAGCGACGCAGTCGGAACGTTTCGCGAGATCCTTCACAAAGGAGCGATCGATCTTGATCTTGTCGAACGGAAAGCTGCGCAAGTAGCTCAGGCTGGAATAACCTGTTCCAAAATCATCCAAAGAGATGGAAACTCCAAGCTCGCGCAGCTGGTGCAGGATGGCGAGATTGGCTTCGGATTCCGCCAGGAACACCGACTCGGTGATTTCGAGCTCGAGCCGCTTGGGCGACAAACCCGAATTGGCGAGCGCTGAAATAACCACCTGGACCAGATTACGGCGACGAAATTGTGCCGGTGACAGGTTGACCGCGACCTTGATTTCGGACGGCCACTTCACCGCCTCGTTGCAGGCTTCACGCAATACCCACTCGCCGAGCGAGACGATCAGTCCGATATCTTCCGCCACCGGAATGAACTCCGCCGGCGAGATCATGCCCTTC
>NZ_JBVVPP010000142.1:0-679 GCF_055811315.1 Bradyrhizobium sp. MI1.4 | reverse complement strand
GCCCCGAAGCAACCTGCGCCGCCCCCGGCTGCGGCTCCGCAACAGCACGCGCCGACACCGCCGCCTCCGGCACCGCCTTCCGCGCGCCCGGCTCCCCCGCCGCCAGCACCGCCGTCCGCCGCGGCTCCGCAGCACGCACCGACGCCGCCGCCGCCTGCGGCAGCAACTCCGCACGGACGCCCAGCGCCGGCGCCCACGGCAACACCGTCGCCTGCGCCGGCCGCTCCGACCGCGCGACCGGGTGCTCCGGCTGCACCTGCAGCCACACCGTCACCGACGGCGACTCCTGCGCCGACCGCGACGCCGGCTCCAGGCAGCACGCCGGGCACGCCGCCGACTGGCCGCCCCGGTACGCCGCCTCCCGGCGGACGTCCTGGTGCGCCCCCGGCTGCAGGGTCACCTGCTCCAGGCGCCACGCCCGCGCCGACGGCCACGCCGACCCCCGGTGGCACTCCGACGCCGCCGCCCGGCCGTCCAGGTTCGCCTCCTGCGCCTGGTGCAACTCCGGCTCCGACAACGACGCCGGCCCCCGGTGGCGCCGTGACACCGCCCCCTGGACGCCAGGGTGGTGCGCCTCCTGCTGGTGCACCCGCTGCCGGAGCTCCGCCGACCCAGCCGCAGGCAGGCGCCCCGCCCCGGCCGCCGGCTCCCCCCGCCGGCGCCGCCGCACCGAGCACCG
>NZ_JBVVPP010000141.1:0-712 GCF_055811315.1 Bradyrhizobium sp. MI1.4 | reverse complement strand
TCTCTACGCGACCACGTTAGGCAGTTTTGATGCCGGTTCGAAGGGCCGTTCCACACCATCACTTTTGATGAAGTTCAGGCGCCGGCTCGCGTTGGTTTCACAAAGGAATCAATATGATGCAGCGAGCCCTACGTCCGTCGGTCTTGGTCCCTCGCGGATTTGACGTGGAAAGCGCCTTTTGTAGTGGCGCTACAACCGTGATCACCGTACATCCCACGAGCAGGACGAGTCTCTGTCCCGGTTGCGGGACCAGTTCAGAGAGGATTCATAGCCGATATCAGCGGCGCCTCACTGATCTGCCGCTGGCGGGGCGGCAGGTTCGCCTGGTGGTCGTGGCGCGCCGCTTTCGCTGCGTTTCTGTTTTGTGCGATCGGCGCATTTTCACCGAGCGCTTCGATGACGGAGCTCTGGCACCGTGGGCGCGGCGAACGACCCGGCTCGATCTAATCGTCCATCACCTTGGCCTTGCTTTGGGGGGCCGCCCGGCGGCGAGTTTTGCCCGTCGACTTATGCTGCCCGTAAGCAACGACACATTGCTTCGGGTGGTTAGAAGGCGCGGGTGTCCGCCCTTTGCTCCGCCGAGCGTGATCGGAATCGACGATTGGGCCTGGCGGCGCAATCAGAGGTACGGAACGATCATCTGCGACCTCGAGCGGCGACGACCGATCACTCTCTTACCCGACAGAGAGCCAGCCACTGCGCAGGCCTGGCT
>NZ_JBVVPP010000140.1:0-741 GCF_055811315.1 Bradyrhizobium sp. MI1.4 | reverse complement strand
CTGGGAGGCCGGCGACGTTGCGATCTGGGACAATCGCGCCACGCAACATTACGCGGTCAACGACTATGGCGACCAGCACCGCGTTGTGCGCCGCGTCACCATCGATGGCGATGTACCGCTCAGCGTCGATGGTCGCCGCAGCGTGATGCGCGTCAAGACATCCAAGCCCCAGACCGCCAAAGCCGCTTGATCCGGATTCGCTCAGGAGAGTTCGCAATGATGAACGCTATACTTCGATTGCTTCGCGCAAGGCGCGCCCGGTTGGGACGTGCCACCCGCATGACGTTGCGGGTTTTGTTGGCCGGCGCCGTGGCGCTCGGCCTCACGGCCCCGGCATTCGCCGAGCCGCCGCTCGAGAAGACCGAGATCCGCTACCAGGGATCGGCCGGGCAGGTGACGTTTATCGAGCTGGCCGAGGACCTCGGCTATCTCGCGCCGCTCAAGCTCAAATGGGTCGGTAACACCATCAGCGGGCCGCAGGACATCCAGACCGTCGTCACCGGCGATATCGACATCGGCGGCGCGTTCTATGGGGCGATCCTCAAGCTGATCGCGGCGAAGGCCCCGGTCAAGGCGGTGGTCGGCTATTACGGCTCCGATGCCAATACCTACTATGGCTCCTTCGTGAAGGACGACAGCCCGATCAAGACCGCGCGCGACCTGATTGGCAAGAAGGTGGCGGTCAACACGCTGGGCGCACATTTGGAATTCGTATTGCGCGAGTACCTGGCTAGGTCCGGC
>NZ_JBVVPP010000139.1:0-754 GCF_055811315.1 Bradyrhizobium sp. MI1.4 | reverse complement strand
AGCGGCAGCTTGGCAATGGTGAGCTGGTATTTGATCGACCTGGCTTGCTTCTCGTTGATCTCGGCGTTGAGCAGGTCGCCGACAATGCGCTGAGGTTCGTGCTGGCGCTTGACGGCAGTTGCCATGATCTCGTCGAAGGCAGCCTTCATGCCGTAGAGCTTGAGTTCGCCCATGAGGTCGAAGATTTGGGTTCGTTCCATCAGATGGTCCTCCGGAGGTTGTCGTAGCGGGCACAATCGGCGATCGGTGCATGACGGAGCGTCAGTGCGGCCGGCGTCATGATGTTGGCCGGTGGGGCAGGTTCACGTTGACGGGCCAGGATGTTGAGAACGACATCTGCGGAATGGACGCCATGACCGAGCGCTTCGGCACAGGCCGCTTCCACCGCGGGCAGACCGTCAGTCAGCACCGCGTTGAGGATGTCGACCATCTGCCGATTGCCATCGTCGGTGCTGGCAAGCTTGCGCCGGATCCGCTCGATCGCGGCCGGCAGCACCCAGTCTTTGAAGGGAGCACCGTTGCGCAAGGCGCCGGGTTTGCGGGCGAGCACCGGCACATAATGCCAGGGGTCGTAGACAGTATCGCCGCGGCCAAAGGATCGCGGGTGCTCGGCAACGATGCGTCCATCCTGACGGATCACGATGCGATCCGCATAGGCTTGAACCTCGACCGGTCGTCCGACTGCGCTGGCTGCGACCGAGTACTTGTTGTTGTCGAAGCGCACCAGGCAGGTCTTCGAGACCGATGCCGTCAC
>NZ_JBVVPP010000138.1:0-755 GCF_055811315.1 Bradyrhizobium sp. MI1.4 | reverse complement strand
GCCGCGCGGGTCGCATGCATCGCGTCATCAACGCGATCCTTGCGCTCCTTCACCTCGACCTCGGTCGCGCCGCCGACGCGGATCACCGCGACGCCGCCCGCGAGCTTGGCAAGACGCTCCTGGAGCTTCTCACGGTCGTAGTCCGAGGTGGTCTCCTCGATCTGCGCCTTGATCTGAGCCACGCGCGCTTCGATGTCGGCCTTCTTGCCGGCGCCGTTGACGATCGTGGTGTTCTCCTTGTCGATCATCACCTTCTTGGCGCGACCGAGCATGTTGAGCGTGACGTTCTCGAGCTTGATGCCGAGATCTTCCGAGATCGCCTGGCCGCCGGTCAGGATCGCGATGTCCTGCAGCATGGCCTTGCGGCGATCGCCGAAGCCCGGAGCCTTGACGGCCGCAACCTTGAGGCCGCCACGGAGACGGTTCACGACCAGGGTCGCAAGCGCTTCGCCTTCGACGTCCTCGGCGACGATGACCAGCGGCTTGCCGGTCTGCACCACGGCCTCGAGCAGCGGCAGCAGCTCGTTCAGCGAGGAGAGCTTCTTCTCGTTGATGAGGATGTAGGCGTCGTCCATCTCAACGCGCATCTTGTCGGCGTTGGTGACGAAGTAGGGCGAGATGTAGCCGCGGTCGAACTGCATGCCCTCGACGACGTCGAGCTCGGTCTCGAGCGACTTGGCTTCCTCGACGGTGATGACACCCTCGTTGCCGACCTTCTTCATGGCGTCGGCGAGGAACTTGCCGATCTCCGCGTC
>NZ_JBVVPP010000137.1:0-773 GCF_055811315.1 Bradyrhizobium sp. MI1.4 | reverse complement strand
GTTCGAGCTCCATCTCGGCCTTCTTTCGGATCATCGCGTGGAAGCGGCCAACGAGAGCTTGGGCATCGGCCAGCATAGGAACGTTTTGTTCGATGACCGCAAGCGTGACGGTCTCGGCTTTGGTTAGGTGGTCGCGCTTCGTCGTCATCAGCTGCGCTATCGTCCTGGCGGCGGGGACCTTCTGCAATTGTTGATGGCTGATAGTCTCGGCACGTCGCCGTCGCGTCGCCCATTCCGCCACGACGCGCAGCGATCCCTTGAAGCCTTGTCCCTTCAAGCGGCGCCAGAGCTCGGCACCGTTGCGACAGCCGACTGACCACTGCGCGTCCAGGAACGGCAGATGCCCGTCCAGGGTGCTTTGACGGGTGCGGAACATATCCGTACCGCCGCCGCGGCTAATTTGGCGAACCAGATTGCGACTATGTCCTGTGCGGCGGACGATCTCCTTGAGCGACACACCGTCGCTGACGAGAGCCGTAATTACGGCATGGCTGTCCTGCCGCCGCAAATAGCCCTGATAGCGCAGCTTTTCCGCACAGGTCAGCAATTCCGGGTTGATCGTCGTCGCTCCAATTGCGGTTCGGATTCTGTTCATGGAGCGGCGCACCGCATCAAGGAAGGCCGCGCTCGCATTTTCCATCAGATGCCAGCGGTCGGCGACTTGGATGGCGTTCGGCAGCGCCTTGGCTGCTGCCTCGCCGTATCCACCACCGCGATCTCGCGACACAATGTTGATCGCTGGGTGCTTCGATAGCCACGCCCGAACGGTCGCA
>NZ_JBVVPP010000136.1:0-918 GCF_055811315.1 Bradyrhizobium sp. MI1.4 | reverse complement strand
GATATCGATAGCTCCAGGCCGCCTCTACAAGAATACGTCGCGCCCGCCCATTACCGGCTTTGGTGATGCCGCCTCGCTTGACTTGGTCGCCAGTCGAGTTTTCTGTGGGCACCAGACCCAGATAGCCCATCAGCTCGCGCGGATTTTGAAAGCGGGATAGATCACCGATCTCAGCCAGCACCCCCACAGCCGCAATGAGATCAATCCCGCGCACCGCCTGCAGGGCCGACACAACCTCGGCGAGCGACCACTCGGGTACTACCTCGCGGATGGCATCTTCCAAACGCTCCAGCCGCTCACTTTCCTGGCGTACCCCCTCAAGTAACTCTTCGAATGCGATGCGCTGCTCGCGATGCTCGAGCTTCTGCGACATGAGCCATCTCATGTGGGCTGGTCCCCACGTTGTCTTGCCCGGATAGATGCGTCCCAGCCGCAGCATCAATGACGAGATCTGTTGACGCTTGCCCTGGAGGTCCTTCTTCACTGCTTGACGGGCGCGCGAGAGATCGCGCATAGCCTCATGGCGCTCGTCCGGCACCCACACCGCCGTGAGCTCGTCCGCGCGCAACAGCTTGGCGAGGCTTACCGCATCGCGCCGGTTCGTCTTCACTCGATCGCCGGCCTTCTTCGGAACGAGCGAGGGGGCCACCACCAGGCAGTCATGGCCGAGGCTCTTGAGCAGTCTGTAGAGACCGTATCCTGTTGGCCCTGCTTCGTAGCAAAACGTCAACTGACAGCATTTCGCTGCAAGCTTTGCCACCAGCTTTCGGATCGCTGCCTCCGTGGCAGGAAACTCCCCGAGATATCGTACCTCGCCGCCACGGCCGCCATCGGCAATGGCTATAGCATTGCGCGATTTTGACGTATCGATTCCGACAAAGACCTCGGTATGATGACCCACGACTCGCCCTCCTTGTT
>NZ_JBVVPP010000135.1:0-920 GCF_055811315.1 Bradyrhizobium sp. MI1.4 | reverse complement strand
GCGGTAGAAAGTGGACGTATCGCATGGGTCGGCCGACGCGATGCTCTCCCAAATGCACTTCATGAGCATGCCACCGAGATTCACGACATGGCCGGGGCTTGGGTGTTGCCCGGTCTCATCGATCCGCACACTCATGTTGTCTACAGTGGCAATGGACGCCGCGATTTTGGCATGCGGATCAGGGGGGCCACCCGTGACGAGATTTATGGGTCTGGAGGTGGTGTCCCCGGGATAGTCAACGCGACGCGAGCTTGCTCCGCTCAGGAGTTGTTCGCGACAACTTCGCGGCGTGTCCGAGAATTCATTGCGCATGGCGTCACCACGATCGAGAGCAAATCCGGTTTTGGTCTAGACCTTCAGACGGAGCTAAAGCAGCTACGTTGCTCTCGCGCCCTAGAACAGGATCTACCTGTCACGATCGTCTCCACATTTCTCGGCGCACACGGAGTTGCTCCGGAGTTCAAAGGGCGGCCCGATGATTATATTTCTTTCCTTATCGAAAAGGTGCTGCCGGTCGCCGTATCGGAAGGCCTCGTTGATGCGGTTGACGGATTCGCGGACACCATTGGGTTCAGTGACCGTCAAATAAGCCGATTGTTCGAAGCCGCACGAGCACACTCGATACCCGTGCGTTTGCATGCGGACCAATATTCCGACGCGTCCGCCGGAGCGACTGCCGCACGGCACAGGGCGCTTACCGCCGATCATCTCGAATATGCGTCCGAACAATCGATCATAGCAATGGCAGAAGCCGGGACTGTGGCAGGGATGTTACCAGGCGCAAACTATACATTGCGAGAGACCCGCGTGCCGCCCATCGCATTGTTCCGCAAGCACAAGGTAAAAGTGGCTCTGGCCACCAACAGTAATCCAGTCAGTTCGCCCACAAATTCCCCGGCCGCGATAATGAACCTTGCTTG
>NZ_JBVVPP010000134.1:0-930 GCF_055811315.1 Bradyrhizobium sp. MI1.4 | reverse complement strand
GGTTTGAGATGCGAGTTGGTATTTGTGGCGGCGGACTGGGGGGACTCTCTGCAGCTGTTGGGTTGAAGGCATTGGGATTTGATGTAGCCGTGTTTGAGCGATCTCCCGTCCTTAGGGCAACGGGAGCTGGTTTGATGCTTTGGCCGAACGGAGTGCGGGCACTATATGGCCTGGGACTGAAGGAGCAGATTGACGCCATTTCGGTCAAAATTGAGCGCTACTATAACTATGATGCCGCTGGCGATTTGCTCTTTGAGAAAGATACAAGTGACTGGCCCCGTAAATATGGTGCGCCGGCAATCGGAGTGCATCGCTGGGCATTGAGCTCGATGCTAGCTGACTCATACGGAACGGATCTCATAAGGTTTGGTCATGAGGTCGTGTCTGTCGAGAATGGCGGCGACAAAGCAGTTTGCCACTTCGGTAATGGGTCAAGTTATGAGGGCGACTTTATCATCGCTGCTGACGGAATTTTTTCAGCCGTCCGTGAGAAATTGGTAGGTGCAGTTCGTTTCCAGCCCAACGAGCATCACGCATATCGTTGGCGCGCTATATTCAACCTGGACCAGCTGGACATAGATCCGGCAGCGCAAACCGGCTTTTACGCGCCGGGGGGTTGGATCGCGTTTCTTCCCATAGGAAATGGAAAGGCATACTGGTTCGGTTCGGTAAGTGGAGCAAAAAATCCGGACGAGTTCCTTGATTACTTTAGCTCTTGGACAAACACTCCTATTCCAAGGGCGTTTAGCATTACCCCGAAGGATGCAATTATTCAAAGCTCCCTCGAGGTTCCGGAAGGCCTCCCTGAAAAATGGACGCACGGCCGTATTACGTTGCTTGGGGATGCAGCACATCCACCAGTTCCTGATCTTGCGCAGGGTGCCGGCCAAGCGCTCATTGACTCGCGAGTTCTGCGAGATGTCTTTGCCG
>NZ_JBVVPP010000133.1:0-1064 GCF_055811315.1 Bradyrhizobium sp. MI1.4 | reverse complement strand
GATTGCCTCGAGGAGGTTGCAGCGTCGAGAGTGCCCTGGCGACCTGCGACGGCCACGCCGAGCTTTTCAATGTCGCGCTGCGGAACCATCCCCGGGTTGCGCTTCTGCAGTTCAGTCTTGGTATCCAGCTCGTCCTGTGCCTGCTGCAGCGAGCTCTTTGCCTCCTGAAGCTGGCCCTCTGCCTTCATTATGTCGGACTGCGCTGCCAACATGGCGGCGTCGACTTCAGCGATCTTGCGCTTGGCCGTCAAGAGTGCGGCTTCCTGCTTGGCGCTGTCGAGCCTGAAGAGCACGTCACCTTGCTTTACGTCGGCGCTGACATCGACGTGAACCTCCGCAACCCGGCCGGTGACTTCGGACACAATCGGAACGGTTCGATAGAACAACGTCGCCGACGTGGTGGATGGATGAAAATAGAAGATCATCGTGATGAGTGAGACCGTCAGCATCAGACACGTGACGATGCCGAACCGCAGTTCGTACCACACCGAGTAGAGCGTGATCTCGTGTCCGAAGCGCTTCCCCTGTCGATAGCGGCGATAGAGATAGTCCGGAAGGATCGTGAAAGTGGCGCAGAGGAGGAGCTCAAGCATTGCCCGGTGTCCCCCGCTTGAGATCGCGTTCGATCCTGCTCTTGATTTCGTCCACGGCTGCGCTGGTTTTCACCACGTCTGGCACTGTAGCAGAGTGAGGCGGAGCATGGTTGGGCACTTCGGTAGCATCCGGCTCCGGCGCACCGCCGGCCATTCTTTCGACCGCTCCAGCGATCTTCCGCAGCGGCGTGCTGAAGTCCGGCAAGTCGATCATGGCGAGAAACAAGCCGATCACCCAAAACAGATGATGATGCGTGAACAGCGCGAGAAGTCCAAGCACTGCCACGATTTCAAATTGAAACTTCTGCGACTTATGGGCCATCCGCTCCGGCATCGTATGCAGGTGCAAATAGAAATTGCCGACCATCAGAACGGCGGCGACAAGAACGACGCCGACAACCACCATGATGACGTCGGTGTCACCTGGAGCAGTGATGAAGCCTGGTAGATGATGCGGCGTAGCCGGATGCA
>NZ_JBVVPP010000132.1:0-1070 GCF_055811315.1 Bradyrhizobium sp. MI1.4 | reverse complement strand
CGTCGTCCTGGCGAAAGCCAGGAGGTGGATTCACACTCGAAGTGCAACAGTTGAGAGGAGAAGGCCTCTGCCGGGGTTCTGAAGTCAAGGCATTTGCGCGGGGTGTTGTTGTAGGCGGCAATGGACTGACGGAAGCGCCTGGTTGGGAGCTTTTCGAGGTCGGTCTTTCGGGGGATGAAGCGGCGCAAGCGGCCGATGGCGTTCTCGATGCCGCCCTTTTGCCACGGCGCGTGCGGGTCGCAGAAGAAGGTCTTCATCAAGAGGCTCTGCAAGGAAAGGTGGGCGGCGAACTCGGTGCCGTTGTCGAAGGTGACGGTACGGCGCAGTGCCTCCGGTACGGCTTTGAACAGGCGTACGAGATGGCTAGCGATACCGGCGGCGAACTTGCGTTCGATGGGAACGGCGAGCAGCAGGCGCGAGGTTCGCTCGTGGACGGCCAGGATGGCCTGCCGGTATTTGGAGAACATCATCAGATCGGCTTCCCAGTGGCCCGGGACTTTGCGATCGGCGACCTCGGCAGGCCGTTCTGCCAGCGAAACACGGCCTTCGATGAAGCTTGCGGGGCTCCCGCCTCGTTTGCCGCGGTGGCCTCGCTTGCTCTTGCCTCGAGGCAGATAGCGCCGCCAGGTGAAGTCCGTCGTGCGTGTGATCTGGGCGTAGATGAAGCGGTAGATGCTCTCGCAGGAGATCACCCTACGGCCACGTTCCCGGGCCAGCCTGCCTGCGACCTGTTCGGGTGACCAACCGCGGCTCAAGCCTGCCAAGACCTCGCGGCGCAAGCTGGCGTCCCGCTCGAGGCGAGAGCCCTTCCAGCGCCGCGCCCGGGTCTGCTGCTGAGCATAGCTTGGCTTGTAGCCGACTTGCCTGCCACGGTTCCGCCTCAGCTCCCGAGAGATCGTTGATGGCGGCCGATCCAAAGCTGCCGCGATTTGCCCGACCGAGCCGCCATTGGCCGAAAGGCGGGCAATCTCGCATCGATCGTCAAGGGAGAGCTGTTTGTAAGTCCGCCCCATGGCAACACCTCCAGATGGAAGTGTTGCACTTCGTTTGTGAACTCAGGGGACCCATAC
>NZ_JBVVPP010000131.1:0-1095 GCF_055811315.1 Bradyrhizobium sp. MI1.4 | reverse complement strand
CTACCTATAGCCCGCGAAGACATGGTGAAGAACGAGGGCGGTCACAGCGCCTATGAGCACCGTACGCTAACGCGACATGTCGTGCCCTGTTTGAAACGTGCCAACGTTGCAGTCACAAGTTTTCAGCAGTTTCGCGGAAATGTTCGGAGATGCGCACGTTGATGGAGCGGCAGGGTTTAGATGGAGAACAGCCATGCGAAAGCTTTCCTTGGCATTTGTTGCCGCGTTGCCACTCATTTCGATACCCGCTGCCGCGCAGCATACGGGCGCGAGTCTCAGGCCGGTGTGAACCAAAACGTGCAAACTAAAGCCGACAAAGGCATAAAGACCCGCAACTCCGGTGAAGCTGGATATGTCGCCAATCAGGACAAGCCTGGCGCGGCCTCTCATGCGCCGGGGGAGACAACCAGCACGGCAGGAACGACAACCGGAAGCAGTACACCCAGCGATCAATCAAACATCAACAGTTCGCAGGCCGACTACAATGCCTCCCTAAAGGACGGCTCCGCACCGAAAAAATAGCGAAGCGAGACCTGCTTGCAGAACAGGCGCCTCGAAGTCTCGAAGCACAATGGAGATCGCTCGTGTCGCCAGCGCCATAAGAACTGAACTCGCCATGGGCCGTTGGGCTCTCGAGCAAATGGATCGCCAATAAGGCCTTCGACGGTACAGAGTTGTCGGCCTAAGGCGTGAGCGAGATGGCGCCGGCAGCGCGGGACCTGGTCTTGAGGCTCTGGCTGCGATGGGGAAAAGACGCGTAGCCTAGCAATGAAACCATGGTCCAGCCTCATTTGAGACTGGAATCGCCGATCAATACTCTCTGGCGCGGTAGAGCGGGGGAGACTGCGAGACGTGGCGAAGGAGCGGCGACGTAGCATCTATGCTGCGCAGATATTGGTCGACGGCAGTCCTGTGCGATGCAAGGTCCGCCACCTCACGGATTCCTCTGCGATCGTCCAAATCGATAACGCGCCTATCGTGCCCGCGACATTTGGGCTGCGCGTTCCAAGTGCGGGCTTGAATATCGATTGCTCCGTTGTATGGCGTGATGAGCGCCGTCTCGCTGTGAAGTTTCTGAACTGATCACAACGTCTG
>NZ_JBVVPP010000130.1:0-1136 GCF_055811315.1 Bradyrhizobium sp. MI1.4 | reverse complement strand
CAGCGGGGTTTCAGGCAAGGCGCCGAGGCTACGGAAGTGGTCGACTATTTCTCGGTGAACCTCGATCGCAGCCCACGCGAAAGCTGAAGGGACCGGACCTGCCTCGGTAGAAGGAGGAAGCGTTCCCATGCGTCCGAGCCGGTCGAACTCGGCCGCCCGTTCTTCAGGCCCGCTGTCCCGCATCGCCCGCTTGTGGCATCGACCTGACTTTCAGAAAGTTCGCCGCGCTTTCGCGGCTGAGACAATCCGTACGAGCGCTCGAACCGCTGCCGTCAGAGTACAACATCGCAGAAGATCGTACTTTAGCGTACAAAGTCATTGCCATGTTGGTGGCGATACGACTCGAATCCCGACCCGAACATTCTGGTTTTGGTTCTGCATCAACGGTATCTTTCTGCGGCAGACAGAACAGATCGTCCGTTTTGCCCGCTGCAATAGCCCCGCACGTCCGAACAATCCTTGCACCGCATGTAACGCTCCAACTCGTGGATCGGCGTCGTCTTCGTTCGTCGCACGACTGCGCTCACACCGTCTAATGGGACGTAAGCTCTGACAGATTGCGACGCGCGCAAGCAGGAGCCAGCGTGCAGCTTTAAACGTTTATGGGCGTGGATTGATCTCGAAGATGATCGACATGGACCGGACCGAGCGCTTCTTTGCCGGATGACTGTCGTGGGCACGATCTGCCTCTGCGCCGCGTTTACGATGTGGATGCTCGTTTGAGCCGCCACTCATGCGCCAACGGAGGCGCCCTATTTCGGTGGCTGCCATCTTGGCAAGGTCAGCCACTCGGTTATCTGAGACGTGAATTCGTTCTGCCGGGCCTTCCTAAGCAGACTGTCTCGTTTGTCCTGGCGGAAATGACCCGGCTTCATCACGTAGCTGTTGAGCTTCTAGGTCAAGCCGAGCCCCACACTTCCGAGATCGCCGCAGCGCTTGCCGCGTCCCGGAAAGCGGAACTCCCTATGGTGTTACCCATGCGCATTTCGCAATTGTGCAGCGGGGCGCTGGGACCTAACTCCTAAATCATCCTGAGAGACAACAATTCGCCTCCGAGGCGCGTGTGGTTGGAGTTTTTGAGATTGAGAGCTTCCGCAGCTGAATTGGACTTCGGGGCGCGAGGCGTAGGCGGATTC
>NZ_JBVVPP010000129.1:0-1139 GCF_055811315.1 Bradyrhizobium sp. MI1.4 | reverse complement strand
ATGTCGCTGGCGCGGTTGTCGAGCGACTGTGCCGTGAAGAAGTTGGTCGGATTGTCCAGGGCCGAGTTGACGCTCTTCCCGGTCGACAAGCGGCTTTGAGTGGTGGCGAGAAGATCAGCGGTGGACTGGAGGGAGAGGAGGTTCTGACGAACCGAGGAGGAGAGAACGATACCGGACATAGACTGTTACCCTTCTGGTACGCAACGCAACAAACTTCGATTAGGATTAATCGATGTCCGGAACGGTGAATGGTTGGGGCTAACAAAGCATGAAGTGTGTCGCGCCAGTCCTTGCGCGGATTCACCATATACGCGATCGAAGCCTGATCACGCCCTCGTGTATCGTCATGATAGAATGATGCTTTTTCGTGCAGCGCGGTGTGTTTGCGACTTGTCAACCATAACTCAGAGTAAGCAATTGGCTGCATTGGAACGCATCGTCTCCGTCCACTGCACGACGTCTTCCGGCACCTCGACACAAGAAAGCGGCGGAGCCGAAGCCCCGCCGCCCTGTTTTGCTTGCGATGTTGTCCGCTTGTTAGCGGAGCAGCTGAAGCACGCTCTGCTGCGACTGGTTGGCCAGCGACAGCGCGGAGACCGCGATCGACTGGCGGGTCGACAGCGCCTGGCTGTTCGCCGCTTCAGTGTTGGTGTCGGCCAGAGTCAGGTTGGACGAACCGGTTTGCAGCACGTTGATCAGGCTCTTGTTGAAGTCCTGACGAACCTGCACTACCGAGAGGTTCGAACCTAGCGCCGAGGCTTCCGAACGCAGCGTGCTGGACGCGGCGTTCAAATTGGTCAGCACCTTGTTGGTGGCAGCGTTGTCGATGAAGTCGACACCGTTGGTCAACGAAGCGAGACCCAGGCCCTTCGAGTTGTAGGTCACGCCCGTGATGTTCAGGCTCGACTTGCCGGTCTCGTCGAACACCAGCTTGAGCTGGTCGCCGTTCAACAGGTTCACACCGTTGAACGAGGAGTCCTGCGAGGTCGTATCGATCTGGTTCAGGATGTTGTTGTACTGGCTGACCAGGTTGGCGCGGGCCGTTTGGGCAACCGGATCCGCGACCGGGGTGGAAGCGGTCGAGAAGGTCAGCGCGGTCGTCAGCGTGCCGCCGATCGCACCACCAGCAACCGACGAAC
>NZ_JBVVPP010000128.1:0-1244 GCF_055811315.1 Bradyrhizobium sp. MI1.4 | reverse complement strand
AATGTATGGTCCGGCCGCGCGTTGCAAGAGGTTTCGTCAACCTGGCAGATGCGGTCTTGCATCAATGTATCCGGCCTCTGATTGGAGCGTGTTGTGCTCCGGGCCATCATGGATATCAGCGCGCATTCGAGCTAATTAGCGGACAGGCCTCGAACGGGCCATTCGGGTCAGCAGTGTTCGCATGCGCCGGGAAGACGCGATCCTCCATCGTTGTCTCATTCCTCTCGCAGACCTCGGCGGGTAAGGGATGTTGGTTACGTCATCGATCGCACCTCACCTCGTGCTGTTCCTTAGTTCGTGCCTGGCGGTCGTTCCTTTGTCCCGGCCTGCGCGCGCAGACGCGCCGCGCGCAAGGGCCGTCAAGGCCGGCCGTCGTGCTGTCCTGACGTCTTGCTCTACCGCGGTCAGGCCGCGCCTTGACGGCCCCGAGCACGGTGCGAGGATCAGGCAGCTCGGGACGCCGTCTCCTCCGTGTTGACGCACTCGAAGGCGCGTCCCTCGTTGAGAACCGCCCAGGCGATCCGGGCGAGCTTGTTGGCGAGCGCAATCGCCAGCACGTTGTGGTGCAATCGTTTCTTGGCGGCTTCGATCCAAGATTTAAGGCCATAGCGCTCCCAACCCTTGACCTTGACCAGCACAACCCACGCGGCCTGCACAAACAGCGCGCGCAGGTAGCGATTGCCGCGCCTTGATATCTTGCCGAGGATCGTGCGGTCGCCGGTCGATATCTGCTTCGGCACCAGTCCAAGCCAGGCGCCGAAGTCGCGGCCTTTCGAGAACACGTCTCCAGTGCCGATCGCAGCCACCATCGCGCTCGAGATGATCGGGCCAATGCCGGGCACCGTCATCAGTCGCTCGCAGCCTTTGTCTTGACGGGCCAATGCCTCGATTTCGCTGGAGAGGTCCTCGATACGCTCATCCAGCCGGCGCCAGTCACCCGCCAGATCCTCGATGATGCGCAACATGCGAGGCGAGAGCACATCGGTGCGCGTCGCGAGGATACCCGGCAACTCGGACCGCAGGGAGCGCAGGCCTTGCCGCACGGCGATGCCCCGCTCCAGCAGGAACGCACGGATCTGATTGATGACGCCGGTGCGCTGACCGACTAATCGCTCGCGCACGCGGTGCAGCGCCTGCAGGTCGAGCTGGTCGGCGGTCTTGGTTGCGACGAACTTCATGGTCGGGCGTTGGACCGCCTCGGCGATGGCTTCCGCATCTCGGAAGTCATTCTTCTGTCCCTTCGA
>NZ_JBVVPP010000127.1:0-1278 GCF_055811315.1 Bradyrhizobium sp. MI1.4 | reverse complement strand
TAACGGAACGTACCTAAGACATGGGTGACAGCCTCGTGCCGAACGGGTTGTCGAGAGGTTGCAGGGTTTTCTGCTCCAGGTCGAAGTATCCCAGATCATAGTGCATGAAGCTGACGAGCCAAATGCCCTCGTCGACCTCCTTGATGCCGAGCTTCTGGCCCGCCAGCACGGTTGAGATGTTGATCCGCTTGCGGTGCAGGCAAAGGCGGCCGCACGCGGTTACAAGGACCTCGCGATCGTGGAACGGATAGGTCAGCTCCGGCAGGCCGGCATAGGAACGTGCTGAGGCGACGTAGAGCTCGGCAGGACGTTTCATGTCGAGGGCCTCGTGCGGGCGTTCGGAGTTGAACTCGCGGACGAAGGCATCGAAGCGTTCCTGCTGCTGCAAGCTATTGCCGCCCGGCGGCCGGGTGGTTTCCTTTTTGAGGGTGAGGTGCATGCGCTCATGACGTCCGTTCTGTTGCGGGTGGCCCGGCTTGATGCGTTCGATTGCAATACCAAGTCGGAGCCACCACACCGAGAGCTTGGAGAGGTTGAACAAGGCGTTGGGACTGGCGAAGGGCACGCCGTTGTCGGAGCGAATGGCGAGCGGCAGGCCGCGCTCGAGGAACAAACGCTCGAAGGCAGTAATTACAGGGTCTTCACGCGTTGAATCGAGCGCTTCGCACAACAACAGGAAGCGCGAGGCATGATCGGTAACGGTGAGCGGATAGCAGTAGCGGCCATTGCCGAGCTTGAACTCGCCCTTGAAGTCGGTGCACCACAAATCATTGGGTCCGGTACCCGTGGACAGCGGCGTGCCGCGCGCGCGGTGGCGCGGCCCGCCGCCACGCTTGACCAGGCCATGGCGATCGAGCACCGCATGGATGGTGCTTTTGGCCGGAATCCTGACATCGCCATCGAGCCGCCGGACCAGCAGTTCGCGGATCTTGCGCGCGCCCCAGTGCGGTTTCTCGGCTTGAGGCGGACAATCAGACCCTCGATTTGCTCCGGGAGCTGATTGGCATAGCGTACCGGCCGTCTGGACCGATCGCTCAGGGCGGCCAGCCCCTGCTCTTTGTAGCGATCGAAAATCTTATAGCCGGTCTTGCGGGATACGCCGAACTCCCGGCACACATCCGTCATGGCTTCCCCATCCAGAAGCCTGGCCACAAAGCGAAGGCGTTCTTCCATGACCGAACTCGCTTTCCACGGCATCCACACCTCCCGCAGAACAAAAGCGGAAAGTGTAACCCATGTGTCCGGTACGTTTTGTCACCTATGTCTCGGGCCGCTCAC
>NZ_JBVVPP010000126.1:0-1316 GCF_055811315.1 Bradyrhizobium sp. MI1.4 | reverse complement strand
CGGTTCGGAGAAGACGTCGTTCCGCTTCGACGGCGTCGGACGGCACGGCTCGAACACATCGTCCATCACCTGGGGTTGGCGCTCGGCGGCCGGCCGGCAGCAAGCTTCGCCAAGCGGCTCATGCTGCCTGTCAGCAACGATACTTTGCTGCGGGTGGTCCGCCGGCGGACGGCGATGCCGACGGATCCATTGCTTGTTGTGGGTATCGATGACTGGGCGTTCCGGAGAAACCGTCGGTACGGGACCATCGTGTGTGATTTGGAGCGTCGGCGGATCGTTGCCTTGCTGCCCGACCGGGAAACGGCGACCGTTCAGGCGTGGCTGTCGAAGCACCCGGGCATCAACATTGTGTCGCGAGATCGCGGTGGTGGATATGGCGAGGCCGCAGCCAAGGCGCTGCCGAACGCCATCCAGGTCGCCGACCGCTGGCATCCGATGGAAAACGCGAGCGCGGCCTTCCTTGATGCGGTGCGCCGCTCCATGAGCAAAATCCGAAGCGCAATCGGGGCGACGACGATCGATCCTAAACTACTGACCTGCGCGGAAAAGCTTCGCTATCAGGGCTATCTGCGGCGCCAGGACAGCCATGCCGCAATCGCGGCTCTTGTCAGCGACGGTGTGCCGCTCAAGGAGATCGTCCGCCGCACAGGACATAGTCGCAATCTGGTTCGCCAAATTAGTCGCGGCGGCGGTACGGATATCTTCCGCACCCGTCAAAGCACCCTGGATGGGCACCTGCCGTTCCTGGACGCGCAGTGGTCAGGCGGCTGTCGTAACGGTGCCGAACTCTGGCGCCGTTTGAGAGGGCAAGGCTTTAAGGGATCGCTGCGCGTGGTGGCGGAATGGGCCACGCGACGGCGACGCGCCGAGACCATCAGCCGTCAACAATTGCAGAGGGTCCCCGCCGCCCGGACGATAGCGCAGTTGATGACGATGAAGCGGGACCACCTAACCAAGGCCGAGACCGTCACGGTTGCCGCTATTGAACAAAGCGTCCCTATGCTGGCCGATGCCAACACTCTCGTTGGCCGCTTCCACGCGATGATCCGAAAGAAGGCCGAGATCGAGCTCGAACCTTGGATAAGAATCCAAGCGGAGCCTCATTGGCTCGTTCGCGAATGGCATCGCCAACGACAAGGGCGCGGTGCACGCGGCTATCACGCAACCGTGGTCCAATGGCCAAGTGGAAGCTCAGATCACCAAGCTCAAGCTGGTCAAGCGGCAGATGTACGGGCGCGCTAAGCTCGATCTCCTTCAGGCTAGGCTGATTGGCGCGCCATAAAAACAAACACGATCATCGAATATGCGTCAGAGCC
>NZ_JBVVPP010000125.1:0-1386 GCF_055811315.1 Bradyrhizobium sp. MI1.4 | reverse complement strand
TGTGTGGACGTATATGGACCCCGCCCGATTGCAACGACTGGCTTGATCAGGATCGACGGCCACAACTGCTGACGTATATCCGGCTTCTTGATGCGGCTGGACAACGTCTCCGCCGCGAGCCTCGATGGTTTTCGCCCGCTTCCACCTCAACGGCCCCGAGACATCGGCGCAAGCCGTGCCGGTCCACACATCAGGTTCGGGAAGCGACGGGGTGACCGTTTCGCCATCTCCTGCCATTTGTTGCAATTGCCGGTGAGACCTCCTTTCCTTGATTGCCGCTTCGCTTCAGGCCGCCTTCACCGAAAGCGCCGGCTCATAAGCCGCGCCGCCTGTGAGCATAGCCCACACGATCCGCGCGTTCTTGTTGGCAAGAGCCACGGCCGCGACATTGGGATGGCGCCGTTGCCGCATCTTGCCGAGCCAGAGGCTTCGCGGATCCTGCTTGCCATTAGCACGGCTTAAAGCGGCGCGAGCTCCGTGAATCATCAGCGTCCGCAGGTATCGATCGCCCCGTTTGCTGATGCCGAACAAGCGGGCCCGCCCTCCACTGGATCGCTGCTTGGGTACCAGACCAAGCCAAGCCGCGAACTGTCGGCCGTTCTTGAAACAGCTTCTATCGCCCACGGCGGCGACCAAGGCTGTTGCTGTCACAGGTCCGACGCCTTCGATTTTGCCGAGCCGCTGGCACTGCTCACTCGTACGGAAGATTTCCCTTATCCGCCGGTCATAGGCTGCAATGCGGGTATCAAGCTCGGACAACTCCTCTTGCAGTTCCCTCATGAGCGCTCGGAGCATCTCGCTGAGGTCGTCATTGATGTTTCCTACGATGACCGCGAGGCCACGCCGCAGCTGCGCGATGTCACGGGCAATGACAATCCCATGCTCGGACAGAAGACCGCGAATCTGATTGACGAGCCTGACTCGATCGGCGACCAGGCGCCGGCGAATGCGGTGGACGGCCTGTACCGCCAGCTGATCGGTTGATTTCGGTGGCACGAAGCGCATGGACGGACGACCGACCGCTTCGCAGATGGCTTCCGCATCGTTCTGGTCGTTTTTGTTCGACTTGACGTATGGTGTCACGAACTGAGGGCTGATTAGTCGGACCTGATGGCCAAGCTCCGTGAGCACGCGAGCCCAATAGTGTGCCCCGTTGGAAGCCTCCATGCCGACCAGGCAGGCCGGTAAATTGGCGAAAAAGCCGGCCACCGCATCGCGACGTAACCTCTTTCGCACAACGACTTTCCCGTGGTTGTCGACGCCGTGAACTTCGAAGACATACTTCGCCAGATCTAGACCTATCCGAACGACCTGCATAACATCCTCCTTCGCTGCAGTTGACGCTTGAGATTCCACCGCGGCAAGGGCGGGGTCCATACCATTGGC
>NZ_JBVVPP010000124.1:0-1396 GCF_055811315.1 Bradyrhizobium sp. MI1.4 | reverse complement strand
ATACGCATCGGCAGCGAAGCTCCGAAGCGGCGGACCCATTCTCCCTTTCGGCATTGAAAGCCAAGGAAACACGTCGGAATCCCGCCACCTCGAACCGTCATCGGCGACCCGTCACCAGCGGACGGACCGGGCCGAAACCGTTGGGTGTCCTTCAGTGACCACGGTTCATGATGCCGGCCGCAGAACGACACCGTCCGGCACCACACCCTCCCGCACGAGGCGCCACAGGGCGATCAGGAGCTTGCGCGCCAAGGCCACGATCATGGTCTTGCGAGTGCCGCGGGCGCTCTCGGTGCGGGCTCTAAACCACTGCGCCAAGGCGCTGTCCTTCTGGAACATGAGAAATCGCCACGCCAATTGGATCATGCCTCGTCGAACCCGAGCGTTGCCAGAACGGGTCAGCCCTTTCTCCCGGCGCCTTCTGCCGCTCTCGTCGGGCGAGCCTGTCAGGCCGGCATAACGCGCCACAGCCCGCCGGTCGCGCATGCTTCGCGACAGTACCTCCTGCACCAGCATGTCGGCCGTCTCGACACCGACCCCGATCACGCGCGCCAGCAGGTGCACCATTGCGTGTGGTCCATCACTGGGCGCTTGCTTGAGACGCTCCAGGCGAGCGTCCTCGATCTGCCGGATCTGATCACTGACGAGCCGCCGGCGCACCATATCGCGACGCAGCTCAGCCAGGCTGTTGGGCGGGATCGGTTCACCCTCGGGGGTGCGCAAGCCGTCAAGGCGTTCGGCGGCCTTCTTCAGCTTGGGATTGAAGCCGCGGATGCCGAGCCGGATCAACGCTGCTTTCATTCGGTTGACGATCCGACTTTGCTCTCCGACGAGGCTCTCGTGCTCGCGGTTGGGCCGCTTGGCATCTTCGTCCTTGATTGTCGGGATTGCGACCATCTTGCAGTGATTGCGCTCGCCCCGCAACCAGCCGAGAAAGCTGCGTTTGAGCAGCTCGGTGTCGAGACGATCAGTCTTGGCGCGCCGGTGCTCGCGTGATACCGCTACGCTCGATGTGTGAATGACATGGGCCTCGATGTCGTGCGCCCTGAGCCAGCGCGCCAACCAGAAACCGTCACGGCCGGCCTCGAATGCGACCGCGATGCGTTCGATCCGATGTCCTGCTTTCTCCGCCTCTTCTCGCCAGCGATTAAGCAGCTTCAGCAAGGCATTCTCGTCGACCTCGAGCTTCTTCAACGGCTGGCGCTCGACGCCAGGCACGATGCCCGCAACGAGCCAACTCGACAGGCTCATCTCAATCACTGCGATCAACGTACCGTCCGGTTGCAAGGGGATGAGGGACCGGCTCAGATCGTTCAACTTCTGCATGGGATGCTCCATCGGTTCACATCAGCGACGATGGATGCAATATCCTCGCCGCCGCCCCATAGCATCTCCC
>NZ_JBVVPP010000123.1:0-1410 GCF_055811315.1 Bradyrhizobium sp. MI1.4 | reverse complement strand
GGCTCTGACTCATATGTGGAACGGCCCGGGCTGCAAGATCTTTCTCTGGTTGAACAAGGGATGACGGTGCGGTCATATGTTCGGCCTGTGAACGCGGCGCCTGGCCGCTGGCCACGATGATATCCGCGGAAGCAATCGCCCAATCAATTTCTCGCGCTCGAAGCGCAGTGAGTCAGGCGGTCTGATTGCTACCGGGAATGACGTCATTCGGGGTTCATCCAGATTTGCACCTTGCCTCCTCGGCAGCGTTCTTCTTCCGCCGGAGAGCTCTTGAGATTAGGATTTCAGCATTGCGGCCGGCGCCTGATAGTTGCCGCCTCTGACCAGCAAGGCCCAGATCGTGCGCGCAATCTTATTAGCGAGCGCGACCGATACGACCTTGACCGGCCGTCTTTGCAGCATGGTCCGAATCCAGAGTGGGACTTTCAAGCCTCGTTTAGCAAGCTTGATGATAGAGGTCGCACCAACGATCAGGAGCGTCCGTAGTTGCCGATTTCCGCGCTTTGATATCGCGCCGAGCCTTTCTTTCCCGCCGCTCGACTGTGCCCTCGGTGTGAGCCCCGTCCAAGCCGCAAAATCTCGTGCAGTCGCAAAATCGCGAGCATCCACGACGGATGTCCGAACGGTAGCGGCGATGAGAGGACCGACACCCGGAATGCTCATCAGACGCCTTGCATCAGGGTCCTTTCTGACGGCAACCAAAATCTCTCTGTCGAGCTTCTCTATGCGGGTTGTAAGCAGCTCAATCTGTTCAGCGAATAGGATCAGGGCAAAGCGGGCGGCGCCGGGAATCCTATTGTCTTTTTCGTCCCGGAGAAGCACCAGGAGTTTCGCGATGCTTGCCATGCCTGTGCCAGCGATAATGCCCAATTCGGCCATATGGGCACGCAGGGCATTTGCAGTCTGGCTGCGCTGCTTCATCAGCATCTCTCGCGTTCGCAAAATCATGCTGGCTGCTTGTTGTTCGGCAGTCTTCACGGGCACGAACCGCATTGTCGGGCGGTTGACCGCCTCACAAATGGCTTCAGCATCCGCCGCGTCGGTCTTGTTTCGTTTGACGTAAGGCTTCACGTAGGCTGGCGGCATCATGCGGACAGAGTGGCCCAACGCCGCTATCTCGCGTGCCCAGTGATGGGCACTCGCACAGGCCTCCATACCTACCACGCAAGCTGGAAGGCTTCGAAAGAAGGGCAGAACCTGCGATCGCCGCAATGTGCGACGAACCAAGACTTTCCCGTTTTCGGCGATGCCGTGAACTTGAAAGATCGACTTGGCCAAATCCAAACCCACTGTGATAATCTTCTCCATGGAACGGTCCTTCGTTTGTGGCGCCTCTCTACGCGACCACGTTAGGCAGTTTTGATGCCGGTTCGAAGGGCCGTTCCACACCATCACTTTTGATGAAGTTCA
>NZ_JBVVPP010000122.1:0-1482 GCF_055811315.1 Bradyrhizobium sp. MI1.4 | reverse complement strand
TGCGTGACCGTCACGGGACCGCCGGCATCGATCTGGGCCTTGAACTTTGGCACCACCGAGCCATTCGACGCCAGCACATTGCCAAACCGGACCGAGATTAGCCGCATCGGCGGCCTGGCGCCGCCGGCGGCGGTCGCGAGGTCCTGATCGAGCGCCTGACAGTACATCTCGGCGAAACGCTTGGTCAGGCCGAGCATCGACACGGGCTCGATCGCCTTGTCGGTCGAGATCATCACCATGGCCTCAGCGCCGGCGGCAAGCGCCGCATCGGCGACGTTGATCGAACCGAAGATGTTGGTCTTGACCCCCTCGCTCCAGTCGCGCTCAAAGATCGGCACGTGCTTGAGCGCCGCGGCATGGAACACAATGTCGGGCTTGAACTCGGCCATCAGACGCATGACACGCGCGCGGTCGCGGATGTCGGCGATCCGCCCCTCGATCGCAGCGCCCGATCCATCCGACGCGAGTGTTTCCGTGACCGCATAGAGCGCCGGCTCGGAATTTTCCATAATCAGCAGGCGCGCGGCGCCGAACGCGACAACGCGCTCGCAGATCTCGGAGCCGATCGAGCCGCCGCCGCCGGTGACGATCACCGCCTTACCCTTGATCAGGGCTTCGAGCCGCGCGTAGTCGATGGTCTCACTCGGTCGCAGCAGCAGGTCCTCGACGGCGACGGCGGTCAGTCGCGGCGTGTCGCCGCTCTCGAGCGAGGGCATGCGGTTAACGATCAGGCCCAGCTTTCGCGCCCTTATCAGGATCGATTCCGGATAGGCGTCCGGCTCGAACGCCGACGGCGTCATCACCACGCGGGCAATCGCCTTGTTGCGCTTGGCGAAGTCGGCGATGACGTCCTCGATGTCATCGACGTCGCCCAGCACCGGCACGTTGCGGATGAACTGGCCGCGATCGGAACGGGGGCGATCAAGCGCGTCTGGCCGGTCGGCGTGCTATCGCCGTCGCTGCCGAGGTGCTGTTGCGCGGAATCGAGAGCGCATCCGCGGCGCGCCCGATCAGCAGCGTCGGTGCGGCGTGCTCGGTCCTGGCGTGGCGCCGCACCCGCGTGTAGCGAAAGTAGCGATAGGCCATCCGCGAGGCGCTGAGAAAGGTAATTTCAAGGAACCAGTAGAGGACGATCGTCACCTTGCCGAGGAAGAAGGCGCCACGGACGTTGGGGGCGACGAAGATGTAGTCGAGCGCCAGGAGCGCAACCGTCAGCACGGTCGCGACGCGAATGATGTTCAGCGCGTCGGGCAGCGAGATGAAGCGCCATTTCGTCGTGGTCAAGTTGAAGACGAAGAACACGACCACGCTGAAAGCGAGAAAATAGGGCAGGATCTGAATCAGCAGCGGCAGGCGGTCGAAGAAGCCGTCGCCGCCCTCGAAGCGCAGATAGAAGGCGGCGAACAGCGCCGCCGTGGTCGCCAGCAGGTCGTGGAGCGCGATCATGAAATTGCGCAAGGTGAGATGCGAAAGACGCGTCAT
>NZ_JBVVPP010000121.1:0-1522 GCF_055811315.1 Bradyrhizobium sp. MI1.4 | reverse complement strand
GTCGTCCGTGAACAAGGTTCTAAGCGATTGAGCAGGAGTCTCTTTTTCGGATTCGAGGCGGTTTGAGATTGCAGGGAATGCGAGGTTGAAGCCGCCAAACCCTGCAATTTCGCTTTTGGATTCCCTTTCCCTGCGGCCCATGATTCTGTGGTGCATCGGAGGGAACGATGCGGCCGAAGAAGCACAAGACGACGGGATCGAACGATCTGTTCCGGGCGCGGCTGGACCAGATCATCAATCTGAAGCACGAGTTGGTTCTGCTTGCCGGCAAGATCGATTGGGACTGGATCGACGGCGAGATCGCGCCGCTCTACAGCGAGAACGGCCGGCCGGGGATCGAGACCCGCTTCATGATCGGGCTGTTGTTGCTCAAGCATATCTACGGGCTGTCCGATGAGGGGGTGTGCGAGCGCTGGGTCCACGACCCTTATTTCCAGTTCTTCACCGGCGAAGAGTTTTTCCGGCACGCTTTCCCGCACGAACGCTCGGACCTGAGCCATTGGCGCAAGCGGCTCGGCGACAAGCTGGAGCTGCTGCTGGCCGAGAGCCTGCGGGTGGCGCACGAAGCCGGCGCCTTACGCAGCCAGGACCTCAAGCGCGTCACCGTCGACACCACGGTGCAGCCGAAGGCCATCACCTTCCCGACCGACGCCAAGCTGCTTCATGCGGCCATCCAGGGCCTCAACCGCCTGGCGAGAAGGCACGCCGTCAGGCTGCGGCAATCCTATTCTCGTGTGGCCAAGGCCGCTGCGATGATGGCGGGCCGCTACGCCCATGCCAAACAGTTCGGGCGGCATCAGCGGCAGTTGCGTATCCTGCGCAGCCGGCTGGGCCGGATCATCCGCGACGTCCGTCGCAAGATCGAGGGCCAGCCAGCCCTCGAGGAGGCATTCGCCCTTCCGCTTGGCCGAGCCAGCCAGATCCGCTCCCAGCAGCAGCGCCAGCGCGGCTGGAAGCTCTATTCCTTTCATGCCCCGGAGGTGGAGTGCATCGGCAAAGGCAAGGCCTCAGCCCCTTACGAGTTCGGCGTGAAGGCCTCCATCGTCACCAACAATCGCCGAGCTCCCGGCGGCCTGTTCGTACTGCATGCCAGCTCGCTGCCCGAAAATCCCTACGACGGTCATACCCTGCGGAACGTCATCGACCGGACCGAGACGCTCACCGGATGTCCGATCGAGCGGGCCTATGTCGACAAGGGATACCGCGGCCACGATGCTCAAAATCCACGTCGCATCTTCATCTCCGGCCAAAAGCGCGGCGTCTTCGGCGTCATCAAGCGCGAGCTGCGCCGCCGCTCCGCCATCGAGCCCATCATCGGCCACATGAAGACCGAAGGTCACCTCGGTCGCTGCTACCTCAAAGGCCGTGCCGGAGACGCCGCCAACGTCATCCTCTCAGCCGTCGGCCACAACTTCCGCCGCATCCTAGCCTGGCTCAGAGAACTCTTGTGCCTGTTCCTGGTCCGACTATGCCGCGTGCTGGCCGGTCCAGCCCCGCTCAATTCGCCTTCTTAACGGACGAC
>NZ_JBVVPP010000120.1:0-1563 GCF_055811315.1 Bradyrhizobium sp. MI1.4 | reverse complement strand
TATGACCGCACCGTCATCCCTTGTTCAACCAGAGAAAGATCTTGCAGCCCGGGCCGTTCCACATATGAGTCAGAGCCAATATTGCAAGCCGAATGACACACGCGCTAGCACCGCCACCCAAAGCGCTGCTTGGCTGCCAAAATTGACTAAAGCGCTGGATCTGGTCGCTGCGCTTCCCGCGGCAAGTCAGTCCGAGATCGACGCATGCTATGCTTGGCTATTTTTTCGAAGCCCACCCGCTCGCCAACACTGCACTGAGTACGGGCACTGCTGCGCACAGCCCGCCGGCCACAGCCGGCGGACAAAGGAAAGCCCTAGCTCAGTCCGTGAGCTAGGGCCTTTCATTGCGTCGCCCGAGGGTTGAGTTATCCGGACGGAGAGACTGTACAGAGGGCGCGCTGGCGTTTGTTCTTGGGCTTTCGCTGGATGCTCGGGTCTAACCACCCGCTCTACAAACCTTCAGAAACCGCGCCCGCAATTCGAGCGCCACGTCGGCCGACTCAACGTCGCAGCCGATGAACGACCTTGGCTCGCGATCCAGCGGAGGTGCGCCGAGCTTTGACCGGCCGAGAGCGGCGGCCATTGCGATCCTTAGATCCCAACTCGTAGGGGTCGTGAGGGCAGCGCAGCATTTCGAGGTCTCTCGCAATACGGCGACTGTCTCGGGCGTCAATTGCGCAGAACGACGCCGCTTGTCTCGTTTCATTCGTGCGGGGATCAGGGCGGGGCGCCGAATACAGCGAGTGCCCAGCGGACGAACTGCGCTGCATTGGGAATCTCGAAGCGAGGTCAGGATCGAATTCTGCAACATACCGTTTCACGCTCGCCTCAATGGCCCCGACGTCCTTGTCGGCCTAAGCGATCCGCCGCCGAAAGCCCCTCCTGAACATGCAGGTCGACACCACGGCGCCGGCGTATCTTGAAATCTCAGCATCGCGGTAAGGAGCTGTCAGGAGCAACTGGAACACGGCTCAAGCAGCCTTGTATCGAGCCGAGGGTCGGCTCCCCTCGGTTCCGACCAGCAGAACGTCTCCGTCTGAAGCTGAGACAGACCACCGCCAGCCGCGGCCGCGCCGGTAAGATCAAACAGAGCAAACTCGCCAACAGTCATGGCGCGAGCACCCTGAATAAGCACCTGGACTTAGACAGCATACATTACAAAACCGACAGACCACCTTTCGGCCATTGTCCGAGTTCGAGCCCGGGTCGAAAATAGTTGGAGCTTAAAGCATCCGTCTGTACTCTGAGATCTTCGCTAGCGATCTATCTAGATTGCGACCGACATATCACGTGTCGCGGTCCCAATCTTTCAAGCTCAATCTGCACTGTTTCACGGAAAGCGTGAACTGAATGTCACCTCCCTCTACCGATAGGGTCGCGCTCTTCATCGATGGAGCCAATCTCTACGCGACCGCGAAAACTCTGGGCTTCGACATCGATTACAAGCGTCTGCTGAAGGAGTTTCAGAGCCGCGGGACGCTGCTTCGGGCGTTCTACTACACCGCGATCATCGAGGATCAGGAGTACTCCTCGATCCGGCCGCTGATCGACTGGCTCGACTAC
>NZ_JBVVPP010000119.1:0-1630 GCF_055811315.1 Bradyrhizobium sp. MI1.4 | reverse complement strand
AAAGTGGCTCTGGCCACCAACAGTAATCCAGTCAGTTCGCCCACAAATTCCCCGGCCGCGATAATGAACCTTGCTTGTACTCTATTCCGTATGACGCCGGAAGAGGCAGTGCGCGGGTTCACTGTCAACGCGGCGTGCGCGCTCGGCATGCGGAGGGAGCGGGGCACTATCGAGGTTGGCAAAGCTGCGGATTTGTCTTTTTGGGATATCGAGCATCCAGACGACCTTTCCTACCTTCTCGGCGCTAACCGCTGCATCGGTGTTGTCAAGCGAGGCGGGGTGGTCTTCGAAACTCAGTCCCGCTTCGCACGGCCCTGCCGCGACGCCGAAAAGCACACAGGCCAGCCCAACCCGCGAGCCATTACTTGAGTACATTGCGCTGCGGAGACCGGCTGTCCCGTTGCAGAAACTGGCTGAGACGTTTGGTTTTCGATCGCGGCACGCAGGTCATTGCAGTTCTTCGATCAATGCCGCGCCGACTGCGGTTTTGGAGACCACTGCGATGATGATGACAAGAATAAACGGGAGACAGCATCCTGATCGAAGCATTCGGCCGTGGAAACATTCCTCCTGATATACTGCTCGGTATAAAGACGCGCTCACCTCGGGGATTCCGATCGCGATTGCGATGCGCTGTCACGAAGCCACGGTATTTCCAGGATATGGCAACGGCGGTTAGCGGTAGCGATCTGGGCCGAATCGGAGCCGTGTTTGGAGGAACTCTGAGTGGCGCTAAGGCGAGCCTTCTGATGGCTGTTATTTTTTCAAAGTCGAACGGTGCCGCCGACCCGGCCGCAATCTCCAATGATGATGAAAACCACTTTGCCGTCGCGGCCTGAGCGCAATTCGACTCACCACAGTGAAAGCATATCACCATGAACTGGGACCGTTCGTTTCTTCGAACTCTGGAAACAAAACTACCCGACATTATTCAGCTTACCAAAGCTGCGGTTGACATCGACAGCGGAAGTTATGATCGCGAGGGCGTCAATCGCGTTAATGACGTGTTCGAAAAGGCGCTGATAGCTGCCGGGTTTAAGGTCGACCGTGAGATCAGGCAGGCCGCTGCTGATCAAATGACAGCTCGTTGGGAGTCAGGTCGTCCGGGCCGATCGATCCTCATCCTCGGTCATGCCGACACGGTTTGGCCCACCGGCACCGTCGAAAACTGGAAATTCGAGCGGAAGGATGGACTTATTACCGGACCTGGCGTCGGGGACATGAAAGTGTGCGTGGCCACGGCGATCGTGTCTCTCCGCGAACTCTTCCAAATGGGCATCGATGGTATCGAACGCGTGGTATTTCTGATTGTACCTGACGAGGAGGTCGGCAGCGACGCAAGCGCCAGCTGGATCAAGACTGAGGCAAGAGCCGCGGATTTTTGTCTCACGCTTGAGCCTGCCAGGCCCAATAGAGGGCTTGTTGTCGGTCGAGGAGCCATTGGTCATCTGAGGGTCGATGCCTTCGGTGTCACAACCCATGTCGGTAACAATAAGAAGGCCGGAGCATCTGCGCTCTCGGTGCTCGCTCGTCTTGTAACGCGCCTTGAAGGTTTGAGCGATGATGAGCGTGGCGTAAGTGTTTCCGTCGGGTTGATGCAAGGTGGGGAAGCCAGACAAGTGATGCCGGC
>NZ_JBVVPP010000118.1:0-1854 GCF_055811315.1 Bradyrhizobium sp. MI1.4 | reverse complement strand
TGGACCCTTATCCCGGGGTCCCGATTGGATGCCGATCACCCCGAAAACGGGGTCCTTATTCCATGCCGAAACACACCCGGCTTCTCTCTGATCCTCAAAAATCGCAAGGCGCGCCCGGTCCGCGGGCCGGCACAAGCTGCTCAGTGCGAACCACTGGGATTTCCTTGCCGCCGTCGTACAGGTCGCTGGCGATCTGCTCGATGGTAGACCGATGGTTTTTGAACGTCCGGCGATGTCATTCGGATCGGCGCCGTCGGCGGCGGCACGTTCGCGTAAGGTGGTCCATTCGACCCGGCAAGTGATACGGTCACCGCCGCTGAACATCGCGAATAGAACGGCTTCAGGCGGCGCCTCCTCGAAGTCGCCGGATGGGTCTGGGGTAAGGGGCATCTCGAACTCTCCGTGTCAATTGCGCGCGGATGCCAACTGTCGACCTCGCCCGTCGATCCTATTTTGCTCTCTCAGGGGCAGCGCGATGTCCTGGAGTCCGCTTCGGGTCAACAGCAGCGGTAGCCGCGATGCTGGATTGTCGTCGGGTTTGCCTCTGACAGCCGACATGACACGGGTTCGAGCGACCATCGGCTAAGCAATCTTAGGCCCGCCGCGAACCCGCCGCTGACTCGACTTAATCGTCCGGTTCGTATCATTGCGCCTTAAACTAATGTGTGTGACCATATGGCTCCGGCCGCCCGATGCCGATGAAAAGCAAGTGCCAATGACTGTTTTCTTAGGCTCGGTGTTCGTAATGGACGTTGACAGCAAAGCTACGTTCGCCTTCGAGGCGAAGAACTTCCCAGAGGCACTCGAGCTATGCAAAGAGGGTTTGGTTCGTGAAGACCTGATTACGATGACATCGAACGGCGTGCCGCTTTGCTCCTCCACGGCGAAGTTGACAGTTCGCAGAGCTGACGAAGCCGAGATTGTCATCTATCGCAACGCCGCTATCCAAGCCCAGACCGAAAACTTGGTTCTAGCATATCTTGTCGATTTGGACCGCGCTTAACGCGCAACGGCTCGAAAGCGGCTGGCGAGACAAGCGTAGCTCGGCGTCGAGCTAACCGACTACAGCGGACATCACGGCGGCTGAAACGATCTTCGGCTTAGGGCCACAAGTGGGAACCAATGAGCCGCTCCTTGCTCAATGGCGTCGGTTAGTGCTCCCGCGACGATTTCCCGTCGGCCCCGATGAGCGGACATCTTAAGTGCCCATCGCAATGTCTCAAACGGGCTGCTGTGAACAGGTCACAGTCCAGCGCTTATGCCCCGGCCCCGGCAGCGTCGGCTTCATCTTCGCCAAGGTCTTTGCCCCAACGAGTTTTCGCAGCCGCTTGCATGTCCCGCTTCTTCGCGTTGCCCTTGCCGGTGACGGGGATTTTCAGTTTGCTGAGGTGGATCGCCGACCATGGGAGCCCGCCAGCTCGCAGGCGAGTACGGCAGCTCCGAGCATGGGGAAGAGAGCTTTGACGCTGGAGAACTGTCCGGAGAAAGGTTCTTCGATACAGACGCCGATGCAGTCCGGCCCGGCAAATCTCTGGACGACCTCGTGAACGCCGACCGTTCGGCTGCCGGTGTTGCCTGTCATTCGGCCTGCAATATTGGCTCTGACGCATATTCGATGATCGTGATTGTTTTTATGGCGCGCCAATCAGCCTAGCCTGAAGGAGATCGAGCTTAGCGCGCCCGTACATTTGCCGTTTGACCAGCTTGAGGTTGGTGATCTGAGCTTCCACTTGGCCATTGGACCATGGTTGCGTGATAGCCGCGTGCACCGCGCCCATATCGTTGGCAATGCCATTCGCGAACGAGGCAATGAGGCTCCGCTTGGAGTCATCAATCCAAGGTTCGAGCTCCATC
>NZ_JBVVPP010000117.1:0-2045 GCF_055811315.1 Bradyrhizobium sp. MI1.4 | reverse complement strand
CTTGGAGGCTTTCGGACGCCGGCCGCCCGAATGTGCCGCGCCGTCAATCATGCGGCCGGCATCCGAAACCCTTCACAAAATGCGAAGAACTCAGCGTGAGCAAATTTAGTCCGCCTTGCCATACCAAACGGACCTCAACGAAACGCTCCGCTACTTTGCGGACGGTCCAAGCGGTGACATCTGAACCGTCAACTATGGCCGTCTCAACTGGATGATGTTGCATGAGCTGGTCGGATGCGGTGGCGGCGCTTCTCGGACCTGCGCACGGTAAGCCTTGTCGAAATAGTCCAAGGCGAGGATATGCATGGCTCTCGCTTTTTCAGAGTCGGGTTCTGACAATGCCATCCGGGACGCAATTTCGGCTTGCTTCAAATAGTACTCAGTGGTCGGCACGATGATTCCCCCTGCAACGCCCCCCTAACGCCCCAAATTGCAACTTGTTCCCGCGATAAATTTCCGCGCGGCGGGCTTACCTATAGCGCGAGCAGTCTTAGGGAGGCGTCGGCAGAACAGTACGGAAGTGGCCTGAAAGCAATTAAGACTTTGTGGAGATGCCCCGGTTCGGGGGCGCGTCTTTGCTGCTTTTTCCCAAATTCGGTTACGAGCTCTTAGTCGATTTCATACTAGGAGGTACGAAGACGATCTGAGTACCGGCAATGACAAAAGAAACGGAACAAGAGGGACGACGCGTCACCTTCGAGCATGCGCTCCCCGCGCATATGATGGCTATCGACGGCACTTGGCGGCGGTCATGCACCATCAAGGATGTGTCAGAAGCCAACGCAACACTTCAAGTTGAAACCTCAATCGAAGGCTTGGCTCTGTCCGAGTTCTTCTTGCTGCTGCCCTGCACGGGCCTAGCCTATCGTCGCTGTCAGCTCGACCGCGTCAACGGCGAGGAGATTTCGGTGAGTTTCCTGCGGCAGAAAGCAAAGGGAAACAAGAAACGGGCGCCATCGACTGGGCCAACATAATCTTCTGTTCCGTTGCGGAACTTTTTCCTTCTGTCCACTTTGTCACGTCCGGGCAGAGTGCGAGTGGAAGGGGGAGTTCGTGGAATTACCGACTATACTTGTCGTCGAGGACGATGAAGCAGTTCAAGGTGTGGTCGCGGACGTGTTGAACGAGGGCGGCTTCGAGCCAGCTACTGCGCGAACGGGTGAGGAAGCGGTTACTCTGCTGAAGGGGGGTCAGACCAACTACAGCGCCCTCGTCACAGATATCAATTTGCTAGGTCGGTTTAATGGTTGGGACGTCGCTCGCGCCGCCCGCGAAGTCGATCCGAATTTCCCGGTGGTGTACATGACAGGCGCTGCGGCGGACGAGTGGGCCATCCAAGGCGTTCCGAACAGCATCCTTCTTCGAAAGCCCTTTGCGCCCGCGCAAATCGTAACAGCCGTCTCGCAGCTTTTGAATGTCGGCTCAATGCCGGTGTCCGGCAACTGAGAGCCCACCGTGGACCGTCCAGCATCGATACTCCTGGTCGAAGATGAAGCGATAATTCGCATGATGCTCGTCGAGATGATCGAGGAGCTTGGACATAAGGTTGTCGTCGAAGCGGGGCATCTGGATCAGGCGCGATCGTTCGCTGAAACCGAGCAATACGATTTTGCCATTCTCGACATCAATTTGCAGGGCTTCAATGTTCAACCAGTTGCCGAGGCGATTGCGGCCCGGGGACGCCCGTTCTTTTTTCTGAGCGGTTATGGTTCGGGTGGCGTGCCGGAGCAATTCAAGGACAGACCCGTGTTGCATAAGCCCTGCGCGATCGAAATGCTAAACCGGACCATCGACGCGATCTGGTCGAACCGGCAGCCTGATAAGGATCAAGACTAAGGCGGCGAAGCGTCGTAAATGCATCGAGCCCAGAGGCGGCTTGCCGCCCAAGCCGTTGCGGGCACGGGGCTCGGTGTGGTTTCACGCCGGGCCTCGATTCTGTCTGCTACTCGGCCCGCGCAAGCACTGGTGGTCCGCTAGACTGTATGTCCCCCCACAAAATGAGGCGACTCACCCTCGATGTTGCGACGAGGGTTGCCCGGATGGAC
>NZ_JBVVPP010000116.1:0-2065 GCF_055811315.1 Bradyrhizobium sp. MI1.4 | reverse complement strand
CCGAGACGATGTCGCCCACCTTTCCGATTTGATCTCGCCCAGCGGCGAGGCGTTCTGGCCGGCTGGTTCTCTGGCATCGGTCAAGCCGCGTGGTCAATCTGGAATCGCGACTTCAACCTGTTTTTCTTCTTCTGCAGTTGCTGTGGGCATGTGGGCAACGCGATTGCGTTGTCCAAGCGCAGCGGCATGTCCACAGCGCCACGGGCTCAGGTCTTTCGGGCGGATTGCCGGGTTCGGCGCAGGCTCTCACCGGTGAGGTCGAGCCGATGGGCATTGTGGACGAGGCGATCGAGCACGGCGTCGGCATAGGTGGGATCTCCAATGAGCAGATGCCACTGGTCCACGGGGAGCTGGCTGGTGACGATGGTGGAGCGATGACCGTAGCGATCTTCGAGGATTTCCAGGAGGTCGTGACGGGCACCGGCGTCGAGCGGCTCGAGTCCCCAATCATCGAGGATCAGCAGATCGACACGGCCAAGGCCGCGCAACAGGCGTGGATGGCGGCCGTCGCCGCGGGCGAGCGCCAGATCGTCGAACAGTCGCGGGACGCGCTGATAGAGCACGGAGCGATTGTCGCGACAGGCCTTGTGGCCGAGCGCCGAGGCGAGCCAACTCTTGCCAACGCCGGCCGGGCCGCAGATCAGGAGATTGACGTGGTCGTCGATCCAGCGGCCCTCGACAAGCTTAGCGAACAGCGGGCGGTCGAGACCGCGCGGGGTGCGGTAGTCGATGTCCTCGACGCACGCCTGCTGGCGCAGCTTGGCGTAGCGCAGGCGAGTGGCGAGCCGTTTGTCGTGCCGCAGCGAGGCTTCACGTTCGAGCAGCAGCGCAAGCCATTCGGTGTGACCGAGGCTTGCGGCCTCACCGGTGGCTTCGATGTCGGCGAAGGCCTTGGCCATGCCGTGGAGGCCGAGGGCGTTGAGGCGGTCGAGGGTCGGATGGGTGAGCAAGGGATGATCTCCTAATTGTAGTAGCGCGGTCCGCGGATGTTGGCATGCAGGATCGGCGCATCGTCCGCGGAACGCTGGTGAGCAGAACGCCGATCGAGATTGTTGGCGAGGATCGACTTGACCGAGCCATAGGTGCGCGCGCCGATGTCGATTGCCCGCGCAGCCGCGGCGTCCAGCCGTTCGCGCCCATAGGAGGCGGCGAGCCTGAGGATGCCGAGGCAGGCGCGGAAGCCTTGCTCGGGGTGCGAGCGCTCGTCGAGAATGAGGTCGCACAACGCGCTGGTCGCCGGCCCGATCGCGGCGGCGTCCTGGCGGATACGCGCGATGGTCCAGCCGGCGTAGCGCCGATGGCTGGAGGCCATGTGCTCCGGCACGGTGGTGTGTTTGTGATTGCCGCTCATGCGCTGATGCGCGGCGATCCGCTCGCCCTTGTGGAAGATCTCGACGGTACGGGCCGTGAACCGCACCTCGACCTCGGCGCGGGCGAAGCGATGCGGAACGCTGTAGTAATGCTTCTCCACCTCGACGTGGTAATCGAGACTGACGCGGCGGATCCGCCACTCGGCGAGGACATAGGGGGACGCCGGCAATGGCTTGAGCGCCGGCCGGTCGACCTCCTCGAGCAACCGGCGGCGTGTCACGCCGAGCCGCCGGATCGGCCGTTCCTCATTCAGCCTCGTGAGCAGTTCGCCGATCGCCGCATTGACCTCGGCCAGGCTGTAGAAGGTGCGATGGCGCAGGCGGCCGAGCAGCCAGCGCTCGACGATGAGGACGGCCTGCTCGACCTTGGCCTTGTCGCGCGGCTTGCGCGGCCGCGCCGGCAAGATGGCGGTGCCGTAATGCGCCGCCATCTCCGCGTAGGTACGATTGATCTGCGGGTCGTACAGGCTCGCCTTAATGACCGCGACCTTGGTGTTGTCGGGCACCACCAGCGCCGGTATGCCGCCGATCGCCGCGAAGGCGCCAACATGGGCGCTGATCCAGTCGGCGAGCCCCTGCGTCCACGTCGCCTGCGCGTAGGTGAAGCTCGATGCGCCGAGCACGGCGACGAAGATCTGCGCCGTTCTGCGCTCACCGGTCAGGCGGTCGACCACCACCGGCACGCCATCGCCGGC
>NZ_JBVVPP010000115.1:0-2116 GCF_055811315.1 Bradyrhizobium sp. MI1.4 | reverse complement strand
TACTCGAGGTTCCTGGCTTGCATGACGCCAGGATTTCGATCGTGCCCACTAACGAGGTCGTAAGTAACGACTATGGGCACTACGCGCCAATCTTGAATGAACGCTTCGATGACGCCAACGTTATTGGAATCGTGAATTGGCACGAGGGTGCCAATGCACCAAACGCAATCTTCTCGGTTCAAACGACCGGCGACCTGGCCACGGGGACTTTCAGCGCAGTCGACCCCCGGATTACCCGGGGCCTTCTTCTAGCCATCGAAGCCGAGCGCGTCACGTCTGGTCTTGACGACTTTCGCACTTACCTGGAAGCTACTCATTGGTCGGGCGTCAAGGCGGGTGATGCTGGTACCGTCTCGCTGAGTTGCGGCCTTCTGCAATCGATATCGAGATCGGAAGCTCGCCAGCTGATTGGACTAATTCACTTGCCGCTCGGGTGCTGGCGCGAGCGCTATCGCGAACGTTCGATCGTATGGACGAAGCGGTAAACTCCGTCCTTTGCATCGGTGGCGTTCACTTCGAACCAAGCTTTACGAGCGCCATATTGCAGTCACAAGACGAACCCCCGATAGCGGCAAGCCACGTCCTACCAAACCATTGGCTAGTGTCGGGCGGCTATGACCAGGAAAGTCGTTTGGCCGATCTAAGACCTTGCGTGCATTCGATCGTGGGTGGGATTCAAGGCATCGTGTATCGCGATAAGCTGAAAGCTCCTTTCAAAGGTGTTGCTCGCCTGCTTGCAGAGGAACTCGGCGCCCCGATGCTTTCGCACAAGAAACCGCGGGCGGCTCTTTCCAAGGATATCGAATGAGCCCGCGAAAGCTGTCATGTGCTGTCGGACCAGCATGTAAACTATCGGTCGCCCAGCGCTTGACGTATTTCTCTGGAGAAAAGCGATGAACGCCATTGGTTTTGGTTCGATTAGGACAATTCCGTACGATCCGTTTCCCCGGATCGAATACGAAGGCCGGGTCGAGCGAGCGCGGCGTTTGATGAAAGAGCATAATATAGACGCGCTTCTGGTGACGGCCGAACACAACTTGCGATATTTCGTTGGTGAGCCTAGCACGACCCCCCAGCAGACGACTCGGCCGCGATTTCTTCTTATTCTTTCGTCTGGTGAGGCTGTTGCGATCGTCCCCGAGGGAATCGACCAGTTTTATCGAGAGACAACCTGGGTAAAAAATTGCCGGAGCTGGTCTAGTCCGAATCCGAAGGATGAGGGTGTGTCAGCACTTGCCGAAGCGTTGCGTGAACTATTGCCAGAGCACGCCAGAATCGGCGTAGAGCTTGGCGCGGAGAGTAGGCTTGGCTTCCCTGCGGGAGATTTCTTGCGCGTTGCGGATGCGATCAAACCTCGGACGTTTGTCGATGCATCGGATCCGATTTTCACTCCCTTGCGAATGATCAAGTCTCCATTAGAGGTCGACCGAATTCGAACTGTATGCGGGCTTGTTTCAGAGGCATTTGAGAATCTGACACCAAAGCTGCGTCTGGGTATGACGGAACGAGAGGTGTGTCGCTTGTTCGAGGCCGAATGCTTCAGTCGCGGTGTCGAGAAGACGAGCAAGATCGTGGGTGTTTCTGGCCGCGGGGGCTATACGCGGCCCTACGGTGTCCCGAGCGACAAAGTTCTGTCGGATGGAGACCTGCTGTTTATTGATGCGGGCTGTCTATTCGACTTTTATTGGAGCGACTTCGACCGACACTTTGCGTTCGGTGCACCTGATCCGCACACCCAGGATGCCTATCAAGTCGTTTGGGATGCCACAGAAGCGGGAATTGCCGCCGCTAAACCTGGCATTCCGATCTGTAGTGTCTGGAGCGCAATGTCAGCCGTACTAAATGGCTCAAACAATCGCGGTAAAGCCACGAACATCGGGCGAATGGGGCACTCCATGGGTTTATGGATGCCGGAGCTACCTTCGGTTCAACCGGACGATAAGACGATACTCAAGCCAGGCATGATCATTAATATTGAGCCAAGCACCTCATATCCTTCGTATTTCGACGGATCACCGAAGCTGATGCTGCATGAAGAGGTCGTTGTCGTGACCGACGCTGGCCCGCAATTGCTCACTTCTCGTGCTTCCCGCACGATACCGGTGGTCGCCAAATA
>NZ_JBVVPP010000114.1:0-2140 GCF_055811315.1 Bradyrhizobium sp. MI1.4 | reverse complement strand
ACCTCGATGACGATCATGCGGCCGCCGCAGCATGGACACGGTGGCTTGCCGCTGTCGACGATGGTCTCGGTCGGTTCATCCTCACGATCGCTGACGGCGAGCAGTTCGCGCGCGCGTGCGACATTGTCGGCGCAGACGCCCCGTGCGAGCAGGCCGTAATGGCGGATGCGGTGAAGGCCTTTTGGCAGCACGTGGATGAGGAAGCGGCGGATGAACTCGTCTGTGGCGAGCGTCATCCGCTTTTGCCGGTCGCGGCCTTCGACCCGATAATCCTTCCATCTGAAGGTGACATCGTGCTGGTCGAGGGCGATCAGGCGGCTGTTGGCGATGGCGACGCGGTGAGTATAGCGCGACAGATAGGCCAGCACGGCTTGTGGTCCGCCGAACGGACGCTTGGCATAGACGACCCATTCCGTCTTGCGCGACGCTGCAAGCAATGCGGCGAATGATTGCGCTGCAGCGAGATGAGCGTCGTTGCCGAAGAAGCTCAGGCGCCCGGCCTGGTGGAGGGCGGCGAGGCGACCTAGGAACAGCCGCCGAAACAGGCGTGAGAGCACGCGCACCGGCAGGAAGAACCCCGGCCGGCAGGACACCCAGCGCTGTCCGTCGGGCGAGATGCCGCCGCCCGGCACGATCATGTGCACATGCGGGTGGTGGGTCATGGCCGAGCCCCAGGTGTGCAGCACGGACGTGATACCGATCCTGGCGCCGAGATGCTTCGGATCTGCGGCGATCGTCAGCGTCGTCTCGGCCGAGAGCTTGAACAGGAGATCGTAGATGATGGCCCTGTTCTGGTAGGCGATGTCGGCGATCCGGGCCGGCAGCGTGAACACGACGTGATAATATGGCACCGGCAGCAGCTCGGCTTGGCGATCGGCGAGCCACTGCTTCGCCGCGGCGCCCTGGCACTTCGGGCAGTGCCGGTTGCGGCAGGAGTTGTAGGCGATGGACGTGTAGGCGCAGTCCTCGCAGCGCGCGACATGGCCGCCGAGCGCCGCCGTGCGGCAGCTCTCGATCGCCGACATCACCTTCAACTGGTCGAGGCTGACACGGCCGGCATGGGCCTGCCGCCATGCCGGGCCACGGTCGCGGAAGATATCCGCAACCTCCAGAGCCGGACGAGACACGCCGGCCTCGCGTCAGCCGGGCGGCCGGGCCTCCTTCAGCTTGATCGCGATGTGCTCCAACGGGCTCATGACCTCGCTGATCGTCTTGGTGGCGACGCGGGTATAGAGCGCGGTCGTATCGAGCTTGGCGTGACCGAGCAGAACCTGGATCACGCGCACGTCGATGTTCTGCTCCAAGAGATGAGTGGCGAAGCTGTGCCGCAAGGTGTGCAGCGAGACCCGCTTGTTGATCTCCGCCATCTGGGCAGCGGCGTGGCAGGCGCGGTTGAGCTGGCGCGTGGTCATCGGCTGGGCCGGATCGCGGCCAGGGAAGAGCCAGCCCTGTGGCCGTGCCGCCTTCCACCAGGCGCGCAGCAGATCGAGCAGGTGTGGGGAGAGCATGACGTTACGGTCCTTGCCGCCCTTGCCCTGTTCGACCCGGATGATCATCCGCTTGCTGTCGATGTCGGAGATCTTGAGCGAGACGACCTCGTTGGCCCGCAGGCCGGCGCCATAGGCTACGCTGAGCGCCGCCTTGTACTTGAGCCCCGGTGCCGCATCGAGCAGGCGCGCCACTTCTTCCGGGCTCAGCACCACCGGCAGCTTGCGCGGCTCGTGAATGACGTGGGTGTGCTCGACGATCTCGTTGCGCTTGAGCGTAACCTTGAAGAAGAACCGCAGCGTCGAGACGGTCTGGTTGATAGTCGGCACGCCAACGCCGCTCGATGCCAGATGCAGCTGGTAGCGCCGCACGTCCTCAAAACTCGCCGTATCCGGCGATCGCCCGAGGAATACCGCGAAGTTCTTGACCCTCTGCACATAGTCATGTTGGGTCTTCGGCGCGAACTTGCGGATCGTCATGTCTTCGATCATGCGCCGCCGCAACGGGCTCGTGGCCTCGTCGGTCATGGGGATGCTCCTGTCTTGGGTGAAGGTTGCGAACCCCTCATCTCAAGACAGGACGCCTCGTTGCGCTATCCTCTCAGCCGCGCTGCCGGCCGTCGTGCCTACCGCGCGAGCGGTTTAGTCCTGTG
>NZ_JBVVPP010000113.1:0-2199 GCF_055811315.1 Bradyrhizobium sp. MI1.4 | reverse complement strand
CAGGACTACATCGCGGCGGGCCAGTTCAGGGGGGGCGAACAACTGATCGAGGCGCAGCAGGTCGTCCGTCCGGGCACTATTCTCGTCTTCATGGAGCCAATCTACAAGGGCGGGCTAGAGGGCGTGACCCCAGGCAGCAGTTGCATCGCAAACGCCTACACCAGTAATCACGATGTGATTGAGGCAAAAGAAACCGGCGCCCTCAAGCGCTTTGCGCTACACGGGGTCGATGCCACCGGCATCGTGCATGCCATGCTGCTACGCATCCAGGCGCTGGTGATGCCGGTCCAGACGCTGGTGCTGAGCGGGCACTAGGTGGTGTTTTGAACGCTTGGTAGATGATAGGTGCGCTCTCGCAAATGAGCAGTCGACGTCTGGCTGATGGCTAACTCTGAGCTTATCTAGGTTGGACAAGGTCCTGCTCCAGGCACATTGCAGACGCTGGCACCTCAGGCCGGTAGTGATTTCCTCCCAATGAGCAGATCCCTGTAGGGGCACGTTCAGCACTGACCGTCGAACTGAACGTGTGCGGCAGTGCTTCTTCGAAGAACGATTGCCCCCTGGCAGGAAAACTGGTCCTATCCCTGCGATAAGCTTCCCAGCCTACAATCTGAATGAAGGAGACAATGATGCGCTCGATCCTCCTTGCCGCGCTCGGCATTACCGCCTTCTCCGGAACCATGGCTATCGAGACACCTGAAGCAAATGCTGTTGTCTATTGTGCCGCCGGTATCTACCGCGCCGGCTGCGTGGTCCGACCCGTTGGCGCGGCCGTTGTCGCACCAGTAGTCGGTGTGCGAGGTGTTGCACGCCGGACCACCCGTCGTGTCGTCCGGCGATCCGACATGATGCTCAAACACGACATCTTCCTTATCGGTCACCTCCAAAATGGCCTCGGCTTCTATCGTTTCGCTTACAACGGCAGCAACAAGCCCTATGTCGGCGTGATGGCGCAGGAAGTGCAAACAGTTATACCCGCGGCAGTGCTGCGCGGCAGCGACGGCTACCTGCGAGTGTCTTACGACATGCTTGGCGTGAAATTCCAGACCTACGACCAGTGGACTGCTTCGGGTGCTAACGTGCCCGCCGGCTCACGTGTTGAGCAGTAACGCTGGGACCAAAGCCCTCCGCCTGCACTGCCGGGATTTTCGAGGTGTAGCTCCATCGTGGTAGGCCGGTCACTTCAGCGAGCTTCGCGCTGCGATTTAGTGCCTTGGCTTCGAAGAGCCAAGTCTACAATGCAACAGGCCGACGTCTCTGGGCAAAACCGGCTGTCCCGTGTGCAATCGGTCTGGTCGGGGTCGGCGGTTTGCGTGCTGACGTTAGGTGAGGTGACAGCCAGACTCCGGACGTGCTCAGAGTCGCTTTTGCTCCGTTCGTAGGGAGCAACAAAAGTTGTTCGCTGCACAATGGCCGAAGGTCAACATATCTTGCTGAAGTAGGGCTCCTCGCGCTCTCGCGCCAGCGGTCGGGGCAATGGTCTTCGACGGTGACGTTGACTGCGTCCTGGCTGAAATGCACGATGATGCCCGGCTTCGCGAAACACCAGTCGTCATCGAGATGACCTTGCAACCAAGCGCAAACAAAAGATTAGCCCACGAGCTATGCAAAACAGAATCCCTCAGATTCCTCGGACGTATAGATTCTTTACAGACCAGCTCTGGAGACCTCTACGTGCCCACGGCTCCGCTCGTCACCTACATCCGCGTATCCACATCAGGCCAAGGCCGCTCCGACTTGGGGATTGAGGCACAGAGGCACGCGCTGGCAAACTTCGCGGCTTCCGAGGGATACGAAGTGGCCCGCGAGTTCGTCGAGGTCGAGACGGGCAAGGGGGCGGACGCTCTCGCCCGCAGGCCCCGGCTCAAGGCCGCTCTGGCTGCGGCACGGAAGCTCAAGTGCCACGTCGGTGTCGCGAAGCTCGACCGCCTCAGCCGCGATGTTCACTTCATCTCCGGGCTGATGGCTCACAAGGTGCCTTTCGTGGTCGCTGAGCTTGGGCCCGACGTAGACCCGTTCGTCCTGCACCTCTTCGCCGCCCTGGCCGAGAAGGAACGGGCGCTGATTTCCACCCGCACTCGGCAGGCGCTGACGGCGGCAAAGGCTCGCGGGGTCGCCCTGGGTGCGGATTCCGACGAAGTCGCCCAGGCGTACCGATATGAAGTCGCCCGTGGATTCCGAGACGATGTCGCCCACCTT
>NZ_JBVVPP010000112.1:0-2477 GCF_055811315.1 Bradyrhizobium sp. MI1.4 | reverse complement strand
GTAAACGTCGTTCTCAGGCCACGGCTTTGAGGGATTGCGCGCGATAGGCCCAGGGAAGCAGCTGATCGATTTCGCTGTTTGGGTGACCGTTGACGATCCTGGTGAGCGCGTCAGTCAGGAAGGCAAGGGGATCGACGTCGTTCAGCTTACAAGTTTCTACCAGGGATGCGATGATGGCCCAGTGCTCGGCGCCGCCGTCGGAGCCAGCGAACAGTGCATTTTTCCGGTTGAGTGCGATCGGACGGATCGAGCGCTCGACGGCGTTGTTGTCGAGCTCGATACGGCCATCATCGATGAAGCGCGTCAGGCCCTCCCAGCGTGAGAGCGCATAGCGGATTGCGTCTGCCAATTTGCCCTTTTGACTGATCAGCGCAAGCTTGGCGCGGAGCCACCGTTCGAACGCTTCCGCCAGCGGTCTGCTTTTCTGTTGCCGAACGAGACGGCGCCCCTCGGCGCTGCGGCCACGGATGTCCTTCTCGACGGCATAGAGCTCGGCGATTTGCTTGAGCGCCTCGCTCGCAATGGGCGCCGGACCGGGTGTGGCAAGCTCGTAGAAGTTACGCCGCATGTGCGACCAGCAGAATGCAAGCCGAACATCGCCACGCTCGGCGAGCTTGCCATAACCGGCATAGCCGTCGACCTGCAGAATCCCCTTGAAGCCTGCCAGATGAGCGATCGGTCGATCGGCTTTGCGATCGGGGGCATAGACATAGGCGACGCCGGGCGGATCTGCGCCGCCCCACGGCCGGTCGTCCGCAGCATAGGTCCAGAGCTGACCGGTCTTGGTGCGCCCACGGCCGGGATCGAGCACCGGCATCGTCGTCTCGTCGGCGAACAGCTTTGGCCGTTGCTTAAGCTTGCCTAGGAGGCGCTCATGCAAGGGACGCAGATGGAAGGCTGCCTGCCCCACCCAGTCCGCCAACGTTGAACGATCGAGCTCAATGCCCTGGCGTGCATAGATTTGCGCTTGCCGATAGAGCGGCAGGTGATCGGCATATTTTGACACCAGAACCTGTGCGACGGTTGCTTCCGTTGGCAGTCCGCCCTCGATCAGCCGAGCCGGAGCTGGCGCCTGCATGACGCCATCCTCGCAAACCCGGCAGGCGTATTTGGGCCGCCGGGTCACGAGGATCCGGAACTGCGCCGGGACCAGGTCCAGCCGCTCGCTTCTATCCTCGCCGACCCGATGTAACTCGCCTTGGCAGCAGGGACAGGTCCTGTCCTCGATGTCGACGATGACCTCGATCCGCGGCAGGTGCGCCGGCAAGGCGCCACGGTTGCCCCGGCGCTTGCGAGCTCGCGCATCACGGCCTTCAGGTGCACTGATGTCCTGTGCCGTCTCGCCGTACGCTGCGACTTGCTCGACGTCTTCCAGGCCCAGCAGCATCTGGTCTTCAGGCAGCGTCTCTGCCCGTCGGCCAAACCGATGCCGCTGCAATTCCTTGATGATCTGACGCAGCCGCTCGCTCTCGCACCGCTCGGCGAGCAGCATCGCTTTTAGCGTCTCCGGATCGTCAGGCAGGACGTCGCTCACAGCCAAATCAGAGCATATTCGCCGCCATCTGGCGACGCATCCGACGGTCCTGATTCACTTCGCCGCAGCGCTGCCAACAACTACCCGGGCTGCGCTGGCGCCGGCGTCCCCCGTGCCTCGTGCACAAGCCGCCAGTCGAGTCCTTCCAGCAGCGCCGACAATTGCGCTGCCGACAGGCGCATCACACCGTCCTCGATCTTCGGCCAGCGGAAGGTCCCATCCTCAAGCCTCTTGGCGAACAGGCACAGGCCCGTTCCATCCCAGAACACCAGCTTGATCCGGTCCGCCCGCTTGGCCCGGAACACATAAACAGCTCCCGAGAATGGATCTGCACCCATGCTCTCGCGCACCAGGGTCGCAAGACCCTCCATGCCCTTGCGGAAGTCTACCGGCTTGGTCGCCACCATCACCCGGACCGCACCTGACGGACCGATCACCGGCTCACCTTCAGCGCCTGGACAATCGACGCAATCATCGCCGTATCCGCTCCACGACCGGCTCGGATCGTGATGCCGTCCACTTCAATCTCGATGATCCCGCTATCTGCCTTGCGCACCGTTTTGCGCTCCCGGTGAGCACTTGGCGCCGGTACCACTGCGTCCACCACCGCCGGCACAAACTGTACTTCGTCAGCTTCGGAATGACCGCCTGCTCCTTCTCGCAACTGACGTCGCCAGCCAAACAGCTGCTGCGGCGACAATCCATGCCGTCGAGCCACGGAACACACCGAGTCGCCACTCGCCACGATCTCCGCGACGATCCGCACCTTGTCCTCGTCGCTCCACTTCCGCCGACGACCGGCTCCGGTGAAGACCTCGAGCCGCCGCACCGGCTCCGTGATAGCAGTATGCACTGTGTCCATTCTAAGCCTAACGGTCCAAACCGAACCGCAGACTCGCAGATCACACCGTCATCGGGTAGGTGGCCGCTGAACAGCGCTTAC
>NZ_JBVVPP010000111.1:0-2620 GCF_055811315.1 Bradyrhizobium sp. MI1.4 | reverse complement strand
GTACGCATACGACGAAGGCCGCCTGATTGACACATGCGCGCGAGCGCGGCGAGTTCTACGATGGCGTTGCGTGAAGGTCAGGCGGCTTGCTGATCGGCGGACTTGCCGGCTTGGTGCAGGAGCTTCCATTCCCAGGGCAGCAGTTCGCGCAGCCGCGACGCGGGAAGATCGGCGATCCGGGCGAGGACGTCGGCGAGCCAGGCCTTTGGATCGACGTCGTTGAGGCGGCAGGTCGTGATCATCGTCAGCATGATCGCGGCACGGTCGGCGCCACGTTGGCTACCAGCGAAGGTCCAGTTGCGCCTTCCCAAGGCAATGCCTCTCAATGCACGCTCAGCGCAATTGTTGGTCAAGCAGATCCGGCCATCGTCGAGGAAGCGGACGAAGTCGTCCCAGCGCTTGAGCATGTAGTTCATGGGCTTCAGGACCTCGGCGGAGCGCGAGAGGCTTTCTCGCTCGCGGAGCAGCCAGTCATGCATGTCGTCGAGCAGCGGCTTGCTCCGCTCCTGGCGCACGGCACGCCGCTCGTCGGCACTACGGCCGTTGATGGCGCGCTCGATCTCGAACAACGCATCCAGACGCCTGACCGCCTCCAGCGCGATCGGGGAGACCGGTTTGCCCTTGCGGCCTTCCCGGGCGGCTTTCTCGATGTCAGCCAGTTCGAAGAATCCCCGCCGCGCATGGGCCAGGCAAAACGCCGGCGTGATCGGCATTGCTTTCCTTTTTGGGTCGAACAACGGCTCGAAGCCGCCATAGCAATCCGCCTGCAGAATGCCGGCGAAGGCGGCCAGATGCTTCTGAGGATGTTCGCCCCGTCGGTTGCCCGAGGCATAATAGACCGCCGCCGGCGGCGCAGGCCCGGCGAACGGCCGGTCATCCCGCACATAGGTCCAGATCCGGCCGGTCGTGCACTTGCCCTTCGCCAGGATGCGGATAGTGGTGTCGTCGCCATGAAGGCGCTCGGCCGCGAGCACATGACGCTCGATCAGCTGGAACAGCGGCATGACGGCGAAGGTTCCGTGGCCGACCTGGTCGGCCAGCGTCGACAGCGGCAGGTCGATCCGCTCAGCCTTGAAGCGCACGCTCTGGCGATTGAGCGGGATATGCATGCCGAACTTGTCGAACAGCATTGTCGCCAGCAATTGCGGACCGATGAAGCCGCGCGGCGTGGCATGGAACGGTGCCGGCGGCTGGCTGATCTTCTCGCAATCGCGGCAGGTGAACTTCTCGCGTATCGTCTCGATCACCTTGAAGCGACGCGGGATCTCCTCCAGCGTCTTGGTCACATCCTCTCCGACCTTCGCCAGCCGAGATCCACCGCAGCAGGCGCAGCTCGTTGGAGCCTCAATGACGACGCGCTCGTGTTCGATGTCGTCCGGCCATGGCTGGCGAACCGGCCGCTTGCGCATGAAGGGGCGAACGTTCTGCGTCTTCGCTGCTGCGGCCTGCGCGGCAAGCTCATTCTCGGTCGCCGTGGTGGCGAGTTCTTCGAGCTCCAATTCCAACTGCTCGAGTAAACGCGCCGTGCGCTCGGAGCGCTGCCCGTGCAGTTCGCGTTTGAGCTTCTCGATCCGTAGCTCAAGATGAGCGATCAGCACCTCGCTGTCCGATAGCTCCGCCCGCGCGTTGGCGGCATCCGCGACTGCCACATCGCGTTCAGCCTGCAACGCCTCGCGCTCGGCCAGCAGAGCAAGGTAGGCTCTCGTGAGATCCGAAGGAAGGTCGTCCGGCTTCGATGTCATGACGCCATTGAATCAGATCGAGCATCAGATTCAAACCCAAAACGATTATCCGACCCGCGTCGGCCGCTGGGTTTCTTGCGGATTGCGCCAATCGATCCCGGACAGCAGATAGCTCAACTGCGCCAGCGAGATCGTTACCGCTTCACCGGCAACCGATGGCCAGATAAACTTTCCTCTCTCGAGTTTTTTTGTGAACAAGCAGGCTCCCTGACCATCGTGCCAGATCACCTTCACAAGATCGCTGCGGCGACCGCGGAAGACAAACAAATGACCGCTGAGCGGTTCTTTGTGCAGCACCTCCTGCACTTGGAGGGCCAGCGACGGAAAGCCTCTGCGCATATCCGTGTAGCCTGTCGCCAGCCACACTCGCACATTCCCTGGTACAGCAATCATCGGCGTCCAAGCACATCGAGGACCCGCGCCAGCGCCTCCGGATCGACGTGCGCATCCACCCGGATGCACCGTCGGTTGCCGAGATCGATCTCTATCAATCCAGTACGTGCGGCTGCCGCCGAGCGAACTCGGCCATCAACCGTAGGCAAAAGCTTCGCAGTTTCTTCAGTCGAAGCCGCTACGGCGGCGATCTGCACCGGCGTAAAAGATGGTGCAACTTGTTCCGATGTCCGTGCTTGTCGACGCCAGGTAAACACCAGGCTGGCCGCTACTCCGTTGCGCCGCGCAACCTCAGTTACCTTCGCGCCCGGTGCCAACGTCTCCTCGACAATCCGTGCCTTGTCGTCCTGCGACCAACGCCGCCGCCGCTCCAGCCCGCCTAAAACCTCGACCCGCATCGCCTGATGACCTTAAAGCTAGACTTAAGGTCACACGCTTCGCGAATTACCAACCCTCACGCAAGACGGCCCCCATCGGAGGCGTAC
>NZ_JBVVPP010000110.1:0-3179 GCF_055811315.1 Bradyrhizobium sp. MI1.4 | reverse complement strand
TCATGGATGATCTGTTGCGGGAGTTTTTGACGGAAACCAGCGAGAGCCTGGACACCGTGGACAATCAGCTGGTGAAGTTCGAGCAGGAGCCGAACAACGCCAAGATCCTGGATAACATTTTCCGGCTGGTCCACACCATCAAGGGCACGTGCGGCTTCCTCGGATTGCCGCGACTGGAAGCGCTGGCGCATGCCGGCGAGACGCTGATGGGCAAATTCCGTGACGGCATGCCGGTGACGGGGCAGGCGGTGACGGTGATCCTGTCCTCGATCGACCGCATCAAGGAAATTCTGGCCGGGCTGGAGGCGACCGAAGCCGAGCCCGAGGGCACCGACCGCGATCTCATCGACAAGCTGGAAGCGATGGTCGAGCAGGGCATGGCCGCCATGGCGGCCGGCGCTGCTGCTGCCGTTGCCGAAGCGCCGCCGCTGGTGCCGGACGCGCCTGTCGCCGTTGAAGCCGCGCCGACCTCCGGCGTGCTGGCCGACCAGAGCCTGGAGCGTCCGCTGCGTCCGGGCGAAGTCTCGCTCGACGAGCTCGAGCGTGCCTTCCGCGAGACCGCGATCGAAGTGCCGGTCCCGGTTGCCAAGGCCGAAGTCAAGGCGGAGCCTCCGCCGGCCGCTGAAGCCCCGGTGCCTGTTGCCAAGGAAGCAGCGAAGGAAGCCAAGGCGCCCAAGGACAAGGCCGTGCCGAAGAAGTCGATCGCCGACGAGGGCGCCGCCGAGGGAGCCAGCATCGCCAACCAGTCGATCCGCGTCAACGTGGATACGCTTGAGCATCTGATGACCATGGTCTCGGAGCTGGTGCTGACCCGCAACCAGCTGTTGGAGATCTCCCGCCGCAACGAGGACACCGAGTTCAAGGTGCCGTTGCAGCGGCTGTCCAACGTCACCGCCGAGCTGCAGGAAGGCGTCATGAAGACGCGCATGCAGCCGATCGGCAATGCCTGGCAGAAGCTGCCCCGCATCGTTCGCGACCTCTCGAGCGAACTCGGCAAGCAGATCGAGCTGGAGATGCACGGCGCCGACACCGAGCTCGACCGCCAGGTGCTCGACCTGATCAAGGACCCGCTCACCCACATGGTGCGCAACTCCGCCGACCATGGCCTGGAGACCCCGGCCGAGCGTCTCGCCCGCGGCAAGGGCGAGCAGGGCACCATTCGCCTGTCCGCCTATCACGAGGGCGGCCACATCATCATCTGCATCGCCGACAACGGCCGTGGCCTGAACACCGACAGGATCAAGGCCAAGGCGATCTCCTCAGGTCTGGTCACCGAGGCCGAGCTCGAGAAGATGAGCGAAGCCCAGATCCACAAGTTCATCTTCGCGCCGGGCTTCTCGACCGCGGCCGCCATCACCTCGGTGTCGGGACGCGGCGTCGGCATGGACGTGGTGCGCACCAATATCGACCAGATCGGCGGCACCATCGACATCAAGTCGGTCGCCGGTGAAGGCTCCTCCGTCACCATCAAGATCCCGCTGACGCTCGCCATCGTCTCCGCGCTGATCGTGGAAGCCGCCGGCGACCGCTTTGCGATCCCGCAGCTCTCCGTGGTCGAGCTGGTGCGGGCCCGCGCCAACTCGGAGCACCGCATCGAGCGCATCAAGGACACCGCGGTTCTCAGGTTGCGCAACAAGCTGCTGCCGCTGATCCATCTCAAGAAGCTGCTCAAGATCGACGACGGCGCCGTCTCCGATCCCGAGAACGGCTTCATCGTGGTGACGCAGGTCGGCAGCCAGACCTTCGGCATCGTCGTCGACGGCGTGTTCCACACCGAAGAAATCGTGGTCAAGCCGATGTCGACGAAGCTGCGCCACATCGACATGTTCTCGGGCAATACCATCCTGGGCGACGGCGCGGTCATCATGATCATCGACCCCAACGGCATTGCCAAGGCGCTCGGCGCCGCCGGCTCTTCGGCCCATGACATGAACAACGAGAACGGGACGCACAGCATCGGATCGGGCGAGCAGACCACCTCGCTGCTGGTGTTCCGCGCCGGCTCGGCCCAGCCCAAGGCGGTCCCGCTCGGGCTCGTCACGCGCCTGGAAGAGCTCCCGGCCGACAAGATCGAGTTCTCGAACGGCCGCTACATGGTGCAGTACCGCGAGCAGCTGATGCCGCTCGTTGCCATGGAGAGCGTCACCATCGCGAGCCAGGGCGCCCAGCCGATCCTGGTGTTCTCCGACGACGGCCGCTCCATGGGCCTCGTCGTCGACGAGATCATCGACATCGTCGAGGAACGGCTCAACATCGAGGTCGGCGGATCCTCCTCCGGCATTCTCGGCTCGGCCGTGATCAAGGGCCAGGCCACCGAAGTGATCGACGTCGGCCACTTCCTGCCGATGGCGTTCTCCGACTGGTTCACCCGCAAGGAGATGAAGCCGTCGCTGCACTCGCAATCGGTGCTGCTGGTCGACGATTCGGCGTTCTTCCGCAACATGCTGGCCCCGGTGCTCAAGGCCGCCGGCTACCGCGTCCGCACCGCGCCGACCGCGCAGGAGGGCCTGGCGGCGCTGCGCGCGCAGAGCTTCGACGTGGTCCTGACCGACATCGAGATGCCCGACATGAACGGGTTCGAGTTTGCCGAGACCATTCGCTCCGACAGCAATCTGGGCGCGATGCCGATCATCGGGCTGTCCGCGCTGGTGTCGCCGGCGGCGATCGAGCGCGGCCGCCAGGCCGGCTTCCACGACTATGTCGCCAAGTTCGACCGTCCCGGTCTGATCGCGGCGCTGAAGGAACAGACCGCGGGCGCCGCCGGCGCCTCCGAGCTGAGCCGCGCAGCCGCCTAAACCCCAGCGGGATGGATCAGGAGATACGCACATGACCAAGAAGACCCAGTCCGGCGAAGGCGCCATGGTCGAATACGTCACCGCGATGATCGGCGGCCAGCTGTTCGGCCTGCCGATCTCCCGCGTCCAGGACGTGTTCATGCCCGAGCGCGTCACCCGCGTGCCGCTGTCCTCGCGCGAGATCGCGGGCGTGCTGAACCTGCGCGGCCGCATCGTCACCGTGGTCGACATGCGCGCCCGGCTCGGCCTGCCCAAGCCCGAGGACGGCAAGATCCCGATGGCGGTCGGCGTCGACCTGCGCGGTGAATCCTATGGTCTGCTGATCGACCAGATCGGCGAAGTGCTGCGGCTCGCCGAGGACGGCATGGAAGAAAACCCCGTCAA
>NZ_JBVVPP010000109.1:0-3545 GCF_055811315.1 Bradyrhizobium sp. MI1.4 | reverse complement strand
CTCGACAACCCGTTCGGCACGAGGCTGTCACCCATGTCTTAGGTACGTTCCGTTACCCATGTCTTCGGGCCGGACACGGATGATGTTGGCGGAGAGGGAGGGACTCTCCCCCACGCGTGCGAAAAACCCCGGTAAATACAAGTTTAGCTGTGTTTTTGGGCGTTCCTCGGTTCTACACCGAGGGTCTACACCAATGGGAACGACCAGAATGCCGACCCCCTTCCGGCCGACGAAGGCCAGCGGCAACGAGCAGAACGTCTACTGGATCCGGAAGAAGGTGCCGAAACGGTACCGCCACCTGGTCGGGAAGACCGAGGTCTGGCGGTCCCTGAAGACCACCGACCGACGGACCGCAAACGCTAGGATCGCGGTCGTCTCCGTCGAGCTGGAGCGAGAATGGGAACTTCTGGCGTTGGAGGCGAAGCGGGGGCCGAAGGCCCCGAAGGCGGGTTTGGCGCATCAGGACCTGTTCGCGATCCAGCGCGAGACGCACGTCCGGATCCGCGACGCCCACATTGCCGAGCCCGGCACGGGATTTGGCGCCCTGAGGTGGCTCGCCCTCACCGAGGACGACGATGATCCGGGAGCCGAAGAGGCGCTCGACCACTGGGCGCGCGACGTCCTGACCCGTGAGCTGGGACAGCCCCCCGCGGAGGCGCAGGTCGAAAAGCTGAAGCCCCTGCTCGCCGAAGCGAGGAAGGGCGCCTACGGCGATGTCTTCCGCGCCTCGAAGGGCGACTACAAGGAGAACGGAAAACTCGGCGAACTTCCCAAGACGAGGACGAAGCCCAAGGTCGACATCATGGAGGCCTTCGAGCTCTACTGCAGCCAGCCCCGGATCAAGGGCGGCCTCGACGGGCCGACGGCCAAGCGCTGGCGGCCGGTCATCGAACGCTTCATCGAAGGGATCAGGCACCGAGACCTCGCGCGGGTGACGCCGCAGGACGCGGTGCGTTGGCGCGACTACATGATCTCCCAGGGCATCGCTCCCAAGGCGGTCCGCGACGTCTGGCTGGCGGCGCCGCGGTCGGTAGCAACCCACATGCTCAATGCGCTTCGGCTCGAGGTCAATCCGTTCGCCGGGATCAAGGTCGAGGGCGTCAAGGCATGGAAGGAGGACGACGAGAGGGGCTTCGATCCGGAGCAGGCGCTGAAGATCCTGTCTGCGACCGTTGCGACGCCGTCGCACCTGATGTCCGTCGAGATGAGGGCGGCCAGGCGTTGGGTCCCCTGGATCTGCGCCTACACGGGCGCCCGCGTCAACGAAATCACCTCGCTCTTGCCATCCGACGTCCAGCAGATTCTCGGTCATTGGTGCTTCGTGCTGAGACCGGAGATCACGAAAGGCAAGCGGCTGCGCCGCGTGCCGCTTCACAAGCATCTGCTCGACCAGAAGTTCATGGTCTACGTCGAAGCACGCCGCAAGCTCGGCAAGCCGCTGTTCTACGATCCCGTCCGCGCCCGCGGCGGAAAGGGAGCCAATCCCCAATGGCACAAGGTCGCCGAGCGGCTGGGAGAATGGGTGCGCGATACACTCAAGATCACCGACGTGCAGCCCAACCACGGCTGGCGCCACCTCTGGCGCGAGATCGTGCGCGGCACGAAGATGAAGCCCGAGTTGTGCGACTACATGTGCGGCCACGAAAGCAAGAGCGGGACCGGGGCGCGGTACGGCAAGCGAAAGGTGCCGGTGCTCGCAAAGGAGCTGGCCCTCTTCCCGAGATTCAAGGTCCCCGCATTGAACCGGCCGACGGCGCCTCTCAAGCGCACGCGGCGCTCACCGCAGCAGATCGCCGCGGACAAAGCCGAAAGGGCGGCTCGGCGCACTGCCACCTGACGGCCCAGCGACGAAGCATGCTCGGCAAGACCCGAGACGACCGCGGCGCGTCCGCCGACGAGTGAGCAGATCGGCGGAATACCGAAAAGGCCGGGACGCCGTCGGGAAAAAGAATCGATCAGATGACCGTTGGAGCTTGCTGGGCTGGGAGATAGACGTTCGAACTGACGGCATGAGTTTGAGACGGAATAGGTCCGGGACCGGATAGTCGCAGCGATCAAAAGCTTGATGCGGCTGGACGTTACCAAAAAAATGGAGTGTCAAATGAGAGTTCTGGTTGTCGATCCATACCGGCGCGATGTCTTCGAAAGGGACATTCCGAAGACGTTGAAGGGGATTCAGGACGTCGTCCATGGCTGCATCCAGGATGTCACCCGGCTTCCCAATGGAGATATCTTGTACGTCAACGAGGACGGACTGGGTCGGTTCGACGCGTACTTCGCGCTCGGCAAGGGCGAAGCTCTTCCTGGGTTTGGTGTGGTTGTCGGAAGTTCAGGCCCGGAAGGCGACGAGGGCCCGGCCCGCTCTTCAGTGGAGGAGCTGAGGGCCCGCATTCGGTACTCCGCTCCGATCTTTGGCGCGGTAGACTGCCAGTTCAAAGTTGGCAAACCGAGCGGTCTTGTCATGCCTCCAGGCGGAGCCTCCGCGATCTTGATCGGAGGGCACATTGCGCCGCAGAGCTTGATGATGGTGTGCGAATTGACGAAGCCCACCTTCGAGGAAATCGAAGTCTTCAAGACAGGCCGGGTGCAGGTGGCGATCGCACGGGAAGAAAACGCAATGATCCTGACGTGGCGCATCCTCCGGCAGGCCTACGGCAAATGCCTCTTGTTCGAGACCCCATTCCATATTGGGCTCCAGGAGCCTGGAACGAAATATCTGCTGCCTCGTGAAACCGCGGAACACGGTAGGACGGTGCGCATGATGCTGCAGGACGAGCACAGAAATTGCTGCGCAAGTCGTACCTGCGTCATCCCACCCGAAGCCAGTCATGCCATCGAGGAGGCGGTGGTCGATCAGGTCATCGACGCGGCTACCGATCCTGCTTTTCAGGCCTCATACCAAGCGGCCCTTGGACGATATTTTGCCGATACACCGACGCTCGGCTTCGGGTTCTGAGCAGCCTTCGGCTGTTCACGTGGTCCGCGATGGCGCTCGTTTTTGGCGACGCTGCGGAGGTCTACGACCACCATGACGTCTGCTCGCGATCTAGCAGGTGCCTATCCGCCAAGGCACGGGCACGTTTGGTCGGAACACCTCTCCTTAGTGTCACTGCTTCAGGTGGCGGAGAGAGTGGGACTCTCATCCCCTATGCCGCGGATACGCGAAAACCACCGAAAAACAAGGATTCCTAAAAGCCCGGCCGAATTTTGTGACCACCGCTGTGTACCACCGCGTCGCCCGATTCGGCCGGAATATCGAGAATAGCCTCATCGGGCGCATTGCGCGCAGCGGTGCGGCCGTAAGGATCGAGCGGCCGGTCGGCCGCGTGGCGCGCATATTCCGGAGCCGCCCTTGCCGGTTGCCCCACGGGCTGTCGCGCTTCGGAGCGGAGCGGCGGGCGCTCCACTTGCGGAAGGGGTGCACTGCGCTCGATGCGATCGGCGATGCGGCGGCCGTCGTTGCGCAGCCTGCGGATTCCGACGAAGTCGCCCAGGGGTACCGATATGAAGTCGCCCGTGGATTCCGAGACGATGTCGCCCACCTT
>NZ_JBVVPP010000108.1:0-3582 GCF_055811315.1 Bradyrhizobium sp. MI1.4 | reverse complement strand
AACGGGTGGGCGACTTCAAATCGGAATGGTGGGCGAGATCATCTCGGAATCCTGGGCGACATCGATCGGAATCCGCAGGCGCCAGTACCAAATCGCGCGTGACGATCACGCGGACCGGGACGCGTGGCCGGATAGTTAGCGTCGGCTGGATGTTGAGCTGGCGCTGCACGACCTGCTGCCCGGTCTGGCTGATGCTGTTGGATGCGCCGCTGCGGATCGCTTGAACAAGGTTGTTCTCGTCCTGGCTCGTGCCCGCCTCGGCTCCGACGCTGAGCATGGTCGAAAGACCGGCGGTCTTGAACAGCATGCCCCAATGGTTTTCGACCTCGTCCTCGAGCCCGGCATGACCACCGGTGTCGGCGCCGGGCTGGCGCTCCAAGACGATCGAGTTGCCGTCGGGCATGATGATGCGGGTCCAGACCAAGAGGATCCGACTCGGGCCGAAAGCCACGGAGCTGTCGTATTGGCCGATTAGCTTCGCACCTTGCGGGACCAGAAGATATTTGCCGGACGGACTGCCATAGACCGCCTCCGTGGTCTGGGCGGTGATCTGACCCGGTGCCGTATAAATCTGGTAGAGAGCGCCGCCGGAGAACGGATACACCTGGACCGCGTTGATGAAACCGGTGCGGACCGGCTGCACCCGTGCTGCGGCGTTGGCCTGTTTGACGCGAACCTTCGGATCAGCAGCTTCCGGGATTCGTTTGCCGGCGGCGAGCGGTTTCAACTGCCCGGGTAGCGGCAGGGGTTTGGCAATTCCACGATCTTGACGGGCGACGGCGGATCGGCGGTGAGCGTTGCCGGCTCCGCGGTATCGTAGTTGATGTCGGGGGATGAAATTGTGCGCAGCCGCCGAGCGTCGCGACGACAGCAGCAAAGCCGTAAGTGCGGATTTACGGAAGCACGTATCCCTGTCTTTCCGGCTTTGCTGAACGATTGAGAGAGGCGAAGCCGGACCGCCGGCGCTTACGGAAATCGGCGGGGTCATTGTCCCAGCTCCTTCGACCAGTTGATGGCGTTGACGTAGATGCCGAGCGGATTCTTGCGCAGCCGATCGGCGTCGGTTGGAGGCTGAATCGCGATGGTAAGGATCGCAGTCTGTGGTGCCGGCGAGCGCCCCATCCTGATAGCGGTGCTCGACCCAGGCGACGCGGAAGCTGTCGGGCGAAGCGCGGATGACGCTGGAGACGTCGATCGCGAACTGCTGCTTGCCGAGACTGGCGAAGGGGTCATTGGCGCGGGCGTAGTCGTTCAGCGCCAATGCGCCCGCCCTGGTCGTGAAATCGTCGGCCTGCGGCCAGTTCTGCCGCACGATGGTCGGATCGGCTGGAAGCGAGCGCACCATCATGATGAAGTGGGCGAGGTACCAGGCAATCTGCGGGTCGCTCGGCCTGTAGTCGGCCGCAGCCGGCGCCATGGCTGGCGCCTCGCCGAGCTTGTCGACCTGTACACCCAGGGAACGACGGTGCCGTGCGTGGACTGCCAGACGAGCCCGCCGACGAGGCCGCAAGCCACGATCAGCGAACCGAAGGCCATCAGCTGCCAGTTCTTGGCTTGCACGCGGGCCGAGCTGATGCGCTCATCCCAAACCTGCGCCGCGCGCTGATACGGAGTTGCGGGTTCGGGCGTGCGGCCGTAGCGGACCGACGATCGCCGAAAGACTGACATTCGTTATTCTCCTCCCGAGAGGTCGACGGAGTGGTCGCCGCCATGGGTATCGCCGGATTTGAGGGCTTGCGCGGCGGACTGCGCGCTGCGAACAACCGCCTCATTGCGTTTCATGCGCTGGACCCAGGTGGGCAAACCTCGCTCGCTCCTTGGGAAGCGGCTCCCTCTTGCGGCCTCGCCACCCTCAACGACTCCCGTAGTCGAGAAACCACCCGTGTTAGCGAAACTGGCGCGGGCGCCTGAGGCGAAGCTCTCCTGCATTGCCCCGGTTGCTTGCTCGGCGGCGCGCCTGACGTGTGCGGCGACAGCACTGGCCGCCGCACGGCCCGCGCCGCTAAGGCCGGACGCAACGTGGCCCGCGCCGGACCGACCGGCCGAGGCGAGGCTGTAGGGGGAGGACACGCCTCCCGCCATCGCCGCACCACCACGCGCGGCGGCCGCCGCACCCGAGGCCGCCGCCATCGCTCCCCTTCCGGCGAGAGCGAGCGAAGCGCCGCCATCGCCGTGCCGGCGACGGCGAGCTAGCTCCGACAGCAGCGCCCGTGCCAAGCTGCGGCGCGCCAGGAACAGACCGTTAGCGATGCCGGGCGCCGTGGCCGAGCATGGTGAGTGCGGCGAGCACGACAGAAAACCCCCGCTCGATCGTCGGCTGGCCGCCGCCATAGGTGGTGGTGAACTGCGAGACAGTCCGGTGCCGATGCCAACGAGACAGCGAGCACCATCACCTTCACGCCGGAGGCGACGACATTGCCCAGCACCTTCTCAGCGAGAAAGGCAATCTTGTTGTCGAGGGCGAAGGGAATCAGGATGAAGCTGGCCAGCGTTGTCGGCTTGAACTCGATCAGCGTGACGAATAGCTGCACCGCCAGAATGAAGAAGGCGATCAGGACCAGGAGCCAGGACACCATCAGCACCGCAACTGCAAAGAAGCTGGTGAAGCCCAGCATCTGGCTTGCGGCGTTCAGCAGTGGGTGCCCCGCGTCGAGACCGACCTGCGCGAGCCGGCCGGGCCCCAGAAAATCGGCTGTCGCCGCCGGCCTTCAGGCCAAGGCCGGCGAAGCTATTGAAGATGATGCCCGAGAGAGTGTTGAAGGCGAAGAATCCGATGTAGAGCGTCTTCTTCACCAGCCGCTGGAGGATGCCTTCGTCGGCGCCCCACGCCCAGAACGGCCGGCCAAGGTGATGTCGAGTGACGATCAGCGTCGAGGCGAGAGAAGTGGTCTCGCCTTGGATCAGGCCGAAGCCTGAATCGATATAGGTGGTGAAGGTGTTGAGGAAGGTGTCGATGACGCCGACGTTGTTCATCGTTATCTCCCTCCGCAGCGTTCGTCGTCGACGGTGTGGCTGGCGCGGCCTGTTGCGGCACGGGCCGCGCCGGCCCGCCGAACAACCGCGCGCGGTTCTCCTCCCAGACCGCCTGGCAATGCGGATCTTCGGCATCCTGGGGGCGAAGCGCGCGGCAGCGGTGCAGCTAGGCCGAGAGATCGTCGGGCGTAGAGACAGCAGGAGCGTCGGATCTGGGTTGTGGCGCGGGACGGCGATGGATGGCGGACACCCACTTCCGCCTGCCGCCGGCACACCGCAAGCACATGAAGTCGACCAACATGCTGGAGCGGCTCAACGAGGAGATCAGGCGACGCACCTATGTGGTACGTATCTTCCCCAATGGCGAGAGCTGTCTACGGCTCGTCCGTGCGTTGACCGTCGAATCGCCATGAGCCTTGGCTCGACGACCGTCGCTAGCTGAACATGGATCTGTTGAAGGACCACAAGAAGGAGGCGCTACGCCAAGCGGCCTGACAATGCTCGGGCCCACCAAAGGGATGGACGCCACCCCCCCGGGGGGGGGGGGGGGGGGGGGGGGGGGGGGGGGGGGGGGGGGGGGGGGGGGGGGGGGGGGGGGGGGGGGGGGGG
>NZ_JBVVPP010000107.1:0-3970 GCF_055811315.1 Bradyrhizobium sp. MI1.4 | reverse complement strand
CGTGGGCTGCGATCGAGGTTCACCGAGAAATAGTCGACCACTTCCGTAGCCTCGGCGCCTTGCCTGAAACCCCGCTGTTCTTCGAAATCGACGGAAGGACCATATGGATGAACTGCTGGCGGCGTACAATGACATCACCGCTTCCAGATTGGGCCCCTCCCAACCGCAATGCGATGCGGCGAAGGCGGAGCAGCGTTCGCTGGCGGAGCCATGCGCAAAGTTCCGTTGTCACGCCGATCTAGCCGGCTTGACCTCTTCCGCATCAGCCACGCGTTCGCTGAGAGGGCGGCTTAAACTCCACGACCTCGTGCTGGTCGCACGGATTAGCTCGCTCATTTTTCTTGACGATTAGCTCAAGCTCGAGAGCCTCGAAGGCGAGTTCATCCGCCAAGCGCTTAAACAGCTCGCGCTTTTCTATGTCCGTCGCTTGCTGGCTCATCAGCATAAACTCTCTGGCGTCAGCGCGGACCTTTTCCAAACGTCGTCGGAGGTCCTTCATGTGTGCCGGCTTAGCTTTTAAACTTATCCTTGGCCCGAACAAATCAGTTGCTGGTTCGGATCCACCCGGAGTCAACTGCCGAAACTCGATACTGGTTCTATGCGGACCGCCAAATTCGCCGCTCTTCGTGCTGCGATATTTGGGCCACGCTCCATGACCCAGCCCCTGTTCAGGGATTGCGGGCTGAGGACGGCCGTCTTGGCCGATGAGCCATCCCTGTCCGGCTCTCGCCGGATGATGCATAGAACTAGCATACCTGAAGGGGGCATGAATGTTCGAAAGCGCACAGACGCGAGTGTTGCGCCCGACTAGGCTGCGATCGATCCTGGACGCTCGCAAAGCGCTCGGGGCCCAACGGCCTCGGGGAGATGCGAAAATGTGCGGGCTGCGCTGAAGCGGCTCCGTCCGCGAACGCAGTGTTGCCGGTTGCGTGCCGGGTATGAGGCAGGAGTAAGCTCGGCAGATTTAGATCAACGATGGTCGTTCTCGTGCGTACTTTTCTTCTCATTGTGGGAATATGGCTACTGGTGAACGTTCTGTTCGTTGTAGTTGTCCTGCCCTCGCGCAGACCGTCACCTGCTCGGCGAGCAGGAATTCCATCTCCGGTGACGATTAACACGACGGCCGGTCGCTCGGACGATCACGACCCACCACTCCTGCAGCGCGCAATGAGGCCGGTTGCAATCAGGGTTCTTTTCGTCGTCCTCCTCCGTCCAGTCCTTCGAGCGTGGAATGCAGTTAGGCGGCACTTCAGAGGGCACCACGACTAGATGCGGGCCATCGCGCGCTTGAGAATTCTCGTCGATGTCTTCACTGCGCCGCGAGCCCCCCGAGCGATTCAGCGAGAGCATCAGCCAGATTGCAAGTGCGCTCGCAATGGCCCTCCAAGCATGGTTATGACCCGCGTTTGAACGATGATGTGAAAAGCTCAGAGCCCAGGGGGGAGCAGCAGGCGCCAGCATTTCCATCCCAAAATGCCGCAACGCGCGCTCAACTTGTCTGCCGCTTTTCGGCTGAAGCCCGATCGATTAGGAAATCGTCCAATTTTCGGCCGCCTCGGAGCTGCGGCCGCAGCCATCGAGGCAGCCTGCCGCGACCCGACCATGTCTCCGCCGGGTTCTTCGGATTGCGATATTTGGGACGAACGGGCGGGTATGGACGGCGCTCGCGATTGAACCGCGTGGCCTCGTTGGCCAGTCCAATCCTGTGGAGCCGTTCCTCCAAATGTGCTTTTTGCACCAACATTTTCTGAGTGAGTTTGGCGGCGACCTCTTGGTGAAATATCCAGAGCTCGTCAACGGAGAGCGAATTGAAATGCGCGGTGTTCATGGCTCCATCCCTAATCTTGGGCAGAAGGCCCAGGCAGACAAGTCGGGAATCCGGGAGCAGACAAGCCCTCAGTGAAATATTGATCATGCAATCCACATTTAATACGAGAGGTAGCAGGGAGAAAGGCGCGACAATGGTAATATCGTGGCGGAGTATTTAAATCGCCGCGCGGGGTAGCCACGTCTCGTGACCTCCACAAACTCACCCTTGGCCAGTTGCGCTTTCGTGCTCGGGGACGAGCGCAAAGATGGCGATCGACCGGACGGCGGCGCGGACGGCTCGATGAATCGCGCTGCCTCGTGACCGGCATATTAATCAGGTAGCCAAGAGTACAATTAATTAATTCATCGCGCCGCCCGATTTAAGCCGCATGGGAGCCGTTGTCGCCGCTAAGGTTCGAGCGGGGGTGGGGCGCACCCGGGAGTTTTCGATGTCCGGTCATTTGCGATTATACTTCGCCAGTTTGGTGCTTGTCGGAGGTTTATCGGCGGCGCCTGCGTCTGCCAACCCTCTTGCCGACTTCTTCAATACTGCTACGCCCCAACCCACGGTAACCTCTCCGCCGCAAGCCGAATGCGTGCCGCGTCCCGGTAGCTCGACCACTGGTGGACAGCATTGGGTCTACCGAATGGACGGTCGCCGCAAATGCTGGTTCCTGGCCGAGGGCATCGCGACGGTGAAGAAGCCCATTCGGGCTCGCATGGCCAAAGACCGTAGCGCCAGTTTGGACGAGAACGGGACGAGGTGGAGCGCGGTCGTTGATGCGCGCGCGGAGGTGCTGCGCTCCGCACCGCCCGAGCAATCTCAGCCGCCTGTACCCGAAATGAAGGTAGCTGATGCCGCTTCCAATCTCGGCACGGGGTCGGCGGCCCCCATTGTCGATCTTCCCAACCAGATCACCTCCGAACACTCCGCACCGGGCCAAGTCGACGTTGGGCAGCTTCTCGCCGACGCACCTCAAGATATGCCGCTGGGCGCGCGCACTGCAGAGGCGCACGGCGAAGCGCGCAGCTGGAGGGCCTGGTTCGGTGTACTGCTGATGACGCTTGGTGGCCTCTCGCTCTTGAGCTCGAGCCGCACGCTTCGGCATGCGTGGAGATTACGTTAGCTTAGATGCGAGGTACATCCGCCGCGCAATCAATGGATTCCACGAGCCGGTATAGCCGAACTGCCACACGTACAAAGATTCCGTGCGCCACGCCTAGTTTGGCACGTGCCTTAGACGGACATTCGAGTACGATGACGGTCGCCTTTGGGATCGGACTGCATTATGCGGTACAAGGTGTTCGTGGTGGACGGCAGCCGGCAACTGATCTGCGCTGCAAAGCTCGACTGCATTGACGAGCAGGCGGCGAGACGCCGAGCCGAGCAAATGCATGACGAGCACGACGTTGAGCTTTGGCAAGGCGATCGACTCGTTGCTGTGTTCCGAAGTGCAACGTCGAATGAAGGTCGGAGCTAACGCGCGATCCTGAATAGACGGCCGGTCTCGCCGCCGAGTTAGTTCGAGCATTGTGAGGCACCCCGGCCTGGCTGGTTGCCGACATGTCGCAGCGACGTCGTCACCAAGGCTCGCTACTGCGGTCCCGGCCGTCTCTAAACGGCTCTTGCTCTGCCGCTCGCTTTGGTACGCTTTCTTCTTGTTCTTGCTTCTACATGTCGGAGTTTACTTCGAAGCTTCTCCACCTCTCTAAGCTCCTCCAGAAGCGCCTGGTGCCGTTCATTCAGAACAGCACTAGAAAAAATCTGACGCGTACTCGACATCACATGCCTCAGAAAATGATTTGAAGTAAGAAGTCGACGAAAAGCGAAAGCTAAAGAATACTCCACCGAAGCTCAATGAGCTGAAGCCGCAGCCGCCAGATGCTCCCAGTACTCTGCCTCTGCAAGCAGTTTCCAGCTTCTCTCAGGTTGGAGTGCGGCAGTCTGTCGGCACAGCAGCGCCATTGCACGCAGGCGGCGGGCAGCTTCCATTTCAACCTCCCATGTTTTCCCCCAACATATTTTTTGTTTTTGCGATGGAGTCATCATGATTATATGACATAATCAAATTTCTCATTTAATGGCGGTCAATTTGGTTCCATTTGTAAGCCGACCGGGAACTGCTTTCGGTTTAAGCTTCACATGGATTTCGAATGCTTG
>NZ_JBVVPP010000106.1:0-4372 GCF_055811315.1 Bradyrhizobium sp. MI1.4 | reverse complement strand
CGGTTTCCTTGCGCTACATTTTCGCGCAGCGGACCGCGGGTGCCAGCCGGCACCCGGCCTTCCCTGCGCCCTCTTGGCTTTGAGGGTGGAATGACCAGGCAAAGCTCGGGCGAAACGCGCCGCGAGGACGCGAAGGCATGTCTGCAAGTTGAACCTGAATTGGAGGATGGCGATGCTGCCCTTTGCTCCGTCATTGCGAGCGTAGCGAAGCGTTCCAGCGTCCTACCGCGGAGAGATTCTGGATTGCTTCGCTGCGCTCGCAATGACGCTTTGAGAGAGTGCGCGCCTCACTCCGCACCAGAGTCCGCGTCACAATGTTTGCAACAACTTCTCGGCAGCCTTGATATCCGCTGTTTCCGAGCCCTGGGCGAAGCCTTCATACGCCAATTGAAGCCACCGCTTCGCTTCCTCGCGCCGGCCGCGTTCGACAAGGAGACCGGCGAGATCGATCGCGGCCCGCAGCTCCCAGGCCTTGGCACCTTTGCGACGACTCAATGCCAGTGATTGCACGAAATGGGCTTCCGCTTGATCGGCCTCGGGCTGGGCTCTGGCCAAGAGAACCCTGCCCTTCATGCGCAGCAGCTCGGGCATGTACAGATGATCGCCGCTTTGCTCGACGAGGCGGATCGCGTCGTCGAGCAGGCGCGCGCTCCGCTCGATCTGCCCAAGCGTCATCAAGCCCTGAACAAGCGCGATGTTGAACGTCGTGGTGAGCAACTCGTAACCGGCATCGTGGAGCTCACGCAGACACGTCCCGATCGTCTCGACGCCTTCGGCGGCATTGCCGCGCTGGATCGCCAGCTCGCCTTTGACGCCGCGGCCGACCGCAAGATAGGGCCCCATGGAGCGCGATTCGGCATGGGCGATGAAGCGGTCGATGTTCTCTTCCGCGGCATCGAGGTCTCCGCTCCAGAGATCGATCGAGACCGCCCAGATCAACGCAATGCAGAGCGTGATCGGATGGTCCATCTGGGCGGCCTCGACGACCGTCTGCCGGGCCAGTTGCATCGCATCCGCGGGGCGGCCCTGCAACCAAAACTCGCGCGCGAGCGAGATGCCGGCCCGGTTGCGGTGATCGAAGCCATAGACGGTGCTGATCCGTTCCGTGCCCGGCTTATGCCAGGCGGTCTCCAGCATCGTCAACGCGTCGCGATGCTCGCCGGCAAGATGCAAGGAGACACCGAGGAGCGAATGGGCGAGGGCGAGGGAGGCGGCATCGCCGAGTGTCCCGGCGACCGTGAGGCTTTGCTGCGCATAGCCGAGCGCGGCGTCGAACTGTCCCATCCGCTCGTGGAAGATATGCATGCGCCCGAGCAGCTGGAGCTGGTTCGGCGCGTCGCCGCGCGCCTCGGCGATCGCAAGGCTTCGGCTCAACGCGGCACGCGCCGCTTCGCTGCCGCCGCGCGTGAACATCAAGGTCAGTCCGAGCGCGGCCTGGATGTGCATTTCCTCGGCGCCGCCGCGCGAGGAAGGATCGAGCGCAAGCAGCGCCCGTTCAGACCAGCGCCGGCACTCGACCAGCAACGACATCGCGAGAAAAATTGGCGCTGCAGCTGCGGCCAGTGCAATGCCGATGCTGGCATCGCCGTCCGTGCCAAAACACCAGTCCAGCGCCGCGCGCACGTTGTGAAGCGCGGAGAAGTGGATCGCGCGCTCGTCGGCGCTCGGCACCGTGGCCCATGTCGTGCCGGCCTGCTCCAGCCATTGCCGGTAATAGGTCGCGTGGCGGGCGGCGAGCGCCGCGTCATCAGGTTCGATCTCGAGCAGATAGGCGCGCGTCGTGTCGAGCAGACGGTAACGCATCATGGCGCCAATCGGCCGCGCCGCGACCATCGACTTGGCCACCAGGCCGTCGATGGCATCGAACAGGCGGGAGCGGTCGACGCGTTCGTCCGGCACGATCTCGAGTGCGGCGTCGATAGTGAAGTGACCGGCGAAAACCGCGAGCCTGCGCAGCACGAGACGTTCGATATCGGACAAGAGCCCGTAGCTCCATGCCAGCGTCGCCTGCAACGTCTTCTGTCGCGGCGGCGCCGTGCGCTGGCCCTGCCAGAGCAGATTGAGGCGCTCGTCGAGCAGTGCCGCGGTCTGCTCCAGGCCGTAGGCTTCGACCCGGCCGGCGGCGAGTTCGATTGCCAGCGCCATGCCGTCCAGCTTGCGGCAGATCCCGGCGACGATCGCTGCATTGGCATCGTCGAGCGCGATCTGCGCGCCACCGGCCGTGGCACGTTCGAGGAAGAGTTGAAGTGCGGGATAAGTCTGCGCCGCGGCCGCCGTCAGACCGGGATGGTCGGGCGGAACGGCAAGCGGCGCCAGCCGATACACCTGCTCGCCCTCGACCCGCAGGGCTTCGCGGCTCGTCGCCAGAATGTAGATATTCGGTGCGGCGTGGAAGATCTCGGCGGCCAGCGGGGCCGCGGCTGCGATGACGTGTTCGCAATTGTCGAGGATCAGCAGCGTCCGCTTGTCCCGGAGATGCGCGAGCAGCGCAGGCAGGGGATCGTCGGTTTGCGCCGGCAAGCCCAGCATCAGCAGGATCGAGGTGATCACGAGATCGGGATCGCTCAGCGCGGCAAGATCGACGAAATGTGCGGCGTCGGAGAATGTCGCGAGCAGATCGTGAGCGATGGCAACGGCAACGGCGGTCTTGCCGACACCGCCCGGGCCGACGATCGTGACGAAGCGCGAACGGATGAGCCTGTCGGAGACGGCGGCGACCGCTTCGTCGCGCCCGACCATCCGTTGCAGCCGGTTCGGCAGTTTGACGGGCGGCAATTCCGTTCGCGCTACGGTGCGCCGATCTGCCGGGATATTTACCTGCGAGATCGGCGCCACGAAGCAATAGCCGCGGCCGGAGAGCGTGGTGATGTAGCGGGCACCGTCCTTGCCGTCGCCAAGGGCCTTGCGAAGCGCCGCGACGTGAAAGCGCAGATTGGCGTCCTCGACCGTCATGCCGGGCCACACCAGCGCCATCAGATCATACTTGCTGACGACCTGGTTCGGCCGCGACATCAGTGCGAGCAGCGTGTCGAAGGCCTTTGCACCGAGCGGCAGCGCGACGCCGTCGCGCATGACGAGTCTTTCATGCGGCGTCACAGTGAATGGCCCAAACGAGAGGGTTCCCGTTGCGGTGCCGGCCGGCTCGGTCATGGCGAAGTCCTGATCCTTTGGAACGGACCGGATAGCCAGATGATCGCAATCCGGCAAGGCCGTCCCACGCCGCGATCGGACCGCGGATGCAGGTCCTGTGAGGCGCGCGAACCGAGACCTCACAACTTCTCACAAGTCCCAACGGGTGTGTCGCGGCAGCCGCTGCTAGTGAGTTGCGCGACGGCAAGGAGACATTCATGACCCAAGCGGCAAAATTGCTCTACACGGCCCGGACCCGCACCAGTGGCGGGCGGCAGGACGGGATATCGCGCAGTTCCGACGGCCGTCTGGATGTCAAGCTGTCGCCGCCGGGCAGCAACGGCATCGGTACCAATCCCGAGCAATTGTTCGCGGCCGGCTGGTCGGCCTGCTTCGAAGGCGCGATGGAAATCGCGGCCCGCAAGCGGAAGATCGAGCTCCCCAGGAAATGTGCGATCGATGCGGAGATCGACCTCGTGCTCGACGAGGGCGCCTATTCGCTCAGGGCACGCCTCGATGTCAGCCTGCCCGGCCTCGATCGCGAGATCGCGCGCGGCCTCGTCGATGAGGCGCATCAGACCTGTCCCTATTCCAAGGCCGTCCGCGGCAACATCGACGTCACGGTCGCACTGATCTGACGCACCACCTCCAACTATCAGAAAGGTAGCAGCATCATGAAACAGATCATCGATCAGCACCGGCGCCAGTTTTTCGGCATCGCCGCCGGAACTGTCGCCGCTGGCCTCGGCGTGATCGGCCTCGCCCGCGCCGAATCGGAAGCGCTGCGCTCGACCGCGACGAATGCGTCGTTCGGCGCGATCAAGCAGATCGATGCCGGCGTCCTCAACGTCGGCTACGCTGAGGCGGGCCCTGCGAATGGTCCCGTCGCGATCCTGCTGCACGGCTGGCCCTACGACATTCACGCCTTCGTCGACGTCGCCCCGATCCTGGCAAAGGCCGGCTATCGCGTCATCATCCCTTATCTGCGCGGCTACGGCACGACCCACTTCCTCTCCGCCGAAACGCCGCGCAACGGCGAGCCCGCGGCAATGGCCGTCGACATCATCGCACTGATGGACAAGCTCGACATCAAGAAGGCGGTGGTCGCCGGATTCGACTGGGGCGCGCGCACCGCCGACATCATCGCCGCGCTCTGGCCGGAGCGCTGCCGCGCGCTGGTCTCGGTCAGCGGCTATCTGATCTCCAGCCAGGCCGCGGGCAACGCGCCGCTGCCGCCGTCGGC
>NZ_JBVVPP010000105.1:0-4482 GCF_055811315.1 Bradyrhizobium sp. MI1.4 | reverse complement strand
CGCCGTATCCACCACCGCGATCTCGCGACACAATGTTGATCGCTGGGTGCTTCGATAGCCACGCCCGAACGGTCGCAATTTCCCTGTCGGGCAGCAGGGTAACGATCCGCCGGCGCTCCAAATCGCACACGATCGTCCCGTATCGATGGCTTCTCCGGAACGCCCAGTCATCGATGCCCACAACAAGCAATGGATCTGTCGGCATAGGCGCCGCTCAGGTCTCCAGCGAATTGATGGCATGATCCTCGGCTCACAAGTGCATGAAGAAGGCCGCGGCTATTCATCCAGGATGTGGCTGTGCAACGTTGTCACCTCTATGCCGCGCGTCCGCAGCGCAATGACGACGGGTTCACATCGTCGCCAGTCAAGTCGCCGGTGCAGGCCTTTAGCGGCGCCTGGGCGGCTCGTCGGGCCGCCTATGAAGAAGGTGCCCGGCGATAGTGGGGAACAGCAACACCGACAAGACTGCAGCTCCGACCAGCACGGAGCCCGTCTGCTGGCTCATGGTTTTTGCACGAACGGCGATCTCGGTGATGACCACGACCAAGGAAAGCGAGGCGACCGAACTGTAAAGGGCGAAGGGTATCCGTTCTGCGGGCTTGAGATCCCTGCGATACAGAAACACCGGCGCACCCCGCACCAGCAGAAAAAGGGCGAGCGCGACCGGTACTAGCAACATCGTGACGACGCTGCCGGTTATCGAGGCGAGATCAAATTTTATACCCGTGCCGACGAAAAAGAACGGGATGAACCACCCGAAGAAGATCGCGTCAATTTTCATCCGCGGTGCTTTTCCGTCCGGCCCTTGGGTACCCAGCCCCACGACCAACCCCGCAGCAAAGGCTCCCAATATGCTCTCGAACCCGAAGCGCTCCGACAGAACGAAGAAGGCGGCAAACAGTAGCAGAGTAATGCGAACTGGAAGCTGGGAGCTCCCATGCAGCGAGCGAGCCAAGAGGGCGACAACACGGGGCGGACGTAGCCCCAAGCTGATTGCGGCCGCCAAAACTACGACCACAAGGAATGCCACCAGGAAACCAAACTCCTGGACAGTCGTGTACTGCTGGCTAAGCAGCAAGGACATTGCGACAATCGGTCCTAGTTCGCCCATTGTCCCTGCGGCGATGAAAAAGCGCCCGAACGGTGTGTCGAGTTGATTTGCATCACGCAAAATGGGTAGCAGCGTACCCAGCGCAGTTGTGGCGAGAGCCAATGCCACGATCATAGGATCATGGAGCGAACTCGCACGAAGGATGGCTGCCGCGGACACCGCAAGCAAGACTGACATTCCCCACCCGCCCACCGCGAGCAATAAGGGCCGTCCGCGAATTCTTTCGAACTCGAGCTCCATGCCCGCCATGAAGAGCGTGGCCGCCATTCCGAAGGCGAACATAGAGGCCAAGACGCCGTCGAATCGCACCCAGCCAAGAACTTGCGGGCCAATGATGACACCTAACACGACTTCAAGCACTACCGCCGGAATGCGAAATCCGATCGGAAGCTCAGCAAGCAGCGGTCCGGCGACCGCCATGACCAGAACCAGAAGGACAGGCGAATGAGTGTCAGCCAACATCGCAGGTCCTAATGATTGTTTACCCTGCCAAGCCATAGGGGCCAGGAAAACGCGTCGCTCTGCAATGATCGAATGGAGAATAGATCGGAAGGACCGCGTTTCATCATGGCACCACGGCGAAAAATATATACGCGGCAAACATGACGAGATGCACGACTCCCTGAAGCACCGTTGTTCGACCCGTGCCTAAGGTGATGACGCCGAGAAGCAAAGTCAGGGCGAGAAGCCCCTGCTCCTTGGCATCCAGTCCAAGCTCCAGACGATAACCGAGCACAATTGAAACTGCCGCTACCGCGGGGATCGTGAGACCGATCGTAGCGAGCGCCGAGCCGAGCGCCAAGTTCAGGCTGGTCTGCAGTCTGTCGTTTCGCGCCGCCTTGATTGCTGCTCCCGCTTCCGGCAGCAGAACCAGCAGAGCGATGATGATGCCGACGACCGATTCCGGCACCTGGAGATAACTTATTCCCCGCTCGATCGGAGGCGTCAGAACCTTGCCGAGAGCGACCACAGCGGCAAGCGAAGCCAGCAGAATCCCTGCACTTAGCGCGGTCGTTCTATTGTCGGGCAGCGCTACATGGCCGTCGTTGCTCGGTGGCTTGACCGGCAGAAAATAATGACGGTGGCGTACCGTCTGGATGAAGACGAACGCGAAGTAAAGCACCAGCGATACAAGTCCGGCGAAGATGAGTTGCGGCGTATTGTACAAGGGGCCGAGTTCCTGCGCCGCGAGATTCGGAAGAATCATCGTCAGGCCGGTGAGCGCGACGAGAACCGCCATGGCCGCACTGGCACCCTGAGCCTGGAATCCCTGCTCATGGTGACGAATGCCGCCCCACAATAGACACGTGCCTACGATGCCATTGCACACGATCATGACGGCAGCAAAGACGGTGTCACGAGCTAACGCCGCTTTCTCAGCTGGCGCTGCGACCATAACCGAAACGATCAGGGCCGTTTCAATCACTGTCACGGCCAATGCAAGAACAAGCGTTCCAAACGGCTCACCGACACGATGGGCAACCACCTCGGCATGGTAAACGGCTGCAAAAACGGTACCCAGCAACACGGCTCCGGCGAGTCCACCGACGATGACCCCGGTACCGATGAAGGGGATCATCACGAGCAGCAGCCACGCCATCGCGGGCCAAGCCCAGCTCCACCGCGGCGTACTCGCTACAGTCATGACGCGCAGCCCGCGTCAGAAAGCAATATTCGCTGATGGTTGCTCTGGATCTGGCCATTAACACGCATCCGGTTCTCCGCCGCACCCAGCTGGGCTGTTCTGGATCGTGATTGATATTTCCACGAAAACTATGCAGTTTCGGCTGAGACGTCCGATCGCGTCATACTCGTGCTAGTGCTCCCAATGCGCGCTCGGCTCGGCCAGACGCCACATGTTGCACTAGCGATCGGAACCAGCTCGATCTGCCTTGCGGCCGGCCACATTTCGCCCGACTTTCTGCTCTCGAGATAAACTGATGATGGAAAATGGCTTCACTCCTATGACGATCACACAGAGCAAGAAAATTTCCGCGTGTCCGAGCTGGCTCGAACTGAGCGAGGACCGCAGGAGCTTCGTCTATCTCGAGGATCGAGCCGAGGTAATTCGAAAGATCTTTGAACTTTCGATTGGGGGGCTGGGCAGCTACGCAATAACCAACTGTCTCGAGAAGCAGGGCATCCCTCCGTTCGGATCGTCGCCCAAGTGGGACCACACCACGATAGATAGCATGCTTCGCAACCGCGCCGTCTTAGGGGAGTATCAGCCGAAGAGTTATGCCGGCGGCCGAAGCAAGGGAATTCCGAATGGTCCGCCCGTGCCGAACTACTATCCGGCCGTAATAGACGAAGATACCTTCCAAAAAGCTCAGGCCGCCCGGCAGCAAAATCTGATCACCAACCGCGGGCGAAAGGGCAACAATTTAGCAAATCTGTTCGACGGACTTACCACATGCGCTTACTGCGGGAGCGAAGTCCGGTTTCTTAGTAGTCACCCTTACAAGAGCCTGGTCTGCGCGAAGGTGCTAGATGAAAACGGGTGCACGAGAACGGCATGGTCCTACCAAGATTTCGAAGCAAACGTTTTACAGTTTTTGGCCCACCCTGCGCTCCTGGACTCAGCCGAGCCATCGCGGAAGGACGAGCTTCGAAATCTGGTTGGAGAGATCGTCCGCTTGGGCGACGACGGCGACCTTTACGTCGCTCGTTACTCCATCGCCCTAAGTCTCAGAAGGATCGTGACGCAGCTCACGCTTTCAAGCAGCGGGTCTACCCCGGGGAATCGCCTGGCGGATGCAGCTGTTCGACGCGACGTTAAAGGACGATTCTACGAGCTGCGTTTGTGGGACGGCGCCATCTACAGGGGCATCTCAACTACCTGAGTTGAGGCCTATGGCCATTTCAAGGTCTCTTCTATCACTATGATGAAGTCACAAGCGACAGACAAGGCAACATCTTTTTGGCTCGAAGCGACCGCCTTCCTACGTTCTATTCAGCCACAGGCCGACGATGAGGAGCACGCTTGGACCCTTTGAGACCTGGAGCGCAGTGAGGAGTGTGGAGAGCAGCACCAGTACCGTTCCAAGCAGTGACATCGTGGCCGCTCCCTATGCCCGCTCAAGGACGTTCGCTACCGACTGGGCGTGCCACCGCCCACGGCGTGCCGTAGGGATACCGCGCGCATTCAATGCCTCCGCTGCCTGAGCGTTGCTCGCACCCGCCTTCTGTGCCTCGCGGATGATCGGCAGCACGTTCGCGGCACAGCGGTCAGCCTCTGCCTTCACGGCAGCAACGGCTCCCTTGCGCGCTACGTGGAGCTTGGGGTTACCCAGGGTGCGGATTCCGATCGATGTCGCCCAGGATTCCGAGATGATCTCGCCCACCATTCCGATTTGAAGTCGCCCACCCGT
>NZ_JBVVPP010000104.1:0-4758 GCF_055811315.1 Bradyrhizobium sp. MI1.4 | reverse complement strand
GAGCAGCGATTGTGGAGCCGTGGCCTCCAAGCCGCTCGCACCAGCCTTGCTTTTGTCTGAGTTCCAGTATTGGTTTTCATTTTTGAAAAATGAAGAAGTTAAGTGGCTATGGGGACGGTGAGCCGCACGTCGACTCTGCGATCACAACGGCCGTTCAGGCACCGGATGCTGCAGGTCACATGCCCGTCGGCCAGCCACTCGGCAGGACTGCGAGGCGGATAATGGCCGGCCCATTTTGTGTATCGACGACCAGCGCGCATGCCGTGATCAAAGCGACTTCGCAAGTAGCTAGCAAATTATCGATATCTGGTAGGCCCAAACACGCCCGAACTACTGCGCCTCGTGGGGGATCTCTAGGGATGTTGTCGCTCAACAGCGCTGGCAGATATTCATCTTCCGTTTTAGCTGATCTTCATCCGCTTGCTGTCGGGCGTTTTCTTCTTCCCAAGTCATCGGCTTGGATACCGACGAAGGTTTTGGCCCCACCGCGTTGGCACGCCTGCGGGTCCGTTGGTTTTGCGGGGAAGTCTCGGGTGGTGGTGGATATAGCCCGTCTGGCCCCACCGACCCCTCTTGGGCAATGCAAGCATTTCCGAATGCGCAGCAAATCGCGGCCAGCAATAGACCAGAACGGATGTTCATGGGTACTCCAAGCGCCAACTCGCGCGCCGCAAATACGCCGCCGGGCAAAAAATACCTTGTCCCGGCGGCGTTTGTCCAATCCAGCCCCGAGATTGGGATTAGCAAAAAATCCCGGATACTCATCAGTATGGGCGTGGAGTGTGAAGGTTCAGTTCGTTTGATGAAATTACAAAGCCCGCCGGATCACCCCGGCGGGCCTCTGCCCGAGGAAAGACTCGCTGGCAAGGTTGGTCTGGGATAGGTTGCTCGAACTACGTACATCTCGCACGTGACGGCTTTTTCAAAATGCATATTGGAGCAGAAAATGTCGATTATGAGAGCTTTTGCCCTGTTCGTAATTCTTGCATTCGGGGGCGCCATGATCGCCTCCGGCTTCATGACATCGCCAGCATCGGCTAACAAAATGGATGGCAAGGCTGGGGGCTATGGCTCTCGTGGCTCAGCGAATTATGGTCCCCCGAAGAGCGGCACAGCGAAGCCGCCAACCGCGATGAAGAAGCCTCCGCAGTGATCTGATCAAAGGCCCGCCGGTTCACGCTGGCGGGCCCTAGCACTCCGGCGAGGAACTCGGTTCAACTCCTGACGTTAGCCGACATGCCCAAAGAGATCAGAATAACGCTCTGGTCATTGGCCGCCGCCTGTGTGGTGGCCTTTAGCGTGGCGGCTCTCGTGTCTCCTCACTAGATGCCCAACAAACCAAAAGAGACGACCCCGGCTGGGGTGCCTGGGGATTGATTAGCCGGGGCCGCTCCGCCAGCTCGAAGGAGACAGCTAGCAAACCCTCCAATTTTTCCTCTGCGCGTTCGTTCCTCAACGGGCGTTCGAGGTCGCAAATTTGACCGGCTTGCCGCTGCTGAAATCCGGCCTGACCTCAGCCCCTCGGTTGCCGCATCCAGCGCACACAAAGCGCGGCTCGACATCAGACAAGCGAACATCGTCCGGCCAGCGATCGGCGTTAACAGCGACGTGATGGCCGCAATGGCAATACACCAGCATATTCGCGTAGGCCCATCTCGCGCATCTCGCTAAAGGTGCCTTCTGAAGCCGCATGCCGGTATCCAAGTGTCGTGGCGGCGAGCGTCAATCGGCCTGGCGCGGCTAGGGAACGTATTCGGCTTCAGGTCTTTCCCGTCCTGGGGCCGGTTTTTGGCAAACCTGACCGAAAGCTGAGTCACACACGGGAATGCGCACCCGTGGAAGGGGGTGGCATCGCCCCGAATGTCGCGGCTTCGATGCTGCCAGTCTAACGGATACCCTTGGTACGGAGCCCGCCGGCTCCTTGAATCCTGGCGCCCAGGGGGGCTCCGGGGCGGGCTGGCGGACCGTCCTTGACGCGGCACGGGATGCTTTCTTACGCGGCCGCCCTTCTCGTCATTGGCGCACAAGCTTGGACCGCATACCGGTCAGCATCGTGTAGGCAAGGCGCCGCCAGATCAGGTTCATCAGGACTAGCATGTCGTATCCCCGTGTTCGATTCCGCCACTTTCGACCCCCTCTGTTTCGGCAAGATTTCGCGGGGCCGGGAAATGGCTTCGCGCGAGGTCGGGGTCGTGTCCCCGATGCAGGTCGGGATGGCGCCGAGTTAATTGACACCGCCAGGGGAGGTCTGAGCGATCGGTATCATAATGGTGCCCTGTCGCGGCCGCCCTGCGGGTGGGCGGAAATCTCATTCTCCAATGGCAATCGGAACGCCGCGGCTGATCGTACAGAAATGGAATAGCTGCGGGGGCCAGTCACGCTGGCGGGGCTTTCGGTTTTTGATTAGCTGCGGCACGAGCGGCGCCTTTCAAGGCCGCTTCGATGGTCTTAAGCCGCATACCTCGGCGGGATCTTCCACTTTGCTGCTTAGGCGCGGATGATCGGGACACTCTCGTAACTAGCCACAGATCGCTGCCGCAGCTGGCGCATTCATAACGCTTCAGTTCGTAGCCTTTGGTCACGGGGAAACAGCTTTGAGCAGTCGAGCTTGGCTACAAACGGTGCATCCGGCTTCGCCCTTAGCTCCAATAATCGGAGTGAGAACTGAGTCTCGGTTCCGGAGCAATAGCGGCTCACGCTGACGAGGCCTGTTTTCGAGTCTGCAGGGCGGTAGTCGCCCGGAGATGTAAACGCCGATCAATGGAATTACCGTCCTCACCTTTGGCGGACCCGCAATGCCGCGCGGCGGTGACACGGAAAATGCACCAACCCTCATCTGCAACAGATGTCAGCGGCCAATGGATTTTCTCGCGATGCTGCCGGCAATTGCGAACCTACCCGCCGCTTACGCCTACAGGTGTATGCCCCGCCTGAGAGTTGAAACCATTGTCCTGGGCCGAGGGAAGGCACCGCCGGAGGATTAGAATTTGTGCGGCTGGCGCCGCCTGCGACACGTCAGCCCTGTGCTATCTCCCGTGCATTTTCTCGACGATCGCATAGAGCAGCATGAAGATCGGCAAGAAGACGAAGAACCAAACAGCCTCCGGTTCGGCCCGGGAAAATTCGCGGTTGGGGTCTGTTTCAGTGCCGAACGGCACAGGTGGCACAGGCGGCTTTGGACGCCTGCGTTTTGCCGCTCGGCTTAGCAGGCGTCGAATCGCTGGTTCGTCGGACGGCGGATCGCTTGCGCGTCGGCTCTGGTTCGTCACGACTTTAGACCGCGAACATCAGCGGGTATTTGCGGACCAGTTCGAGGTCAACATAGCCGGCGGCATTGATCCACTCGTGGGGGCAGTAAACGAGCGAGCCAGGGTCGAGCTCCAGGCCATCCCGTTTTATTGCCTCGCGCGTCCCTAGTCGGCCGGCCCATTGTCTCCGTCCGTTTGGATCAGGTCGCATCGCGTCGAACACGGCGGTGTCGTTCTTCGTCATCGCAATTCCAGAGGTGTTGAAACCAATCTTTACGAAATGACCTTAGCGTGACGCCGGTGTTCTCGCCGACAAGTGACATTCGCTTTTGCAGTTGCTCACCTCAAGCCCGCATAGGTCGTGCTGACCGTCTTCCCTGTCTCACTCGCCGTTGCAGGTTGCCGGAGTTTGGCGAAGGGTGATCCAGAATTGACAGGTGCGGCCGGACCAGCCTCGGCACCCGCGGGCTGCAAGGGTGGCTAGCTGTCTGCTCCTCAGGGTGGGTGGGCCGCCAGCATTGGATCGCTCTCTTCGTCGAGTCAGCGCTTGGAGAGGTTTTAGGAGGAAGCCCACCATTGGTCGGGGAATGGCTCCAGCAAAGTCCAATCGACTTGGTTGTCGTTGTCAGGGGGGCTGATAGCTCCTGCATTCCCGTTTAGTGGCGCGTGGCGACGGAGGCGAACAGACAAACCGCCACGTTCACGACGTCGAACGCGGCGCGACGGTGGATGTGTCAAGCGTAATGGAGGCACACCGCGGGCGCTTCGCTCAGCTTCTTGCACCAGATCTCGAAGATCTTCCAACTCTGAGAGTTGAGAAGCGAGTTCGCTAAGTCGTTCGTAAAGGTTTGCGCGAGAGCCTCGCATAATGTCCTCCCTAGCAAAAAAAAGCACTATCAGGACGGCGTCAGAGCAATTAGCGCGAGAGTAAAAGTAGAAGTTCAATACTTCAGGCTCGGTGTCAGGTCTTCTTGAATGCGGTAAAAGAGAAACGGCTCGGTTCCGGGGGCGAGGGGCCCGACTGCATTACCCCACTCGGGGATGAGCATTGGAAAACGTGGTAAGCGACGAGCCGTTCAAACTTCGGTCCGCCGAAAGATGGTTCAGCGCCCTCTGTCGTCCTTGCCGTTGGGACTGCCGTCGCCGCCGCCATTTCCCCAGCCATTGTTGCCGCGGTGAACCGCTCCGGCGCTGAACCTGGCAATTGCATTGGACGTGAGGGAGGTCGAGAGCAGCGGCGTGATCGCTGGAGGTGTTACGGCGGCGAACTTTCCGCAGGTCTTCAGAAATTCGCGGCGGTCATCGTCTTGATCAGGCATAGGTTCTCTCCGGGGCTCGCGGAGAGATTAAATACCTTTAGTGTAATTAAATCAATTAAAGTATTTTATAGGTGCGATCACGAAGGGCCCGGTCATCGCACTTCTCTATCCTTCAGGACTCCGCCCTTGGTGGAGGTGCCAAGCAAAAAGGACTCCAGAATAAGGGGGCGGGCGATGAGCTGGGGCCCGAC
>NZ_JBVVPP010000103.1:0-4908 GCF_055811315.1 Bradyrhizobium sp. MI1.4 | reverse complement strand
AGCGGATTATGCGTAGCGCGGGATTATGCGGAGTCGTGGACTGGTAGCCGCGATTTTCCCGAGCTTTTGCGACTGCGCCGCTCCGCATAATCCCGAGGAGAGAAGCCGCGGCGCCTCGCACGAGGTGAGGCGCCGCAGCGGCGCGGGTCAGCGCGACCAGACCAGCGCGTAGCCGTCATCGACCGCGACGAGGTTGGCGTAGATGGGCGCCGGGAAGGACGGGTCGTCGAGCTTAACCGAGTGATAGACGGCGTTGTCCTTGGAGGTGCGCTGCCACGCGGCACCTATCTCGACATTGCCGACCACCACGCGCAGGTTCGGAGCCTTCTCGTTCTCGGAGGGTTCGGCAGGAAGGAAGCGCGCCTTGAAGTTGAGCGAGAGCGTCTTGATGGTGCCGGTGTATGAGCCGTCTTCGGCGCGGGTGAAGGTGCCAATCTGAGCCATGGTAATCTCCTGTTGCTGTTTTCAAGCCCGCGACCATCGCGGCCTTGATGGCGATCTTTGAGCGCCGCAACGACCGGCCCGCAGCCTCTGGCCCGCAGCGCAGCGGAGGATGGCGGGCTGAGCGATCTTGTTGCCTCGCGAGGAATGCCGCCGCTTGGCGGCAGGGGAAGAAGATCGCGAACAAGCCATTGCGGGTAAAGGTCGGCGAGCGCAGCGAGCGTATTGTGGCGCGTAATCCGCCAGCAAAAGGCCGGTATGGACGTGGGCCAAGCAGCCCGACAGGAGAGCATCGCTCAAAGGCCTCACCACCGCCGCGACGGCGACACCATCACGGCAAGCGCGATCGAGCCACAGCGCTTTGCTTCGCCGATTCCAACCCAATGGAGAAGAGCTCGATTGCTCGTGCGGGACGGCGCGGTGATGCCGCGACGTCACAGCGCATCAAAGGTATTTCGTCGTAACGATCGGCTGCCCGACGTCTCTCACCCTGAAGGCAGAGGTGCTTTCTCCAACAGCGAGGCAATCAGCGCGTCTGGTGCCTTGAACCGTCCACGGCGCAGCGCCGGCGGAATGACCGCTTCCACAGCCTCAAGCTTTTCAGAGGGATCCATGCGGAGATAAATCTCCGTCGTGCGGATATCGGCGTGGCCAAGCCAGAGCGCAACCTTGCGGATGTCGCGTGTGGCCTGCAGCATCAGGACTGCACAACTGTGCCGCAAAAGGTGTGGCGACAGGGTGCGCCCGCCTAGCGTCGGGCATCGAGCTGCGGCCGCCTTTGCGTGCTTTTCGAGGATATACTCAAAGCCGGCGCGGGTCATCGCCATCCCTTGGGCGTTGACGAACAGCTCTGTCGCCGGCGGCTTTCCTCGCACTGACAGCCAAGCGCGCAAATCGCGAGCGGTTTCCTTCCATAGCGGAAGGCTGCGTTCGCGCCGGCCCTTGCCGAACACCAGGATGCTTGGCCTCGGTTGCAGCGTGACGTTCTCCAGGGTGAGGCCAGTCAACTCGGAGACGCGCAGGCCGCCGGCGAAGCACAGATGCAACATCGCTCGATCCCGTAGTCCGAGGCGTGTCGTCGCGTCGGGCGCATTGAGCACGGAGCGGATCTCGTCCATGGTCAGATGGCGGATGAGCTTCTGGTCATGACGCTTGCCTGGGATCGCATTGATCTGGGCGACCTGCTCCAAGGCGCCGGGATGCCGCAGCTCGACGTAGCGCATGAACGACTTGATCGCGGCGAGCCGCAGGTTGCGAGTCGCCGGACCGTTGCCGCGGTCATGTTCGATGTGATGCAGGAACGCGACCACCATGTCTGCATCGATCTGCTCGAGCTGGAGCAGAGAGGGGCGCGTGTGCAGACGCCGGGCGGCAAAGGCGAACAACAGCTGGAAGCTGTACGCATAGGTCTCGCAGGAGTGCGGACTGTAGCCGCGCTGCTGCGGCATGTGCTCGCGCATGAAGCTGGTGATGAGCGGGGCGATCGGCGTCATGCGACCTCCCCGGCGATCAGCGCCTCGGCAGCACCCGCTATATCGGCCATGAGGTCCGGGGTGGCTTCCAGATACCAGTAGGTATGTCGGATGTCTGCATGGCCGAGATAAGTGGCGAGAGCGACGAAGTCGCGCGCAACATCATCACGACGCGTCGCGCATTGCTCCAGCACACGCGTCGCGAAGGTGTGGCGCAGATCATGGATACGCGGGCGACGCGGCCGATTCTGACCGACGCTAGCCTTGCGCAGGATCACATAGAAGTTGCTCTGGGCGGTCCGAAGCGACATAGGCTTGGCACCCACGGACAGGAACACATGGTCATCCATCCCGGCGAACCGCCGCCGGACCTCAAGGTAGGCCTGCAGCGCCTCGACCACGCTGGGGTGCATCGGCACGAGTCTGCTCTTGTTGAACTTGGTCAGGCGGATGTGCAGCACGCCGTCGGGCAGCAGATCGTCCAACCGCAGGTTCAGGGCCTCGGAGATCCGCAGGCCCGTCGATGCCAGCAGCCCGATCAGCATCACATAGATGTGGCGCCTGAGCGGGCTGGGCTTTTGGCGCCGTAGATTGCCCGCAGCGTCGAGCATGCGAGCCAGTTCCTCCCGCGTGTAGATATAGGGCGCGGGACGTGTTGCAGGGCTGCGGGGGTGATGCGGCACTTCATGCGCGCGATCCTCCGCGTAGAGAAAGCGTGCAAAGAGCGCGATCTCCTGAAGCCGCCGCTGGTGACTGCGCGGCGTCGACGAGACGGCCGCCGCCCAGGCGGTCGCGGTCTCGCGGCGAACATGAGTATCGCCCCGGTCGCCCGCATAACGCGCGAACGCGGTGAGGTGTCGGGTCGTCTTTGCGAGCTTAAAGCCGAGCGAGCGGCGCAGCTCGATGTAGCGATCAACATCATCGATCAGCATGGCGACCTCCCGGGCCAGGGCTGCGCGATGGCCGCCAGCAGCGCGATATCGACCTTGGCGTAATGCGCCGTCATCGTCTGCGATCGGTGGCGCAGCACCGTGCTCACGCCCGGCAGGCTGACGCCGTGGCGGAGCATCGCCGTGGCCGCCGAGTGGCGCAGGATATGCGCACCCTTGTAACGGCTCTCGACGCCCGCGCGCTTGAGCGCGCGCTTGACCATACATTTGACCGTGATGCGGTCGATTGGCCGCAGCGGCGCATATTCGGTGATGAACAGGGATGGCGTCGCCAGTGCCGGCCGTCCGCGTTCGATGTAGGCGAGCAGCGCGTCGCCGATCTCCTGGGTGAGCGGCAGCAGTTCCTCGCGCCGGCCTTTGCCGCACAGGCGGATGCTGCCCTGCCGCCAGTCGATATCGTCGAAGCTGAGCCGCGCCACCTCGCTCGCCCGAAGCCCGAGCCGGACCAACAGCAGGATGATGGCTCGGTCGCGCAGGCGCCGCTCCCCGTCGCACGCACCGATGATCCGCGCGATATCGGCATCAGGCAGGAAGCGCGGGATCGATGCCAGCCGCCATCCCGCAACATTCGGCATGGCGTGGTCGAGCCCAGGCGGACATCGTCCTGTCGCGATCAGGAAGCGCAGGAACGCGCGGATGCCGACCGATATGCCCTTCATGCGCTCGACCGATACGGCCTTTGCACGTTCGATCATGTATGCCCGGATCGTCACGGCGTCGTAGGCCGTCGGGATATCCCCCAGCGCATCGACGAAGGGAGTAATCGTCCCAAGGTACGCGGCGAGCGTCGTTTCAGCCAGGCCGCGCTGCTCGCGGGCCCAAGCCGCAAATTCGAGAACCAGTGGCGCCGCCGATTTGGTCGGTAATCGCGTCATCACGCCCTGATCCTCAAGGTAGGCGATGAACAGCTTGGCGCACTCGACCGCGTCCTTGTTGAGGTCGCCGCGGAAGCGCGGCCGATGTCCCGCTTCGATCAAGGCGAATGAGGCCGCATGCGCCTCACGGATTGCAGCCAGCGTGTAGCCTTCCCCGCGCGCCCAGTGCGTCCAACTCGCAAGCAGCCGCATCCTCTCGATGATGGTAAGTGGCGTATATCGGCGCCCGCGGAGCCATTGAGCAAAGTCGGCCGCGTGGTCTGCGGCCATTCCCGCCTTCAATCGGTCCCAGACCGCGTTCTGACGGACATAGACACCTGTTGGCATGTCGCCCCCTTCTGCATGTGGAGGCTGGACTATGGTCGAGGTGGTTGCTGTTCGGAACGTCAGTCAGCGGTTGTGTTGGGCGCGCTCGTGCCGTACGTGTCCGATTGGAGCCGGATGGTTCTCCGGGCGTGCCGTGATGCCCTGCGACCGACGGGCCTTGCTGGGCGGATCTGCCCCGAGATGCGGTCTGCGACCCGGCCTGTTCCCCGCAACAGCGTGCCGGCGATCTTCTTCCCCGCGGCTGCGCCGCTCCTCGCGCAGCAACAAGATCGCCGCACGCCGTCCTTCGCATGCGCTGCGGCCTGACGGTGCGGGTCGGCCGTCCCGGGGCTTTCGATCGCCACAAGGCCGCGATGGTCGCGGGCTTGAACACAGCACAGGAGATCCACCATGTCCCAGATCGGTTCGTTCACCCGCAGCAACGATGGCACCTACACCGGCACCATCAAGACGCTCGCGATCGATGCCAAGGCGCGCATCGTCCCCAGCGATCCCGCCTCCACCAGCGACAAGGCGCCAGACCTGCGCGTGATCGTCTCAGGCGTCGAGATCGGTGCCGCCTGGCGCCGGACCTCGAAGGACAATCGCTCCTACCACTCGGTCAAGCTCGACGATCCGTCCTTTACGGCGCCCATCTACGCCAACCTCTTCGAAGGCGACGATGGCGAGTGTGCGCTGATCTGGTCGCGCTGACCTACACCGCGGCGTCTCGCAACATCGCGGGACGCCGCGGACAGAGCCCTCGTTATTATGCGGAGCGGCGCAACCACAAAAGCCACAAAAGCCCGGGAAAACCGCGGCTACCAGCCAACGACTCCGCATAATCCCGCGCTACGCATAATC
>NZ_JBVVPP010000102.1:0-4924 GCF_055811315.1 Bradyrhizobium sp. MI1.4 | reverse complement strand
ACCTGCATAACATCCTCCTTCGCTGCAGTTGACGCTTGAGATTCCACCGCGGCAAGGGCGGGGTCCATACCATTGGCTCCGGGTTGGCAAGGAGAATCTTCACTTGCGGCGTTGGTCGGAGCAGCCATGTGTTCGGCCTTTTTGTGCGGTACTCATGACCGCTGGCCATAATGCCCTCCGCGGATCAGGTCCCGATCAAAAGCACGCATTCGAAGATGCCATGGCCCATGTGGGTTGTCCTGATCGCCGGATCGACCGGCGCTGCATTAGTGCTGTTCGCCCTTCCAACCGTACGTTACAGCCGGATGACGGCTGTGATCTCGTTCACGCCGTAAGGCCGGGGTTCCTTATAGGGTTCGTTCCTGGCCATCATCGCCCATGCCATCCTGGCGAGCTTATTGGCGAGTGCGATGGCTGCGACCTTGGTGGGGCGGCGTGCCAACAACGCAGTGAGCCAAGGCCGATGGCTCGTGCCATGGATCTTGGCATAGCGGATCACGGCGAGTGCGCCCGCTGTGAAGAGGCTGCGTAAATAGCGATCGCCTTGCTTGCTGATACGGCCAAGCTTGTCCTTGCCCCCACTGGAGTTCTGCTTCGGCACGAGTCCGACCCAGGCCGAGAAGTCCCGCCCCGACCGGAAGGTTCCCGCATCGGCAACGCTTGCGACTAGCGCCGTTGCCAGTGCTGGACCGACGCCAGGGATCGCATCCAGTCGCCTGCTCGTCGCGTTTGATCGATGCCAGGCAATGATGCGCCTGTCGAACTCCAGGATCTGAGCCTTCAGTACCCGCAACTGACCGCCGAGAGCCGCAAGACACGCGCGGGCCACCTCCGGGACCCGGCGGTCAGCTGGATCGGCGACGACTTCCAACAGCTGTTCGACACCCCTGCGCCCGACGGGGGCAACAATCCCGAACTCGGCCAGATATGCACGGATCGAGTTGATGACAGCAGTCTGCTGGCCAATGAAGAGATGGCGTACGCGATGAAGCATCAGACAGCTCTGTTGCTCGTTCGTCTTGGTCGGCACGAACCGCATGTTGGGCCTTGTGACCGCCTCGCAAATAGCCTCCGCGTCGGTGCTGTCGTTCTTCTGCCGCTTGACGTAGGGCTTCACATAGGCCGGTGGCATCAGTCGCACCGTATGCCCCAACGCCTGCAGCTCGCGGGACCAATGGTGCGATGAAGCGCAAGCCTCGATCCCGACTAGGCACGGCGGCAACTTCTCAAAGAAGGACAGCACGAAACGGCGCTTGAGCTGACGGCGTATGATCACCTTGCCGGCTGTATCAACCCCATGCACTTGAAAGACCGACTTCGCGATATCCAGACCAATCGTTGAAATTGACTGCATAGGCTGCTCCTCCGAATCGTGGGAGCCTTAAACGGCGCCCATTGTTTGGCACTCTCGTGCCCGTGGAGGAGCCGTCCACAGCATCAGAAGCTGACGTTGCTGCGTCCAGCCGATCCTCAGAGAACGGGTTCGTCGCAACCGCGCGCAACGCGGGGGCATTATCGCCAGCTGTCGATCGGAAGCGCCAAACAAGAATGGCCTCAGCTCCAAGGGATTGGGGGAGCTGGGGCCCGACTGCATTACGCACTTTGGGACGCGTGCCGGGAACACCCGGTAATCGGCGAAGCGTTCCAAACGCCGCACCGTCGCAAAGACTCAGCCGCCTCAGAGCCTCGGACGAAGTCAAGGGAAGGCTAAAGTTGGCCTGCCACAACTTCAAAGAGATGAACGGGCTGGGGAAACTCGAAAAGGCGTATGCCGCGATGTCCTCGCGAACGGGACGGAGCGGTTTCGACGGTGATCAGCACGCTCCGCTCCGCTTCGCGCACGCGGGCCCGAAGACACTCCAGTTCGGACAATTGAGACGTAAGCCGTTCCAGGCGCTCATGCAGCCGCACAGTGGCGTCAACCGCTCGACCAGGATGTTCACGCATGCCGTGTACCCCCCAACCAAGCCTTCTAACAAGCTTGGATCATGGCCCGGCGGCGGACCAATCGGGAAAATGATGCAACGGAGACTGAAATCCGCCGACGTTGTTCCAGCATCCACATATGTGAATCGTATGTTGCTGTTGGAAGTTAATTCGGCGGAGTGCATCAGGCGCCGCGCGAAGGCGCAGCCGAACTGTCCGGTGGTGAGCGCCATTCCGCGGCGATGCAGGGCTTTACGTTCGGTCGACCTGTCCCGGCTCAGCGACCCAGCTCTTCTCGCCAGTGGTCCGAACAAGAGACGCGGCGCTGGCTGGGATTTCGTCCACGTCTGCATAGACGACCATTCCCACGTCGCCTTCTCCGAGATCAAGCTCGACGAACCGGCGGCCGTACGCGAGCCGGACGAAGAGGATTGACGTGTGTTCGGCCGTGGGTGCTATAATATCCCCCATGGGCTGGGATGCGAAAGACATAGGGCTCCTCATCAGCCTCTGGTCCGCAGGACATAGCGCGGCGCAGATAGCGCGCCGGCTCGGATGCAGTCGTAACGCGGTCTGCGGCATGCTGACCCGTAAGGGCCTGAAGCGCGGTCGCAAGCTGCCCACGGCGAGGCCGAAGATAAGGCCGACCCCAAAGCTGAGGGCGACGTCGTCGGCAGCTTGCGCCGGTCCAGTCGCAAAGAAGGTGTCGCGGAACGCAGCGGAGAGGCAGCGGCCCAAGCAATTCAGCAAGCAGCAGCTTTACGGGATACTGGCTGAGGCGGTCAAAAATACTGGCTAAGAGGTCACCGCGAATGCCGTTGCGCTGCGCTCAGTACCGGCTCGGCTCGACGCTTCGGGGGTCGCGGCCCTTCCCAAGTTCGTCTCATTCGGGTCAAAGTGCGAAGAACCCGACCTGAGCAAAACCAGTCCGCTTCCACCCACGAAGCTGACATCAATGAGACGATTCGCCACTTCGCTGATGGGCCAGCAGCGTTGCATAGGAAGCCAGAGGGCGATGCCCGAAGGCCGGTGCTGGGCTGATCTGTGCTAGGCTTCTTCAAAACATGGTTGGTTGGCGGAGGCGATTGTGAGGCGACGTGAGTTCATCGCGCTCCTCGGCGGCGCAGCGGCAATCCGACCACTCGGCGCGCATGCGGAGCGTCCGCCAGAGCGCATCCTCTATTTCACATACTCCGCTGGCTACCGGCATGATGTCATACCGCTTTCCAAGGTAATCCTGACCCAGCTCGGAAGCAATTCGGGTGTCTTTGAAGTCATTGCAACGGAAGACACGTCCGAATTTTCTACCGAAAACCTCGAGCGCTACGCGGCGGTGATGTTCTACACAACCGGAGAACTTCCAATGAGCGCCGCGCAAAAGAGAGCTCTTCTCAACTTTGTGCGCTCGGGCCGCGGGTTCCTCGGCGTTCATTCGGCGACGGACACATTCTACACTTGGCCGGACTATCTCGATCTGGTCGGCGGCTACTTCAATGGTCATCCTTGGCATCAGGCCGTGAAGATCGAGGTGGTTGATCCTGGCGATCCCCTGGTGGCTTTTCTCGGGAATTCGTTGCAAGTCGAGGACGAGATCTACCAAATCAGCGACTTCGACTATCGTGGTTCACGCGTGCTCCTGCGCCTCGACCCAAGCTCGGTGGACCTTGGCACGACCGGCGTGCATCAACGATTCTATGGCTGGCCTCTCACCTGGACCCGATTCTATGGCGAGGGACGAGTATTTTACTCGGCGCTAGGCCACGATCCGTCAGTTTGGCAGGACGCCCGCTACCAGCGAATCCTCACGAACGCTATCCTCTGGTCTGTGCGAAGGTCGCCCTAGGAGATGCCGTCGCACATCGCATTTGCGCCACCGCCGGATTCGTCGGGTGGTCTCCGTGCCAGAGGGTTGGCCAGAGGTAGCACTACGCGGTCGGCATCAGCGCCTGACCGAACCAGCAGAGCTTCAAGCTTGGCGAACTTCTCTGCTGCTGGGTCGCTCCGCTCGAGCCGGGCAGTGCGTTCGAGCTGACGGATGAATGGATACAGCGCACTATTAGTGTGGTGCGCCGAGCAGAACTGCCGCACCCTGATGTGCGGTTTGGCGGGGAGTCGCTCATCAAGCGCCAGGGCAATATGCGACTTGCCGATACCGGGCTCATCGGTGAGCATCACCGCGCAACCTTCGCCACGCCTGGCGTGCTGCCAGCGACGCAACAGCATCTCGATTTCCTCGTCGCGCCCAATTGGTGGCGCCAATCGGGTTTTGTGCTGTGCCTCGAAACGGCTATCCACTTCGGTCGTTCCCAGGACCTGCCAGGCTGGTATTGGCTCCGCCCATCCCTTAAGCTCGACAGGACCGAGATTGCGGAATTCGAAATGCCCATCAGTGAGCCGGTGCGTACTCTCGGAGATCAGCACGGTACCAGGATTGGCGAAACGTCAGCAGGCGCGCAGCCAAGTTCGGCGTCCTGCCAATGACGACCTGCTCTTGGAGCCGCGCCTTCGCCGGTCAGATCGCCGACGACCACCATAACGCGAACCTGTAGCTCGGTGGCGGGCTCTGTCTGGAGCTTGGCCACGGCATCGACCAGCGCCCGGCGCGTGTCGCCTGTTCGGCATCATCCTCGTGCGCCTAGGGATAGCCGAAATAGGCGAGAACGCCATCTCCCATGTACCGCGCGATAACGCCCTCGTTTTGGGCGACAATCTCTGCGATCCAGCGATGCAGGCGCCCATTACAGCCCGCAAGTCCTCCAAATCAAGGCGGGCCGAAAGTGCCGACGAGCCGACCAAATCGCAAAACATGACTGTAAGTTGACGCCGCCCGGCGTTGTTCGCCGACGCCGGCTTGGTGACCGTTCGAGAACTGTTCGAGGCTTCACTACTCCCTCAGGGGCTGCGCGATGCGCTGGAGTCCGCTAGACTGTATGTCCCCCCACAAAATGAGGCGACTCACCCTCGATGTTGCGACGAGGGTTGCCCGGATGGACCGGGT
>NZ_JBVVPP010000101.1:0-5349 GCF_055811315.1 Bradyrhizobium sp. MI1.4 | reverse complement strand
CTGGGGAAGGTGGCAGTGGGGTTTGAATAGGCCCCACATACACCACCGTCATTGCGAGCGCAGCGAAGCAATCCAGAGTCCCTCCGCGGAAAGATTCTGGATTGCTTCGCTTCGCTCGCAATGACGAAAAACTATGCGTAGCTGCGCATCGCCTCGGCGTGGCCGCTCGCCTCGACTTCGGTGCGCGGGCGCAGCCGCGTCAGCGCGAGCATCATGCCGACACCATAGGCCAGCGACACGATCGAGGAGCCACCATAGGAGATGAAGGGCAGCGTCATGCCCTTGGCGGGGATGAGCTGGAGATTGACCGACATGTTGATGGCGGCCTGCACGCCGAACAGGATCGCCAAGCCCGAGGCCGCGAAGCGCGAGAACATGTCCTCGTTGGCATAGGCGCGCGACAGCGTCCGGATGACGACGAAAGCAAACAGTGCCAGCATCGCGAGGCACAGGATGATGCCGAACTCTTCGGCGGCAACCGCGAACACGAAATCGGTGTGGCTGTCGGGCAGGCTGCGCTTGGCGATGCCCTCGCCCGGTCCGAGGCCGAACCAGCCGCCATTGTAGAAGGCCTCCATGGCGGTATCGACCTGGAAGGTGTCGCCCGAGGCCGGATTCATGAAGCGCTTGATGCGGCCGGCGACGTGGGGAACAAAAAGATAGGCGCTGAACAGTCCGGCGGCGCCGAGGCCGGCGAGCCCGAACACCCAGATCATCCGCATGCCCGCGATGAAGAACAGCGAGCCCCACACCATCAGGATCAGCATGGTCTGGCCGAAGTCGGGCTCCATCACCAGCAGCGAGACCAGCATCAAGAGCAGCACCAGCGCCATCGAGGTCGCCGGCATTTCTGGCCGCCTAGTGGATTCCGCGAACAGCCAGGCGGCCATGACGACGAACGACGGTTTTGCGATCTCGGAGGCCTGGATATTGAGGCCGAGTAGCGTGATCCAGCGCCGCGAGCCCTTTACTTCGGGGCCGATCGCGAGCGTCAGCACGATCAGGACGATGCTGACCGCAAAGATGATCAGCGCCGAGCGACGGATCGCCCGCGGCGACAGGAAGGACACCCCGAGCAGCACGATGCAGGACGGCACCAGGAATAGCACGTGGCGGCTGAAGAAGTGGAAGGGATCGAGCCCGATGCGGGTCGCAACCGGCGGGCTCGCCGCCAGCGACAGGATCACGCCGGTCAGCATCAGCGCCAGGATGGCACCCATCAGCGGCTTGTCGACGGTCCACCACCACTCGGAAAAGGGGGTGCGTTCTTCACGGGAGAGCATGGCGGCCGCTTTCGGACAGAGGTCGGTCCATTGGTCGCCGAGGTTGGTTACCGGGGGGTTAAGGAAACGGGGATGATTGGAGATGAAGGCGAGCGCTTACCTCAAATGCCCGTCATGCCCCGCGAAAGCGGGGCATCCAGTATTCCAGAGACGTCGAGGGTTCATAACCACAGCCGCGGCGTACTGGATCACCCGGTCAAGCCGGGCGACGACAGCGGAGCAACAACCAGCAGCGTCCCTACACCACCGGCTTCATGCCCGGCAGCGCCTGCACCAGCTCGCGGAACCTGGTGCCGCGAATTTCGAAGTTGCGATACTGGTCGAAGGAGGCGCAGGCGGGCGACAGCAGGACGACCGCGTCAGCGATGCCTGACGCCTCCGCATCGCATGCGGCTTGCTCGACGGCGACGTCGAGGGTCTGGCTGATCTCGTGCGGCACCTTCGTGCCGAGCGTGCCCGAAAATTCCTGCGCGGCCTCGCCGATCAGATAGGCTTTTCGGATGCGCGGGAAGTAGCCGGTGAGGCCGGTGATTCCGCCGGCCTTCGGCTTGCCGCCCGCGATCCAGAAGATGTCCGAAAAGGACGACAGCGCATGCGCGGTGGCGTCGGCATTGGTGCCCTTGGAATCGTTGACGAACAGCACGTTGCCGCGGCGGCCGACCTGCTCCATGCGATGCGCAAGGCCGGGGAAGCTGCGCAGGCCGTTCTGCAAGACGTCGAGGCCGATGCCCATCGCGAGCGCGGCGGCTGCCGCGCACGCCGCGTTCTGCGCATTGTGCAAGCCGCGCAGAGAACCGATGCCGCCGAGCGCCGCGATTTCACTGCGCGCGCCGCCCGAATTGCGCACGATATGGCCGTGCTCGACATGGATGCCGCTGGCCAGCGGATTCTTGACGGAGATCCGCACCACGTTCTTGCCGGCGCGATCGAGCCGGTCGGCGATATCGCGGCAAAAGCCGTCGTCGACGCCGACGATCGCGGTGCCGCCGGCCTGCACACCGGCAACGAGTCGCTCCTTCACCGCGGCGTAATGCGCGATGGTGCCGTGGCGATCGATGTGGTCTTCGCTGACATTGAGCAGAATGCCGACGGAGGGATCGAGTGAAGGCGTGAGGTCGATCTGATAGGACGACATCTCGATGACGTGGACGCGGCCCATGCCCGGCGGCTCCAGCGACAGGATTGCGGTGCCGATATTTCCGCCCATCTGGGTGTCATAGCCGGCGACCTTGGTGAGATGCGCGATCAAAGCCGTCGTCGTCGATTTGCCATTGGTGCCGGTGATGGCGACGAACGGCGCATCCGGCGCGTGCCGGCGCCTTTCGCGGCAGAACAGCTCGATGTCGCCGATCACCTCGATAGCGGCCTCCCGCGCCTTCAGCACGCTCCAATGCGGGACTGGGTGGGTCATCGGCACACCGGGCGCGAGCACCAGCGCGGCGAAATTCGCCCATGAGACGTTGCGCAAATCAGCCGTGATGAAGCCCGCTTGCGCAGCCTTGGCGACATTCTCGGCGCTGTCGTCGGCGGCGATCACCTCGGCGCCGCCCGCTTTCAACGCGTGACAGGAGGCGAGCCCCGAGCCGCCGAGGCCGAACACCGCGACCGTCTTGCCGGCAAAGGACGTGACGGGGATCATCGATCGTTCACCGCAGCTTCAGCGTGGATAGGCCAGCGAGCGCCAGCATCACCGAGATGATCCAGAACCGGATCACGATCTGCGGCTCGGTCCAGCCGAGTTGCTCGAAATGGTGATGGATCGGCGCCATCCGGAAGATGCGTTTTCCCGTCATCTTGAACGACACCACCTGCACGATGACGGAGACCGCCTCCAGCACGAACAGGCCGCCGATCACCGCGAGCACGATCTCGTGCTTCACCGCCACTGCGATCGCGCCCAGCATGCCGCCGAGCGCGAGCGAGCCGGTGTCGCCCATGAAGATCGAGGCCGGCGGCGCGTTGAACCAGAGGAAGCCCAGGCCCGCACCCAGCAGCGCGCCGCAGAGCACGGCGAGCTCGCCGGTGCCGGCGACATATTTGATCTGGAGATAATCGGCGAACACCGCGTTGCCGGCGAGATAGGCGATCATGGCAAAGCTCGCAGTCGCGATCATCACCGGCACGATGGCAAGGCCGTCGAGACCGTCGGTCAGGTTCACCGCGTTGCCGGCGCCAACGATGACGAAGGCGCCGAACACGACGAAGAACCAGCCGAAATGCAGCACGGTGTCCTTCAGGAAAGGAATCGTCAGCGCGGTCGACGCGGGATCGCGGTTCAGCCGCACCAGCGCGTAGCAGGCCACCAGCGCGATCGCCGCCTCGATCAGCAGGCGAAGCTTGCTGCCGAACCCGGTCGTGGTCTGCTTCGTCACCTTGAGATAATCGTCATAGAAGCCGACGAAGCCGAAGCCAAGCGTCACCGCCAGCACGATCCAGACGTAAGGGTTGAGCGGATTGGCCCACAGCACCGTGCCGACCGTGAGACCGGACAGGATCATCAGCCCGCCCATGGTGGGCGTGCCTTTCTTGGCGAGATGCGATTGCGGACCATCGGCCCGGATCGGCTGGCCCTTGCCTTGCCGGATGCGCAGATGGTCGATGATCCAGGGTCCGAACAGGAACACGAACAGCGCGCCGGTGACGACGGCGCCGCCGGTGCGGAAGGTGATGTAGCGGAAGACGTTCAGGAAGGTGCGAACGGCACCGAAGCCCGGAAATGTGTTGGAGAGCTCGATCAGCCAGTAAAACATTCAGACGGTCCTATGGCGCCTTTGCACGCGCCTTGATCTTGGCCTTGTCAACCTGCCTCACGCGCATTCGCTGGTCTTCATCATCGGGTCGGGCGACCTCTAAAGAAAACGAACGGCTTCGCGCCGGAAAGGGGGGATTCGGGAACAGCGCCTTCCAAGCAGTTTACGCCCTTGCCTGCAAGGCGGCCACTAGGCCCGGCACAAACTTGTTGACCCAGAACATCTTCTTGCTGCCCTTGACAACCACGACATCGCCTGCCCTCAGCAGATTTGCGACCTCGCCCGGCTTCAGCGTGACGGGGTCGTTGTGCCAACCGAGACCCTTGCCGGCTGGAAGCACCTCGAACAGGTGACGCATCAGGGGTCCGACGCAATAGACGCCGTCGATGCCGTCGAGATGCCTGGCGAGGTCGATGTGATAGGTTGGTGCGCCGTCGCCCAGCTCCAGCATGTCGCCGAGCACGGCAATGCGGCGGCCACCGGTCGTGTTGCGCGCCTGCAAGCTTTGCAGCGCGGCAGCCACGCTGGCCGGATTACCGTTGAAGCTGTCGTCGATCACGGTGACGCCACCGGCCGCCTGCTCGACGCCACGGCCGCTCATGATACCGACCCGGTCGAGCTTGATCGCAAGCGTCGCCGCATCGAGGTTGGCCGCACGGATCGATGCGAGCGCGGCCAGCGCATTCTGAACGCGGTGCGGCGCGCCCGGCGTCAGGCTGAACGCGATCTCTTTCTTGCCAAGCGCGGCCACGACCTGCCAGCTGTCGCCATGCGGCGCGTGCGCGACCTCGTGCACCTCGGCTTTGTCGCCGAAGCGTATGACCTTGCCCTTCCAGTCCGGCGCCTTGATCCCGGCGGGCAGCACCAGCACGCCTTCCGCGGGCAGGCCGAGTGCAATCGACACCTTCTCGCGACGGATGGCTTCGAGCGAGCCGAGCTTCTCCAGATGCACCGGCTGGACGTTGACGACGAGCGCGACCGTCGGCCGCGTCAGTTCGCTGAGCCGCGCGATCTCGCCGGCCTGGTTCATGCCCATCTCGACGACCCAGAGACTGGCGTCGGGGCGCGCATTGCACAGCGTCAGCGGCACGCCCCAGAAATTATTGAAACTCGACGGGCTGGCATAGGCATTGGGATAGGCCGCGAGGAATTCCTTGGTGCTGGTTTTGCCCGCGCTGCCGGTGAGCCCGATCACCGGCCCGTTGAAGCGGGGGGGGGGCGCCCCGCCCCCCCCCCCCCCGCCCCCCCGCGGGGGGGGGGGGGGGGGGGGCTGGGGGGGGGGGGGGGGGGCGCGCGCGGGGGGGGGGGCGCACGCC
>NZ_JBVVPP010000100.1:0-6847 GCF_055811315.1 Bradyrhizobium sp. MI1.4 | reverse complement strand
CGATTCCGACAAAGACCTCGGTATGATGACCCACGACTCGCCCTCCTTGTTTGAGGCTCTACCCGGTCCATCCGGGCGACCCTCGTCGCAACATCGAGGGTGAGTCGCCTCATTTTGTGGGGGGACATACAGTCTAGCAGACTTTCGGTGTCTCAACACGAGCGCTACTCGATCACTCTGTCCGCGAGTAGGAGCACTTGCTCTGGGACAGTCAAGTGCAATGCTTTGGCCGTTTGGAGGTTGATCACGAACTGGAATTTCGTCGGTTGCTGAACCGGCAAGTCCGCTGGATTCGCACCTTTTAGGATGCGATCCACGTAATCGGCCGCTAGTACAAATAGAGCCTCGATGTCCGGCCCATAAGCCATCAACCCACCTATGTCTGGGTAGTTCGTGACCTGATAGACCGTGGGCAGCCCATACTTGAGCGCGATTGAGGGCATTGTTCGTCGCGGTGGGTCTGCCAGCACGTAAACGATTTCGCAATTCGCCGCTTGCATCTCGGCGAATGCCTTGTCGAGGTCCTCGGGGTTCACCGCAACGTACCGTTGGGCTGCAACACCGATCGCACCCGCTGCACTCGCCGCCACTTCGGCCAACGCCGGATGCGTCGGGTTGTTTGAGGTGAGCACACCGATTTTCTGCACTTTGGGAAAGAGAAGGCGAACGATGTCAAGTGTCTTGGCTGTGAGGTCACCGAACATGTTCGCTACGCCAGTAATTTTGCCACCGGGCTTGGCAAAACTATTGATGAAGCCGGAGCCAACGGGATCAGTGGATGGTGACATGACGATCGGAATCGTCGAGGTCACTCGTTGTGCCGCTGCGATTGCGGGTGTTGCTTCAGCGATTATGACATCTGGCTTCAGCGCAACGAGCTCCTCAACCAGATTTGGCAACAGCGCGTAGTGACCCTTCGCTTCTCGCAGTTCGATTACCAGGTCCTTCCCCTCGCGATATCCCTTGGCTTTGAAAGCTTCCCTGAACCATGCGATAATCCGGTCGCCCGACCCAGAGGTAACCAGTCCGACGCGCCATGGCCGCGACGTCTCGGCGTTCACCACGGCGACAATGGCAATCGAACAGGTAGTCGTAACCAAGGTACGACGCGTTACTAAACGAGCCACGTGTCCCTCCTTCAGTCCGCCCTTCAAAGTTAGCACAGCTGGTTTTCTCAGAAAATCATGGTCTCGCTTGCTGCGGTGCAAGAGTCTGGAACTGGCCCTTAGCTGACCATTGAGCACTTGCACCAGCACGTCGGGCTTTGGGGAGTAAACCGGACCGGGGGCGTACATGCCTCGCGCCGGTTGAATAGTGCATCGTCGAGCTGCAAGCGATTTTGATCCCATCCCGGGCCAGCCCGCATACCAAAAATCTAAATACCTCCGTTGGGGCTGATCTGATGTCAGCCGACCACCCAATTCGCAACGAAACGGAGATACGATGGCTCACAAGCCAAATCGCTGGGGCATTCCAGCACCAAAACATCCAAATCCCATAAACACCGAAGAGCAGCGAAAGACGTACGAGAGCGACCTGCGAGAACAGGGCGCTGTCGTGAGCTACAGCAATTCAACTCGTCTAGCAGACGGACCATCCGTCAAGGGCCGATCGCTCTGGGATGAGCCGGATGACTCATCCAATTCACCGACCACCGCACATCCTGCACTGCAAGATCGTCGAAAGTCGTATCGCCAGCGCTATCCAGACTCGTTGCCCACCGACGTTCTCGAATGGCTACAGCTTAACAAGCCGCGAAGCTACGAGGAACTGATGGATTTACGGCGAGCCCTCTACGCCGGCCGTACGACAGGAGTGTATCGGATTCGGCTGGGCAGCTTAACATCACTCGGCGAGCAAAAGATACTCCTGGCTGGACGAGCGAGTGCAGTTCTCATCCTTAGCGACAAGGCTCGCCACTTCCTGCTGCGCACTCTTTGCAGATTGCGAAGGTCGGAACGTTGGCCGCCGATCCGTTATTGATGGACAGGTCAGAACGGGCGTGTCGCACAGAGATCGCCCGCCTAATAAGCTCGATTCCGTTTCGGGCGCCTGCAGCCGTGACGCTCACAATGAAGAAGCGCCACGGCGGCCAGGTAGTTGATGACATCGTCGCCTCTGAGAATTTCAAGCACTTCCGCAATCGACTGGAGCATTTGCTTCTAGGCAGCGCGGCCAAGAGGTATGGCAAGCGCCTACTAATGATTGTGGTGCTCGAAACCAGCGCGGATAATCGACTGCATTACCACTGCATCATCGACCGGCCATACCATTGCACGTTGGGTAAATTCGAAGCCGTGTTGCGTGAGCAATGGATGAAGACCGACTTCGGGTATCGGCAGATCGACATCCAAGATCAGCCAGACGAAGGCTGGACCGATTACCTACTCAAGCGTCGCCAGAAGCGTTCGCCATTCGATTCTATAGATTGGGCCAATTGCCATCTGATTGCTGAGTGAAGTCTCCTCTCAGGCAACCGATCGTTCGTTGAAGTTCAGAAGGCGTCTCGGTGTGGAGGCGCTTTAATAAGCTAACTGTACTCCAACGGCAGTGAATGAAAATGCGATGGTCAGGTGCAGAGCACGGGAGTGATAGGGCCTGTGCAATCAAGTTGATCATCAAGCTAATCATGATAGAAGGCCACTCCAGTTAATCGGAGTCGACATGGCCAAGAAATCAAAGAAGTCCGTTAGACGGGAATACACCAAGGAAGACGTGAAGGAGTTGCGGGCTCATTCGAAAGCAAGAACGCCTGTTACCAAGATCGCAAAGCTGACGAAGAGGTCCGTAGGTTCCTTGCGTCAGAAAGCATTGAAGCTTGGAATCGGATTAGGCCATCAACGCTAATGGCCTCCCGCCAAAAGGTTGGCCAATTAAGTTTCCGCCGCAAACAATCGGTCCAGAGTTACTTGATCCGCATCATCACGGTAAAGCCGGTGACTAGAATCGCGAGCATCGTGAGAAGCGTCAGCATAGCCCACCAGAATATGCCGTAGCCTCTCATCAAGTTGTCGAGCGCCGTGATGAGCAGGGTTCCTAGGCCGACCGACATGCCAATGACACTAACAAACAACCAGCGCATGAGCTATCCCACGGTCGAGCAAATTGAAGTATTCACGTCAGGGCCCGTTCGGAACTCATGGTGAGCCGATTGCGAATTATCGGCTCACTCATGAACAATATCAGGCATCCGGGTAGCCATTCGCCCTGTTGCAAGCGCGACGATCGCGGTTGTAGGCGATCACACCGGTCGTATGACCGTAGAGCTGCGTAATTACCTGGCCGAGGCTGTAAGCCTGTTGAACGCAAGCAACATATGGTTTGTTGCTCATCCAATCATATGGTCCTGCATTTGCAGTGGAGACCGAGACGACGGTCGAAACGATTGCGGCAGCAGTTGCGAGGGCGAAGAGCCCTGGACGAAAGCTTGTCATGTTCGTGGTCCCAAGTCAGACCGCACTATTGCTTGTCTGTCCCAGTACAATGGGAGCTCACTGGGGTCCTGTATGTGCGGCACGTCACGTCACCACGCGCCACCGACAACTCTACCGGTCAGGATCGTCCGATAACCAGTTGCGGCGACTTGTGCAAAGCCTGGCCTATGAGCATCAGCGGAACGGCAAGTAAGATCATAAATATACTCATCATAACAAGCTGGTCGTGAAAATTGCCATTGGATGGCGTTTTCGAGATCATCAGATTCGAAATGATGAAAACCAGGCCGGTCAATGAAGCTAATACACTGCTTCCCTTCGCAATTAAGCCAAGCCTGCGCCACTCGATCTCTCGAGATTTAGCTCTGGTAGCTTGCTCATTGAGTTCGGAACGCAGGGCGAGCAACTCGGTCTCGATTTCAGCCTGTGTCATTTTTGACTCGCAGATTGGACGCTTTGACCGCTTTTCAAAAGATTCTTGAACAGAATGACAGTCGGCCGCTCTGGCCCGCACCTATTCGATGAACGAGCGGTGCAGGCCAAAGTACAACCGCAAAATGGTCGATCAGGATCCTCGCGCACCGCTCATAATCGGCCCGAACCTCTCCCAGCTCTCCCCCTTAAATCGCATCATCTGGAGCTGCTCGATCGGGGCGAAATCGTCAGGGCCTGTCTTGATACGTGTGCCCGTAATGTAAATTCCAATCTCAAAATCGAGGTTGGCTGCCTGCTTCATCACATTCTCACGGGTCAGCGTATCACCGCACTGACGTAGGACTTGCTCGAGGCCCTTTGCAACACCGTAACCAAACACAGTCGCAGAGTCGTCGAGATCACCTTCGGGGTACCACTTCGTCATGAAAGCCCGCCACTCGTTCATCGATGCGTCGTTCTTCCACTCTGAATCCTTCGGGTCCTTCAGGTATGCGGTAGAGAGGATGCCCTGGCTGGCCTCGAATCCGGCAGGCTTGATAACTCCCCCTATAGAGCCAGAGACGTTGGTCAAGAATTGCACAGGATGCCATCCCATTTCGGCGACCTTCTTTATGGCCTGGGCGGCAAATTTAGGTGTCGCTATATTTACGAAGATGTCCGGATTGGCGCCCTTGATTTGCACGACTTGAGAATCGACTGTCGGTGAGCTCGTCTCGTAAGGAGCTTCAACAACAATCAGCTTGCTGGCTTGATCACCAAGGCCATCCTTTAGGCCCGTAACGTAGTCTTTCCCAAAGTCATCGTTCTGGTAAAGCACGCCGACGGTCTTACCCGGGTAATTTTGCAGGATATACTTGCCGTAGATGCGAGCCTCGACCTGATAACTGGGTTGCCATCCCATCGTCCAAGGGAAATTCTTTGGATCGTTCCACTTGGCAGCACCTGTCGATACGAACAGTTGCGGGACCTTCTTCGAATTCATGTACTTCTGAATAGCGGTGTTACCGGGCGTCCCAAGCGGATTGAAGATCAACAGCACCTCATCGCTCTCAACGAGCTTACGAGCTTGCTCGACCGTCTTAGGCGGGCTGTACGTGTCGTCGTAGGAGATAAAGTTGATCTTCCGACCGTTGATGCCGCCTTCAGAGTTGATTTTGGTGAAGTAGGCGGCTTCAGTTTTGCCGATCGTCGCATAGGCGGATGCGGGACCAGAGTACGGCATGATGTTGCCGATCTTGATCTCAGTGTCGGTTGCTCCAGGATCGTACTTTTTCTGGGCGTAGGTTGTCGACGAGAGCGTGGCTGCAAGTGCCAACGCGATTGCGGTCGAATAGACAAAGTTGACGTAAGAACCACGCATCGTTGTCCTCCCTTAAAGCACGTGCTGTTTCAGCTATTCTGATGGGCTGTTCAGCCGCGCATCAGAGAGTATGCATGAGAACCGTCAGGGGCAGCAATGAAACGTGACTTTAGAAGTTAGAACGCCAAACTTAGACGCAACGCACAATTCCTTCCGCAGGAATTAGCGTGGGCAGGCGGGCTGCAAGCTTAGTTTGCGCAACATGGAGCTTACCCCATCTGCTCGGCAGTCTTGCGCATCAGCCAATTTGGTCGCGGATGCGTTGCGTGAGGTACTTCTCAGAGGCTCCGCCTTTGGCTTCTTGGGCTGAGGCGGGTATCGTTAGGATCGTGCCAGTGGCGGGGAATGAACGCCGGAGTACTAGCCTTAGCTACTTCCTTTGGCTGACGCTGAGGCGGAGCCGGAGGCTCGGCAGGAGTCATGCATGCGAGAGCGACCTTCTCGACAGTTGGATGAATGTCTTGGACTGACCAGCGATAGCCGATCGGCCTTGGTGCCTGCGACGGCGGGATAGGTGATTGACGTCACGGGCACCGGCACGGACTTGGACGTGGCGGCAGCAATAGCACCGACACCCCCAACACAAACCAGTCGAACTACGACGACCTTGATCACAGCGATGCCCTACATCGGAGGCATCGAGTCATAGACGACATTCGGCCCGGACTAAGGCGAGTTGATTATTTAGTTAATGTCAACGACCCTTAGCTGTCTATCTACGATGGAGGAGGGAATCACTTCTGGCTCCTCTTCAGTATCATCCGAGCCATCTCCAGGCGCTGTTTTGCTTCGCGGACCTCCTCGACGCTGAAGATCTTACCGGCCTCGCCGAAGTCAATCACAGCTTGCTCCACCGAGAGGTGCAGCAAGCCGGCTCGAGCGAGGACCCGCATGCCAACCGGGAATCGTCCAATGTTGCTAGCTGTAGGTGCGATTAAACGGCGTGCAGCAGCCACTCCGCCGACCGCCTTGATCAACTCAATCAATCGGGAGAATGAGTGTCCGGTGATTTGCGCAGCCGTGCGAGTACGCTTGAGCAGCACATGCTCGAACTCTTCCTCATACGTCATAGCGGCAGCCTTCCGATCACGTCGACGAATTGGATGCGAGGGTGACCCGAGCAGATCGTCCGCGCCTCTGCTCCACGATGATCAGACCAGCCGCACTTAGGGCCCGGATAGCGCGCGACTTTCCGTCCTTGTTGATCCCCAACTGGCGAAGAAGCGGTGCCGGCAGGGTCACCGCGGCCGATCGCGAAATGTCGCACCGATGGCGAACGGCCAAATAAAGCGCCAGCGCTTGGCCAGGGAGCCGTGAGGCCGCGGAAAGGTCGTCCATAGGGATTGGGCCTTTCAGAAATCGAGCTTGCATGCGGCGCTCTCTCTGGCGGCTGATCTCGGTTTGAACCTCAACCTCTTGGATCATTGATGAAGGCATTAGTAGACTCAGATTAGAGGTGACGGGATCGCTCTTCTGCGAAGCTGGTTTCGCTTCTATGCGACGGACGAGAGTCCGTAGACTGCATCGGGTCGATCAATCAGCCGTACGCCTCCGATGGGGGCCGTCTTGCGTGAGGGTTGGTAATTCGCGAAGCGTGTGACCTTAAGTCTAGCTTTAA
>NZ_JBVVPP010000099.1:0-6908 GCF_055811315.1 Bradyrhizobium sp. MI1.4 | reverse complement strand
TCGTCGAAGTGCTTCCTATCCGCTTCGGTTGCCTGCGTCTTCACGGCGTAGTCGTACGCATTGCTGTGCACGGCCCACAGTTCGTCGGCGAGCTTGCGCAGGGGCGCCGGCAGGTCGAGATAGGCGGCTGCCGTGTTCGACCAGACGGTGTCGCCGCCGTAGGGTGGAATCACCACGCCGCGCAGCACCGAGATTTTCGGATAGGCATCGACGAAGGTGACATCCGTATGCCATTGGTCGGCGCGGCCACCGCCTCGGCCCGAGTCCAGCTCCAGGATCGACGACGTGCCCTTGATCGCGCCGACCGTCGGATGGGGCACCAGCTTGCCGAGTCTGATGGCAAAGCGCTCCTGTTCGGCATCGTCGAGATGTCCCTGGTCCCGGAAGAAGATGACCTTGTGTTCGAGCAGCACTTGGTTGATGGCACGGATGGTCTCGTCCGAAAGCTCGCCCGACAGTTTGATGTTCCTGATCTCGGCGCCAAGCCTGGCCGCACGCTTGACGATGTCGGCGCGCGGAATGACGTTATCAATTGTTGTCGTGTTGCTCATGGTCGTGCTCTCGTCACTGCGATCCCCGTGGACAAAGCTCCGCCATGCGTCGGTCGCGGAAACGACGGTGGAGATAGATGAAATCATTTCTGGCTAGGGGCCCTACTCGGCCGCAACTTGCTCCGGCAGACGGCCCGAGCCGGGACATCGGTCACTGCGATCGAATTGGAGCATGATGAAACGACCTCGCGTTGAGGTCCTGAATGGTACGAGCGATCGATCGTCAGTCAATGAAACAAAACCAGCTTTGTTTTCGGCGACAGGCAACGAACGCTTCGCGGTCGATGCTGACACTGAAAGATTCGCAATGATGACCGCCCGCCCGGCTGCAAGAGCAATGCAATTTGACGCGACGCAACGCACTTCTCGCTCCGGAAACGCGATAAAATCGTTATAGCTGCCGTCGTTTCACGTCGTGACGATTGCCCTCGTTCTTGATTGGCGCTCTGCTCGCAAGCTTCATGCTTGCATCCAGCTCAACAACGCAACTTCATTTCATCGACATCAGCGTGACTGCAGACGTAGAGTCTCGCTTGCTACAGCTCCCAATGCACGCGGATCTCACAAATGAGCGAACGACGGCAGCTTTCCCTCAACTTCTTCATCTATCCAGACGGCCATCACGAGGCGGCCTGGCGCCACCGAAGTTCGGCAGCCAATCGCATCCTCGACGTCACCTATTACCAGGAGCTGGCGCAGCGCGCTGAAGCGCACAAGTTCGACGCGGTCTTCTTCGCCGACGGCCCGGCGCTGGCGGACAATGTCCGCTATGCGCAACGGTTTCGACTTGAGCCGATCACCCTGCTCACCGCGATCGCGTCCGCTACCAGTCGGATCGGTCTGATCGCGACCGCATCGACGACTTATACTGAGCCCTACAACCTGGCGCGGCTCTTCGCCTCGCTGGATCACATCAGTAGCGGCCGGGCCGGCTGGAACATCGTGACAACGAGCACGCCGCAGGCCGCGCAAAACTTTGGCTTGCCCGAGCATCCTCCGCATCACGAACGCTATGAGCGGGCGCGGGAGTATCTGGACGTCATCACGCGGCTTTGGGACAGTTGGGAGGACGACGCGCTCGTCAACGACCCCATCTCGGGTGTTTTCGCCGACACCGGCAAGATCCACGCGATCAATCACATCGGAAAGCATTTCCGCGTGCGGGGGCCGCTCAACATCTCAAGGGCGCCGCAGGGACGACCGGTCTATGTCCAGGCCGGCTCTTCCGACGACGGACGCGCCTTTGCGGCGCGTTTCGCCGAGGCAATCTTTACCGCGCATCAGACACTGGCGAGCGCCCAGGACTTCTATGCCGACATCAAGCGTCAGGCACGCGCCTTCGACCGCAGTCCCGATCAGATCAAGATCCTGCCCGGCATCAGTCCTTTCATCGCCAGCACGCAGATCGAGGCCGATCGGCTGCAGGACGAGTTCAACGAGCTGATCCAGCCCGAGTATTCGCTGACCCAGCTGCGCCAGATGATCGGTCTCGACCTCTCCGGGTTTGACCTCGATGGCCCCTTTCCTCGTCATCTGATCGATACCGAGGGCGCCCGCGGCGTCGCCAGCCGTTTCAAGCTGGTGATCGACATCGTTGATCGCGAGAAGCCGACGATTCGTCAGCTCGTACAGCGCCTGGCCGGCGCCCGCGGCCATTGGGTGATTGCCGGACCGCCGGAGAAGATCGCCGACAACATCCAGACCTGGTTCGAGAACGGCGCAGCCGATGGTTTCAACGTCATGCCGCCCTGGCTGCCTGGCGGGTTCGACATCTTCGCCGAGCAGGTCGTGCCCATTCTGCGCAAGCGCGCCCTGTTCCGTCACGACTACACGGGCACAACGCTGCGCGATCATTACGGCCTGAGCCGGCCGGCTAGCATCTTTTCCAACGCCATTCAAGCGATCGCATAATTCGCCTGACAACACTGATTTGACGACGTCGCAACAGGAGCCTAACGGGCTGCTTTCATTGGGTCGCTGGACGGCTAAGGCGTAAGTGAGGAGAGATTTGTCTATGCTCCTCATAGCAACTGGGTCTGAGCGAGGTTCACTCCCGGTGAACCAGGTTCTCACGGATTCGGCGACTAGATCTGTCATTCCGCGGCCGTGCCTTCCAGACATCTTATGGTGAGTTGTCGCGCCGGGTTTAGCCGGCGGGCGATCAAGTCTCGACGGCAAGGAAGAATGACTCGGCGCCGAAGGCGGGATCTGGATGTGCCTCGTCCGATGGGGCTACCCGTACGTTTTCGATCGCTTCCGCTTCCACATGACCCTAACCGATCGTGTTCCCGCCGATAGTCAGCCCGAGGTACGGCAGGAGTTTGATGCGGTCTTCGCACCATGTTCCTCGACGATTAAGGGCTGGATAGTCGGACGGCCGACGAACGAAATCCTCTACCTCGTCGGGCGGCAACACGCGCTCGTGGGCGGCAACACACGCGATGCAATGCTGCGCTGGCGCTTGAATTCGGCGTTCGGGCGATCGTTTTTGATGAATTCCACCGCATCGATTGTGCAAAGTTGCGATTCTGTTAAGCGCGGAGCTGCCCCACTTTAGAATGACATTCGAGCCCGTTGCCCGGATCCGAGAACGGTCTTCCCGCATTGGGGGCAGCTTGGGACGGAGCGTAAGTGATGTAGTGTCGCGCCGGTGCGCGGCACTACGAAACGAGGTCTTTCTTGAACGTGCATCTCGGCGAGCCTACTATCTTTGGTGAAGCCAATAGCCAATAGGTTGGCAAGCCGTAGCCGCCGACATGTAGGCCGGGGGTCTCGCTGGGAGTCACATACTTCGGGCCATTTCTCGGCATTCTCCAATAGTCGAGGGAAGTAAGCGCGTGAGGACCAACAAATTGTTCCTGTCTTGAACCTTGTCAGCGCGAACGAGCTTTGAGTAGGGTCCTAACATTCGGCGGCATCGCATTTGGCTAAGCAAGCAACACAAGGAGGAAATGGCTCTGCTGAGAGTCAGGAACTGGTGCGGCGATTAACGTTGGAGATCAGAATCCTCAACGTCTGTCTGGAGGATTTTCTTCACGTCCGAGCCGAGGCACTCGGCATTAGTGGAACACAATTGGCGATCTTGATGGCGGTGACGGACCTAGACAAGGATGGCGGTGCTCCGGCCGGCGTGGTCGCAAAACTGATGAAGGTCGATCCATCCTTCATCACGCTACATTCGAAGGCGCTGGAGAAAGTCGGATTTGTGCGGCGCAAGCCCGGTATCAGGGATGCTCGGGTCGTCCAGCTGTCGCTAACGGACAAAGCCCGTAAGCGTCTCGCGAACATCGCTGCACAACAGGAGGAACTGGATCAATTCGTTTTCGGTGAGCTTGGCAATGAGGAATTGACGGGACTGTCCAGCCGGCTTGCAGCGCTCAGGAAGCGGCTCGAGAGAGCTCGCCTGAAAGCCGAACTGGACACCGGCGCGTTGTCAGCCCGAGGGAGGGGCCGACGTTAGAAGGGAGGCGCTTTGAATCAACGGTTGCTTGAATGCGAGGGCCGCATGCCCCGTCATCATGAGGAGCACATCGGCTCCTCGCGCCGGTCGGGCCAGTCGCAGCGGCGACAGACTAAAGTTACCATTTGTGGATCGGGAGCTAATCGATTTGGGCCGACCAAGACGGATTCGGTGTGAGGCCAGAGTTCTCCGCGAAGCTCCAGATTTCTGGCGTCCCAACCTGTGGCGCGCGGCCAGCCGCTAAGCCTCTCTGTGTGGAATAGCAAAGCTCTTGCAGATCGCGACGAAGGCCGTCTTTGCCTCGGTATTCTCGAAGAAAAAATGCGCCCCTTCGTCGCCCCGCTCAATCGTCCAGTCGATTTTGCTAGCTCGTGCAATGCGCGACGCCTCTTCGCGCAAATGATCCAATTGCTTCCCGTGGGCCAGAACAATCACACAATCTGTCATTTAGAACTCTCTTTAGCTCAGACGTCCGGTTCACGATGGATGGTCGTGCTTCACCGCCCCTTGATCCCGACCAATGCCTCTTTGTGGTGGTCCTGATATGTTGACCGGGTCGAGGCAATACCGCTACGCGCTTTGATGCAAGCCATCCGAGACAGATCCGGCCCGATTCCAACTGATTTCGAAGAGGCGGTGGCATTTTCCGTCTTCCAAGCGGAAACCGCATCGACCTGCGTTAAGCTTCCTGAACTGTAAAACTAGGAAACGACGCGTTTTGAGTCTAGGATCGTTCCCCTGGGCAGAACTGCTCTTTTTCACGATAGGCATTTTGAACCCGGAAGGCCGCCGGCGATATTGTAGGCGGCCTTTTTCAGGGATAAGCGGATTGGGCTGGCCTACATGCGATCGGCGTCGGCGTTTATAGTCGCAGTTTGGCTTATATGAATTGGCTCGCCAGCACGGCGGTGCCGCACGGGCGCGTCAATGCATGATTGGAAGAGCGAACTCGACGCCCTCGTCGCTGAAACGACGGCATTCGCCAAATCGCTGAAGGTAGAGATCGAGGGGCCCCGGTCTCTGCCGAAAGAAGCCATCGAGCGGAGTGGCCTCAGTGCGCCAGACTATGGCGGTAGCGAACGCGAAGAGATCAAGAAGCGGGTCGAGAGCTTCAAAGCGCATCAAAAGCGCTTCATGCGCGAGCGCGAGGAATATGCCAGTTCCCTGCTGCGCCGGATCAGGCCGATCAAGGAAGCCTAGACGATCTCAGGTTCGCTGAATCTTCCTGAGCCCTGCCAGGCCCTTTAAGTCGCTCACCCAAAGCGATGCCGCGCTCGGCGGCGCACCTGAGGGCGGGGATCTTCCGCCTCATTGATACGCGCGGCGACCTGCGGCCTTTCGAACCGGCATATTGCGAAGCACGAGAGTGGGTAAGCTCGGATCGGCCGTTGCCGTAGGATTTTCCGCCGCACACGCCCCCATCACGCATGAAAAATGCGCTCCTCTCTAGAAATAGCAGGAATGCTGCTCCAGACTCAGAGCGCCTGACGCTTGGAGCTCTTTCGAAGGCCATCGGCCAAGCCATCTACGAAGCGTTTCGCCATTGACCAAGATCAAAACATCAATTCTAGATTTTCTATCCTCTCAAGTCTGAACGGAGGCTAGATGTCACATGCGCAACCTTCTCTTTTTCTGTGTGCTTGCACTTCCCATCCTCGTCGGTTTTGTATCGCCTTCGACCGCCGCTCCGCGGGGTCGTTCTTTCATCCCACCGGATCGGCAGGACGTTTATTGCCTGCAGGGACGTAGCTGGGGATATCCGGGCAATTGCCAGTTCTCGACCTATGACCAGTGCATGGCCACTGCCTCCGGCACCTTAGCCTATTGCGGGATGAATCCGATCTACGCATTCCAGCGACAAGGAGGACAATTGCGCTGATGCGTGATCGTCAAGCGTGGACGACACATCAGTATTTGCTTAAATGGACCCGCTGTGCTGGTTAAGTTAAGCGTTGGGCTTCCGCCTGGTTGGCCGTCCCCGCTCGAGCACGCTCGCGTCCTCAGTTGCATCGGGACGCCAAGCAACAACGATCGGGATGCGATGGCTGATCGGCCTCACGCGCAATCGGGCATCCGTTTTGCACCGGCACCGGCCCCAATCCTCGACGGCGCAACGGTCCAAAATTGCATCAATCAAGGAAAGTGGGACCCCGCATCCGTAAACTGGATGCAGCATCGGAAACTATTGCATCCAATCGGCGGATCGAATGCCTCGCGGGTCTATATCTCTGTGTAAAGCGACATAGTCGATCTCACTGCGCGTGATGGCGAAATCCAGGCAGTTCCCTGTCACTCAAGTCTAACAAGTTGGCGCGCAATCTCTGGCGTTCGCGGCGATCGTGATAGACACCCCAGTATTTCGAGGTGACCCGGAGAGGATCGATGCGTACGTCGCGCAGGCCGCCATTCGGCTTTCTCCAACAGATCTGGAGCAAATTGATCAAGCAATCATTTTGTGTTGCGAAGTGACTTTCGTCTTGGCGCGCAAATTGGTGCGAGATGACGCTTAAACTGCGCACGTGCGCTGCAGATCCGCGGCAAAAGGATTTTCAGCGCCGACTTCGCGCGACCGGACCTCTCCCAATCTCATTGCGTTCGCATTGGCGTTTTTTGATCCCATTGAGTAGCTTTGCACGCTTTATCAAGTGTTGGCGCGTGGAAATCAGCGTCGGTTTGACAAAAACTGCCATTTGTATTTGTGGCTTTACAATTAATCTACAGTCGGTTTATATTCGGCCGTTCAGCGAAGGTGGATCCAATTCAGGATCGCCGGGCATGAGCAATGAAGTACGGACTTAATCTATTGCGCGATTCTGGTGGGGTTTGAGATGCGAGTTGGTATTTGTGGCGGCGGACTGGGGGGACTCTCTGCAGCTGTTGGGTTGAAGGCATTGGGA
>NZ_JBVVPP010000098.1:0-7032 GCF_055811315.1 Bradyrhizobium sp. MI1.4 | reverse complement strand
AGGCCGGATACATTGATGCAAGACCGCATCTGCCAGGTTGACGAAACCTCTTGCAACGCGCGGCCGGACCATACATTCGGGTCAAACAGCGGCTCGAAGCCGTTGTGCAATCGGTTTGCAGGATATTCGATGTCGCGAGCTCGTCGGTTGCGTGCGACCATGAGCAGGTCATTCACCGCGTCATGGTGATAATGCACTGAAGCTGTCGAAGCCCTACCGTGTGAACTCCCCAGACTTGTAATGACGCAACACGCCTCGTTCCAGGCGCTGCTTGAATTTGAGTGGCGTTCGAACTCTTTGGCGATCTTTTAAGCGTCACACTAGAGAATTAGATGCTCCTTACCCTGGAACATTGCCGCCAGGATCGTTCGCTCAAGATCTTACACAAGTTCGCTCGTTCCGCGGGCTCGCGGCGCCGGATTTAGGCGCGCGCGACTAGCTCTTTGCATGAAACGTGTGTTGAAGTGAAATACACTACTGCAAAGAGGCGCTCTCTCGAGGAGCTAGGCTCAATTGCGAGTGCGCTTTTTGACAACGCATACGGGTGACTTGAAGGTGGCCTCGCGTTCTGTGCACAAGCAAGCGCGATTGCCTGGTCTCAATCCGCCGATAATGGAGAAGGGAAAGAATGGCTGAGGTTGTAACCACGCGCCGCGAGGGCGCGATCCTCGAAGTCACGCTCGACCGCCCGAAGGCGAATGCCATCGACGCGAAGACTTCTCGGCTAATGGGGGAGGCCTTCAAGACGCTGCGCGACCATCCGGAGCTGCGCGTTGCCATCCTCAAGACCGCTGGTGACAAGTTTTTCTGCGCCGGATGGGACCTAACCGCCGCTGCGGCCGGCGAATCAGCGAACGCTGATTATGGAGTCGGTGGATTCGGCGGGGTGCAGGGACTCCGCGACCTCAACAAGCCGGTACTCGCCTGCGTCAATGGTATGGCGGTTGGCGGCGGATTTGAACTGGCGCTCTCCTGCGACTTGATCTATGCGGCCGAACATTCGTCTTTCGCATTGCCGGAGATTCGTGCCGGCCAGCTCGCCGACGCGGCATCTGTCAAACTGCCGAAGCGTATTCCCTTTCACATTGCGTTGGACCTTTTGTACACGGGTCGCTGGATGAACGCCGCGGAGGCACACCGCTGGGGTCTGGTCAACGAAGTACTTCCGAAGGAAAAGCTTGAGGAACGCGTGTGGGAGATCGCGAGGCTGCTCGCGAGCGGCCCGCCGCTTGTGCTTGCTGCTATCAAGGAGACGGTACGCATCGCCGAGCCGCTCAGCTACCAAGACGCCCTGAACAGAGTGAACCGGCGTCAGCTTGCAACCGTCGACATACTCTACGGTTCAGAGGACCGTCTTGAGGGTGCGCGTGCCTTCGCAGAAAAGCGCGATCCCGTGTGGAAGGGGAGCTAGTCGCGCGGCGGGAGCGCCTCACGCGAGAGACCTCGTGAGGTGCTAGCGCAATAGGACACCAGTGAATGATGCCAAGGGTGTTCGACGACCGTATCTTTCTAGTGGCCCGCATTGTCCACTAGGTCCATACGGCCTACTCGGGAAGCGAGAGACAAGGGGCGCGGAGCACTCTTCGCCGTTGAAACTGGATCCGAGATGGGTTGTGCTGATCCTATCCTTCTAGAGTTCAGATGACCTCTCTGCCTTGCTGGCTCACAGAAGTTAACGCCATAAGGTTTAGGCGATCAGCGCAGAATCGTGCTTTGCGGCAAACTCTCTCAATCAAATGACCGGTACAAACAATTGGAGAACTTACCGCCGTATGCCGTGGTTACCAAAGGTCGAGTCTTCAACGAAGGAGAAGGTGAGGAGATGATCTCAGAGGTCTTCATTACTTGTGCGGTCACAGGGGGCGGGGGTGCTCCGAAGAGTCGGCATGTGCCGGTAACCCCAGAGCAGATTGCCGATTCGGCGGTCGAGGCAGCGCGGGCGGGAGCGGCAGTGGTGCACATCCACGTGCGCAATCCTGAAACTCGGCGTGGCTCGCGGGATCTGGCGCTCTATCGGGCTGTGGTGCAGCGTCTTCGGAAGTCGGATGTGAATCCGGTTATAAACTTGACTGGGGGATCGGGCGGCGATCTCGTGCTCGGCGGGCCCGACTCGCCCCTGCCGCTGGATCCCGCGACGGACGCCACGGGCGCGCTCGAGCGACTATTGCACGTGGAAGAACTGCGCCCAGAGATCTGCACATTGGATTGCGGGTCTATGAACTTCGGCGCCGGTGAAACTGTCATGGTCAACACTTATCCGACGCTGCGCAAGATGGCCGCCCGATTGAAAGAGCTCGGCGTCCGTCCTGAGCTTGAGGTATTCGATACTGGCCACTTAGTGGCTGTACACGATTTAATCAAAGAGGGGCTGATCGACGATCCGCCATTGATCCAACTGTGCATGGGGATTCCCTATGGAGCGCCGGGTGATCTGACCACGCTAATGGCGTTGGTGCATCGGCTCCCACCCCGCGCCATTTACTCTGCCTTTTCGATTGGACGAATGCAGCTCCCGTACGTGGCATTAGCGCCGCTGGCCGGCGCGAACGTGCGGGTGGGACTGGAGGACAACTTGTACCTTTCCCACGGGCGGTACGCGACCAACGCCGAACTCGTGCAGCGGGCGACCGAGATCCTTGAGAGAATTGGAGTGCGCGTGATAGGCCCCGATGAGGTGCGTGAGAAGCTCAGGCTCAAAGCCCAAGCCTGAGGAATCGAGCTTAAAAGGTTCTGCTGACCGTCAGGTTCCTCGGGTGCACTAATCGATGCAGCGCGGGCGGCTCCGGTATCGTCAATCTAGGTGACGCCGGGGCCTGACTCCGGGGTGTGGGAGCCTACAAAGGACATGCTGGTCAGCGCGCAGCGGCGTATTGCTGCTGACACGGGTCTCGTTACCATCCGATGGATCGCACCTTCGGCCAGACGACCTGTTAGACGTGGTTCCTTGTGCCTCTAGATCACCAGGCCCCATCCTAAGCTCGCGCGAAGCAGCTCCCTATCGTACTGCAAGCTTGCTGTCATTAGCTGAGGGGTGTGCCCCGGCGGGCAGCCGTTCAAGATAGCGGGCACGTACCCCATAACTTCAGTTGCGAGATGATCTCCGGCTAATCGACAATTGCGGAAGAAAGTCGGCCGGCGAACTTCCCCATACCGCGAAGTAACTGCTTATTGGGGTGGTGAACAGGGCCACCCTCCGACTCGCTGGGTCGAAGCAGAGGTTGAGTGTCTCGACCGTGCAAGCGAGCTCGCCCGCACTTTCGATGCGATGAAGAAGATGAAAACGCTTCGTATCCGAGGCCATCAGAGCTGTATGGATATCAACCGAGGCGCCCAACCGCAGTTCCCGAATGTAACGAACATGGGTCTCGGTCATGACGAACTGAAGGTCCGGCCCAGTTGCAAGATCATGCTTCGCACGGCGCCAGACTTCGATACTCGCAAGATCGGCTATGCGCTGATAGGTCAAGAAATTGACGTGATCGAGCTTGTCCAACCAGTCCTTGTCGACGACACCTTCCCAGGTCTTAATCCAAACCATGTTTCACCCCCGCAAGTCTGTCCTGATTGACCGCACGCCAGAGTAGATATCCACTCTGCCAATGTTGCGCAGCGCTATCGTCTCTCCCTGGCCATCGTTCTGATCCCTTGGAAGCCTCGGTATAGATCCGCATGCTGGGAAATACTCACTTGCTGGTCAGATGCGCCATTCGTTCAGCGAGATCCGTCCAGTCGACCAGGACGGCTTCCGAGATGAGTTGGAAGTCGAAAGCTCTCGCAGGGAGGCGAGCGGAGCCTTTTTGCTTCGAAGGCGCTGTCAATAAAGCTTAAGCCTAGCTCGGGCCTCATTTTCTCTAATCCCGACGCCGTTCCTGCCAAAATCCTGCTTGCAGCACCAGAATCTACAGCTTTTTTATCAAGCGGCTGAACTCGGGGAATTAAATCAGACTCAAACCGCAGCCCCGATCTCGACTGTCGAAATGGAGTGTTCACTTAATCATGGTCACGCAACGGCCGACGCGCTCGGCCTGGGCATGCATTGTTGAGGTCGCGCCTTCGGACTTAGGCGTGTGTCTAAGCAGACATCGGCCGGCAATCCCGCGGACTTCGATAACATATCAACCAAGATGCGGCAGTCGCCGAGTCGAAGGCCAGCTCTGATGAACGGAATCTGGTGAGAGCACCTGACCGCGAAGATACGCCAGCTTGTTTGCGGGGACGCTGATCCTCGAACGCGCGGCCCGCGAACACCCCATCAATGTATGCGCACGCAACTACAAGTAGCTCATTAGCACAGCTGCAGCTTAAGCGCGGTAGTTCGCGGCGCATAAAAACGATGCTCGCCAGGGGCAGAGCTTGCAGAAAACGATCAGGATTTCGGAGCAATCTGCTGCCTTTCAGCAATATGTGCCTGTATTTTGATAAAAATATGCAAGGAGGAAAGCGTATTTTCTTTTTTACGGGTTTGATGCCGAATGCCGTTGCGAGCGCGCGCCGATGCCGAAAAGGCGATCCTCAGAAGATCGCATAATTGATGTCAATGGCCGGCCGGGAGACAATTTGCGTGTCAAATGCATTAATCGGTAAACTAGCCCGCAGTGAGCAGGATCACGTCGTGGAGGACATCTCTCGATTAGAACATGTGCGCCGCAAGCATGTAGGGCGCTATGTCAGTGCCGTCGTGGTCGTGGCGCTGGTCGTTTGGATTGTGATGGCCTTTGTCCACGGTCAGATCGACTGGGCCGTGGTCGGTCGTTACCTTACGGCGCGCACCATCATTCTCGGCCTGGGTAACACTGTGCTGATGGCCGCCCTGGCGATGCTGTTGGGTGTTCTGATCGGAGTGACGGTCGCCATCATGCGGCTTTCGCCCAATCCAGTGGTCTACTGGGCGGCGGCTACCTACGTGTGGTTCTTTCGCGGCACGCCGTTGCTGCTGCAGTTGCTGCTGTGGTTCAATCTCGCGCTGGTTTTTCCCATACTCGGCATTCCGGGCCTCTTCGAGGTTCGCACAGTAGACGTGATGACGCCGTTTGTTGCGGCGCTCCTCGGACTTGGAATAAATCAGGGCGCTTATACGTCTGAGGTGGTGCGCGCGGGCCTACTGTCTGTCGATCAAGGACAGTACGAGGCAGCGAGCGCAATCGGCATGCCCCGTCTTCAGGCGCTGCGTCGAATCATCCTTCCGCAGGCGATGCGCGTCATTGTGCCTCCAATTGGCAACGAGCTCATCGGTATGGTCAAGCTGACATCGCTCGCGAGCGTGATCCAGTTTTCGGAAATTGTCCACAACGTAGAGAACATCTATTACGTGAACAACTACGTCATCGAACTGCTGATCGTCGCTGCGTTCTGGTACCTGATCGTCGTTACCGTGCTTACGTTCCTGCAAACGCGATTAGAGCGGCACTATGCACGTGGCGCCCGCGATACGAAACCACGCTAGCCCGGAAGGACACATGAATCCGATCGTTAAGGCCAGCGGCGTGCGCAAGTCGTATGGTGCATTCGAGGCGCTCAAGGGTGTCGACCTAGAAATTAATCGTGGCGAAGTGCTGTGCGTCATTGGTCCATCTGGCTCGGGAAAGAGCACGTTGCTCCGGTGCATGAATCAGTTGGAGATTGTCGATAGCGGCGCACTGTGGGTGAACGGCGAATTGGTCGGCTACCGCCGCGTCGGCCCGAAACTGTATGAACTCTCCGAGCGTGAGATCGCGCGGCAACGCCTCGCAACGGGCATGGTGTTCCAGCGCTTCAATCTCTTCCCCCATAAGACGGCGCTCGAAAACGTCACCGAAGGCCCGGTTCAGGTTCTCAAACATGAGCGCAAGCAGGCGGAGGGTGCCGCCCGCGAGTTGCTCGCGCGGGTCGGGCTGTCGCACAAATGCGACGCGTATCCGATCGAGCTCTCAGGTGGTCAGCAACAACGCGTGGCAATTGCTCGCGCACTCGCGATGAAACCAGCACTGATGCTGTTTGACGAGCCTACCTCCGCGCTGGATCCCGAACTGGTCGGCGAAGTGCTTTCCGTGATGCGCGATCTCGCGCGGACCGGAATGACGATGATCGTTGTTACTCACGAACTCGGCTTCGCGCGGGAAGTGGCAAGCCGGGTGGTTTTCATGGATGAGGGGCAAGTGATCGAAAGCGGTCCCCCGGTCCAGGTCCTCAGCAGTCCGACGCATGCCCGAACACAGAATTTTATTTCAGCCGTACTTAGCTGACGTGGACACGCGAGGCCTCGTCAAACGTAAGTGCATAAGAGGAATGGAGTTGTCTGGCGATATGCGCTTCGAGTTGCGGCGAACGTGCTCGCGGTGAGCATTCTCCATCGACGCAGAAGTCAGGCAACGATCACGCTGAAGACTCGCATCCTCTCCCGATAACATGACACCCCGGATTCGAGTTGCGCGATGCGAGCGGACTATCAAAGCGCTGTAGGCAGTGGCTGTTGATATCACTTCTGTCGCACGACGGGGCTAACCCTCGACACCGATAAATGGAGGTTCAATGCTTAAGATCCGGAACGCCAAGCTCGCCCTGCAGACCCTCCGTCTACCGGTGTTTGCTGCTCCTATGTTTTTGATTTCCGGGCCTGAACTTCTCTTGGCTTGCTGTAAGGCCGGCATCGTAGGCTCTCTTCCGACGCCAAATGCTAGAAATGCCGCGGAACTCAAGGACATGTTGGAGTTTATCAAATCCGGCCTGAGCGATCGCCCAGAGAGGCCTTGGGCGCTGAATCTTGTTATGCATTCGACGAACAAGCGTCTGCCGGAAGACCTGGAATTGGTAGAAACGTTTAGGCCTCCGATTGTCATCACCGCGTTGGGCGCTCCCCGGCCGGCCGTCGAAGTGGCGCATTCCTACGGCGGTCTAGTTTTCGCAGATGTTAACTCCGTCGCCTATGCGCGGAAGGCCGCTGCAGCGGGCGTAGACGGCCTCGTGCTCGTGTGTGCGGGGGCGGGGTCGGTCCTGCTTTCCGATGCGGCCATGAAGGAGGTGCCGATATAGGCGAAATCAGCGCCCAGCGCTCTC
>NZ_JBVVPP010000097.1:0-8302 GCF_055811315.1 Bradyrhizobium sp. MI1.4 | reverse complement strand
TTGGCAAGAAGGTGGCGGTCAACACGCTGGGCGCACATTTGGAATTCGTATTGCGCGAGTACCTGGCTAGGTCCGGCCTCAGCGCAAGCGAAGCCAGGCACGTCACGCTGGTGGCGATCCCACCAGTCAGCGCCGAGCAAGCGTTGCGCCAGGGCCAGGTCGAAGTGAGCGCGTTGAGCGGCGTTTTGCGCGACAAGGCGTTGGAACGGGGCGGCATCCGTTCGCTTTTCAACGACACCGATCTGTTCGGCCAGTTCACCGGCGGTGCCTATGTGCTGCGGGAAAAGTTCATCAAGGACAATCCCAATGCCTCGCGCAAGCTGGTGGAGGGGATTTCGCGGGCCATCGAATGGGCCCAGATCACACCGCCGGAAGAGGTCAGGGCCCGGTTCGACAAGATCATCGCCGAGCGCAAGCGCAACGAGGATGCCTCCTCGATCAAATACTGGAAGAGCACGGGCGTTGCGTCCAAGGGCGGCTTGATCTCGGACAGCGAAATCCAGGTATGGATCGACTGGCTGGTGAAGGACGGCCTGTTCAAGCCGGGTCAGGTCAAGGCGTCCGACACCTACACCAATGCGTTCAACTATTTCCGTCCCGGAAAGACGGCGGAGCCCCGATGACCTCCGTCAAGATCCGTTTCGAGCATGTCCGCAAGGAGTTCGTCCTGCGCGGCGAGGGCGGCGGACTAGGCCAGCGCTTCACCGCGCTGGAGGACATCACGCTCGATGTTCGCTCCGGCGAATTCTTGGCCCTGGTTGGCCCAAGCGGCTGCGGGAAATCCACGTTGCTCGATCTGCTGGGCGGGCTCACGCTGCCGACCAGCGGCCGGATTCTGCTCGATGGCCGGCCGATTGCCGGACCCGGTCGCGACCGCGGCATCGTGTTCCAGCAGTATGCGCTGTTTCCCTGGCGCACCGCCGCGCAGAACGTTGAGTTCGGTCTCGATATCGCCGGGTTCAAGGCCAAGCAGCGGCTCGACATCGTGCGGCATTTCCTCGAGCTGGTCGGGTTGTCCGGTTTTGCCGACCGCTACCCGCATGAGCTCTCCGGCGGCATGAAGCAGCGCGTCGCGATCGCGCGAAGCCTCGCCTACGATCCGGAAGTGCTGCTGATGGACGAGCCGTTCGCCGCGCTGGACGCCCAGACGCGCGAGACGCTGCAGGGCGAGCTGCTGCGGATCTGGCGCGCCACCGGCAAGACGATCGTCTTCATCACCCACGGCATCGACGAGGCCATCGTGCTCGGCCAGCGGGTGGCGGTGATGACGTCGCGTCCGGGCCGGATCAAGCAGATCATCGACATTCCGGACGGGCTCCGCAGCGAGGCTGACGACGTGCGCTCGCTGCCTGAGTTCGGCCGCGTGCGCCACGAGGTCTGGAGCCTGGTACGCGACGAAGTCTTGAAAGCGCAGCAAGGACAATTGGCCGCCGGCGCTGGTGCGCGCGCCGATCGCAAAGTGGAGGAGGTCACCCATGTCTAGCCTCGAGATGCTGACGTTGCTGGAGCTTGCGCACGGGCGCCGAGAGCCGCTGACCAGCGTGGAAAGCCCGGCATCGCCGGTTGTGGACTGGATCAACGCCGCGGCCCGCGGGCTGGCCGCCTTCGGGCACCGCTCGTTGCTGCTGATTGCCCTGTTGGCGGCATGGGAGGTGGCGCCGCGGCTCGGGTTGATCGATCCGGTGTTCCTGCCACCCTTCTCGGAGGTGATCGCCGCGGGCTGGCAGCTTGCGCAAACCGGCGAGCTCTATGATGACGTCTCCGCCAGCCTGCTGCGTGCCTTGAGCGGATTTCTGATTTCTGTCGCCTTGATCGTCCCGCTTGGCGTGGCCGTCGGTTGGTATGCGCGTCTCGGCAATCTCGTGAACCAGTTCATCGAGATCTGCCGCAACACCGCGCCGCTTGCGCTGCTGCCGGTCTTCATCCTGCTGCTCGGAATCGGCGAGCTGTCGAAGATCACGATGGTGGTCTATAGCTGCGCGTGGCCGCTGATGCTCAACACCGTTGCCGCGGTGAAACAAGTCGATCCGTTGCTGATCAAGTCGGCGCGGACCATGGGTGCAACCCCGCAGCAGCTGTTTCGCAAGGTCATCCTGCCGGCTGCGCTTCCCACTATCTTCGTCGGTATTCGTCTGGCCAGCGCGTCGGCCATGCTGGTGCTGGTTGCGTCCGAAATGGTCGGCGCCAAGGCCGGCCTCGGCTATCTCATCATCAACAGCCAGTACAGCTTCCTGATTCCGCAGATGTATTTCGGCATCCTCAGCATGACCGTCATCGGGTTGGCGTTCAATGCCATTCTGGAGGCACTGGAGCGGCGCTTCACACGGTGGAAGGCGCCAGTGACGGCATGAGATATGGGACAGGCGCCGCTCGGAACTTTCCGCGCGGTGGCCAGCGTCACCATGCTGCTCGGCGGCACGTCGCGGACATCAGCCAGACATTCCTGCCGATGGTCGATCCGCGGCCGATCGTGATTCAGCCACGGCCAAGGATCGTTTCGTCGACGTAGATCACGACGCTGTCGTCCAGGATCGGGTGGCGGGTGGCGCCCCTTGATCACCTTGGCCTTGTCATCCGTCGGAAAGTCGCGCCTCGAGCGTGACCGCCTGATAGATGCAGACATTGTCGCCGATAATGGCCGATCGCGATCCCGGTGCCGTAATCGATGAAGAAGCCGGAGCCGAGGCCGGTGCGGGCGCCGGGGTGAATATCGATGCCGATCGGCCTGACTCAATTGAAAACGTGAATTACGGGAAGCCTATGTCAGCGATTGGATGACATTTTATAATGTCATCGATCGCTGACATTTACCAATTGTCAACGAACGCCGACTTATGTTAAAGTATGCGAACGTTAACATTTGGGTATCCCATGCTCATACGCACACCGGCCGAACTCGGCGCCATCCTTCGCGACCGACGCAAGAAGCTCAAACTCGATCAATTGACGTTCGCCAAGAGCATTGGCGTCAGCCGCCAATGGGTGATCGAGGTTGAGCACGGTCACGCGCGCGCCGAGCTCGGGCTGATCCTTCGCGCCCTTGACGCCCTGGACATTCGCCTGGATGCGGGCACCGAACAAGCGCCCGCCCGCGGGGCCACCAGGCCAGCCGTCGACATCAACGCCATCGTGGACAAGGCCAGGAAGAAAAAGGCATGACGAGCGAACTTGTTGCTCTGCTGGATGGTCGGGAAATCGGCCGCGTGCGCAATGACGCCCGCGGCCGGCTCACCTTTGTCTATGACAACGACTGGCGCCAAGCCGAAGGAGCCTATCCGCTGTCGCTGTCCATGCCGCTCGCGGCCGAAGAGCACGGACCTTCCGTCGTGCAGGCTTTCCTCTGGGGACTGCTGCCCGACACGAACGCGTGCTCGAACGGTGGGCCCGAAGATTTCAGGTGTCCGCGCGCAACGTGTTTGCCCTTATTTCCCATGTCGGCGAGGACTGCGCGGGTGCCGTTCAGTTCGTCACGCCCGATCGGCTGGAGGCCTTGCGAAGCGGGGCCGAAGACAAGGTCGAATGGCTTGACGAAACGGCGATCGCCAAACGCCTGCAGACCTTACGTGAGGATCACGCCGCCTGGCGGTTGCCGCGCGATACTGGACAATTCAGCCTTGCGGGTGCCCAACCCAAAACCGCCTTGCTTCTGCAAAAGGGCAAGTGGGGAATTCCCTCTGGGCGCATCCCGACCACGCACATCCTCAAACCGCCGACCGGCCATTTCGATGGACACGCGGAAAACGAACATATCTGCCTCATACTTGCGCGCAATCTCGGTCTGCCCGCCGCCGACACCCAGGTGATGCATTTCGGAAAGGAAATCGCCATCGTCATCGAGCGCTACGACCGGCAGTTCAGTGGGAACGAGATCGTCCGTGTCCACCAGGAAGATATCTGCCAGGCGCTCGGCATCCTGCCGACCATGAAGTATCAAAACGATGGCGGACCAAGCCCTGCCGATGTGATCGAGCTCTTGCGCACCTACTCCACGGATCGCGTCGCCGACGTTGACACGTTTGTCGACGCGCTAGGCTTCAATTGGCTGATTGCGGGTACGGATGCTCATGCCAAGAATTATTCGCTGCTGCTGGCCGGCGGTCCCCATGTACGGCTCGCGCCGCTCTACGACATCGCCAGCATTCTTCCCTACGATGACGTCGATCTGCAGAAGATCAAGCTCGCGATGAAAATCGGCGGTGATTACAAGCTCAGCCAGATTAGTTTGCGCGATTGGCAGAAGTTCGCGCGCGAAACGCGCCTCGATCCTGACAAGGTGATCGCCGGACTGATTTCCATGGCCGAGCAGCTTCCGGACATTGTGGCCGCCGTACGGGAGCAAGCGCAGAAAGACGGGTTGGACAATGCCATCATCGGGCATCTCGCCAAGCACCTGATCGCAAGAGCCGGGCAATGCCGTCGACTGCTCGGTGAGGCATAGTTTCCGGCGACGGCCGCCAGCAGCATCATGCTGATCGGCAACATGGTGCCGATCATCATCGGTCGACATGTCGTTGTCGAAGCCAACGGCAGCAACAGCATCAATACCGCCGCGATCGGCATGCCGATATCGATATCGATGTCGATGTCGACTACGATCGGTGATTGCTCGCGATCCGTGGCAGCCGCGTAGTCACTGCGGCTGGCGTCACCTCACGTTCGGCGTGTCCTTTCAAGGGTCCGGCAGACAGCGATTTCTCCTCCGCGGACTTTCCCAATTCGGCGGGGCGCTTGCAGGTCCTCTTTTTGGCACGGCCCCTATGCGCCCGGCAGTCCCGTGGCCACGGCTGCGCAATCACGACGATTAGGCGTCTCGCCCCCCTTTAAGAGGCGCCGGATTAGCCAGGGCTGAAGATCAAATAGAGCAGGATCGCGGCCACGACGACCGTCCAGCCGATTGACGTGGCGAGAGCCCATACTTGCGTCGGCATCGGACGAACTTTCCCGATGAAGCTAACGAAGAGACCGCTGGCGCTGGACAGCGGCCTCTTGAACCCGCCTCAAACTGTCTTCGAGATAAAAGACCTTACCCCGGGGTCCGCCATAATCAAACGCCGGACTCGCCACCCTGTGAAGTCAAAAACGATTCGAAGGCCGATGGAACAATTGTGACGTTGCGAGAGCGACACACCTGACAAGCTAGGCCAGCACTGGTGGAGAACTCTTCCTCGGGCGGATGCCAACCATTTGGCACAGAAATGAGCGATAGTGCCCGCATTCGCCTGCCGAGGGTGACGTAAGGCCAGCTGCTAATCGACGGTCCCAACCTGATCGGAGAGGTCTTCGACCATACTCACGAACATGTGCGAGTCCTCCCCGGGGGCGCCAATCTGCAAACGCCTCCACGAGATCACGCGGCGGCCACGAACTGGATTGCAGATCGTATCGACAATAGGCTCGAGCTGCTGGCTTTGCGCAAGTAGCTGCTGGTCGCGCTTTTCGATCAGCTCGGCCGTTTCAGAGGAAAACAATTCGCGCGCGGTCTTGCCGACAATGTCGGTGCGCGACATACCCAGCTGCTGTTCGGCCGCCTTGTTGATGAACAGATAGCGCAGACTGCGCGCGTCCTTGGCGATGATACCTTCGCGCACGTTCTCGACGACGGTGGCGAGCAGCCGTTCGGTACGCTCGAGAATACGCTCTTTCTGCCGCTGTTCCGTAACGTCCTCCTGGACGGAGACCCAGCCGCCCCCATCCATAGGCCGTTCATAAATCTTGACGATCCGGCCGTCGTTGAGCCTTACCTCGTAAGCTGCCGGCTCCTTCTTTCCGATGCGAACGAGAATGGCCGAAACGTACTTTTTGATGTCGCCGCTGAACAGCCCGTGCTCCAGGATCCCCTCGAGCGAGGACCCTGACTCGATGGTCTCGGGTAGATTATACATCCGGCGATAGTTGCTGTTCATTGCAATCACACGTGCCTTGCCGTCGAGCATGATAAGGGCTTGCGGCATGCTGTTGATAGCGGCGGAGAGCTGCCACGTTTTGCTCTGGTACCTGTCGTTGAACGCGTCGCGCTCGGCCATTGCGGCGTCGCGCTGTTTGCAGAGGTCAAATTCAAGCTGTTCGAGCTCAAAGACTTGAGCGACAGCTTCGCGGAAGTTCTGCGCGGCGCGTGCCAGGCGGCCAATTTCGTCCTGGCGTCGCAGATGTGGCACCTCGCTTCCGATGTCCCCGGTTCTGATGCGATCGGTCGCTTGGGCAATGTCTGAGAGCCGCGCCAGCACCGAATCCCGGATCACGAGAACGTTAAGCGCGGCAAGCACCAGCGCCGCCAAACCCAGCATGAACAGGTACCATGCCGCATAGCAATTCTGTTCGGCGAGCCCATCTGCTTCGCGAGTGCGTTCGTTGTAGCCGCGCTGCAACGCTTCCAAATCCGCATTCAGCCTGCTGCGAACCGTGCTGCTGGCTTCGGTGTCCCCAAACTCGCGGGCAGCTGCGGGGCTAATCTCCACCGCCCGGCGCACCAACTCCCGGCGGAAATCGATGAATTTGGCAATCCGCCGTTTGAGGGATGCGAACTGTTCGAAGTCTTCCGAACGGACCGTAGGCTCCCAGCCGTTCATCACCTCCGCAAGCTCGTGGTTGCGCTTGAGGATTCCGTCCCCGAACTCTTTCACCTTGGCTCGTTCGGTGGACATGTAGATGCCGCGTGAGTCCATCACGATCGCATAGACGGATGCGTTGACCAGTCCGGAATTGATCGCCGCAGCAGCGGAGGAGGCTTGCATATTACGATAGGAATTCTGCAGTCGCACGGTCTGGACCGACATGACCAGAAGAAAGGCCGTAACAATTCCCAAAAACCCGGCGATCGCATAGACTTTCTCGGCGACTGTCAGGTCGTCGACCCCGCGCGCAAAGCAGATAGATTTTTTCAAAAGCCGCGCGACCGGCCCGGCTCCAAGGGCTGCTATCGCAGCATTCACCACACATCCCAGCCTAAACCTGCGCAACATAAAACTATCCGATTGTCCAACCTTAAGGTTGTGCTGGTTTACGGGGGCAATGTGCGTTGAGGATCGGCCGGCGTCGGAGAGCACGTCTTCGGGGGAGAGTGGGCCGTAAGCATCCCCGCATAGGCCGCGGGCTCATTGGATTATTCTGGCGGCGAGCGCTTAGGCGGCTTTATAGATCCGGACATGTTCGATCAGGTTGTCGATTCCGAAGTTAGTGAAAACCTGCATGCCATGTTCTCCGGCGCCATAGCCCCAGATTGCGCCATGTTCAATCTCAATTTCATTGGCGACTTCTCGCAGGCAACGTGACGAACCGGTGACGTGCATGGTTACACAGCTCAAGCGGCGATCGCTGATGCCAGCCTTCAATCCCAGGGAAGCAGTCCGTCCAGCCGATGAACTGGATGAGCAGAGAGGGGCCACACGAGCGACGGCTCACCTCATGTGAAGACGAAGACAAGCAGGCTCGAGCAGAGTAGCGCAACTCCTACTGCGGTCAGCCCTAGGAAACTGCTGGAGACAAGATCATGACTGCCCATGAGCGACCTCTGCGGCGAGGAATAGAGATCGGCAATCGCCGCTTCGTTCCCTTTCCAGCCAATCTCGAGATTATTATTCAAATGAGGCGCACAATTCCTGCTGGCCCCGCGATGGGACGCACGTTTCCAGCAAAATCGATGGGCAGTTCGCCGCGTTCCGGCGGCATCCTCGTTTAATGCTATGGCATCTGCAAACGGATCGCGCTCCCTCGAGGTGCAGCCAGGTTGGGGATAGGTCGAGCTCGGCAGGATGTCGATCCAGGCCTTCAATGTCTTTCACGCTCGCGACCGTCAGCGCAGGCGACTTATCTTTAAGAGAATGCTTCAGCTGCTCCAGAAAGGTTTCGCCGTTGGCCGACGAGAACGACGTCGTCCAGCGTTTCAAGCCATACTAACGCGTCGTCGTCAGTTTCGCGCCGTAGCAAGATTAACGCGTACTCTCCCTCATAGGAAAGTCAAAAGCGGCGTCGCCCGCGTTGTGCTCGTTCTTCGTGGTCTTCGTGGTCAAGCCCGCCTTTCCTAGCTGATGAGATGGATTCTTACAGCAGTCTCTATCCGGTGTGCAGCATTTGCAATCGGACTACATCATGTATCGGCGTAGGAGTTGCACGACAGGCGGTCGGGCGCATCCTCGCCACCGGCTAGCGCAGCAAAAAAAAGCGCTCCCAGATGCGGCGCCGTCACGAGAGACGGTCTCCGACCCCGATCCGGATCTGTGCGCAAATCCTTACGAACCTGGTGCTGTCGGGCCCGAAATTTCACGCCGCTCTCGAGGCCCTCGCGCCAAAACGACGCAAGAGCTGC
>NZ_JBVVPP010000096.1:0-8432 GCF_055811315.1 Bradyrhizobium sp. MI1.4 | reverse complement strand
CGCCTCGTTGCGCTATCCTCTCAGCCGCGCTGCCGGCCGTCGTGCCTACCGCGCGAGCGGTTTAGTCCTGTGACCCAAAGCAGCCTTTAAAGCGGATCGAAAATCATCTGCCAGCCCTTTCGGGTGTCCATGTATTCGCGAACCAGCTTGATCCGCTCGCCCGAAAGGACAAAAGCGAAGCAATAGTCATTCTCGTAGGCTTGCCTCCAGGTAGAGTGGCGCGCATTCGCTCCTCGACGACCACAGTATCACCATCAGCATGAATGCCCCGAAAAGAGATGTCGACGTTCGAGAACAGATGATGCATTTCCGAGGCAATAAAGTGTGCGATTTGGTCCGGTCCAATCATGTGGTCGGTGTGCTTGAGAGCGACCGCCGTGGCATTTCCGGCCGGTGCGATCCATTCGGCATCGGGGGTAAACAGCTCGGCAATTAGCCTCGCATCACGGGTTTTAAAAGTCTTCCAGGCATTGATCACGACCTCTTTAGGATTCGTGCTGTTCATTTTTGCTTCTCCAAGTGCTCAGCGAATCTGGACCTTCTCTATAAGAAGGGCGCACCGATATCGCTGGCCGGAATCGGACCTGATCATCTCAGGGCTGTTATTCTGGCCACACCCTGCGGTAAGATGAGTCATGCTCAGTTTCGAGGTATGCAACACCGCGCGCTTGCAGCGCGATCCGCGCTATGAGGGCCGTTTCTACACTGCAGTGAAGACCACGGGAATCTACTGCCGGCCAGTTTGCCCGGTGAAGCAGCCGTTGACCCGTAACGTGGCCTACTATCAAACTGCGGCCGCCGCCGAGGCTGCGGGATACCGGCCTTGCCTGCGTTGCCGTCCGGAGACCGCGCCCTTCTGCGCTGCCTGGAATGGCACGCGTTCGACAGTAGCGCGGGCTTTGAAACTGATCGATGATGGCGCGTTGGATGACGCTTCGGTTGCCGCACTGGCCGATCGGCTCGGAGTAAGCTCGCGACACCTTGCGCGTCTGTTCGACCGGTACGTCGGGGCCAGCCCCCAACAGGTAGCGAAGACCAGGCGTGTACAGCGGGCCAAGCGCCTACTTGATGAGACGACTGAGCCGTTGGCCCAGATTGCCTACCGGGCTGGCTTTGGCAGCGTGCGTCGGTTCAACGCCGTCTTTCGCGAACTCTATGGGCGCTCGCCCTCCAGCATTCGCCACCGCCGTAGAGGTTTTGCCTGAGATCGGGCATCCCAACGTTGGTCCGTTGTGTTGGCCCTCAGCGGACCATCGGGAGCATAAGCGCCAAGGCCGCTTTTCACCCGTCTCGGACCTCTCGACGGCGCCGATGATGTCCGTTCCCGGCGCTGGTGGCCGCGTTCACGCATAAGAGCGCAGCGGCGCCGTCGCTGCATGGGTGGTCGCCCCCTTGGCGAAGGCGAGATCAGGCCATCGGCCAGAGCTAGTGCGAACGGCACGCGGGTGAGCGAGCCGGATCACGCCACCAGAAAATCAAAGCCTGTTCTGCGATGGCCCTGTCCCGCTGCGCGAGCCACCAATAGAGTTCCTGCTCCACATTTCCAGGAACCAGCGTTTGGGAGTTCCGTTAGGTCGCAGAGACCGAGGGAGTGATTTTGCAGCGCTGGCCGACAAAGCTATGGATCGTCCGTCACGGAGAGAGCGCAGGTAATGTGGCCCGTGACACAGCGCATGCCGCGGGCGAGGCCTGGATCAAAATCGAAGCCCGCGACGTCGACGTACCTCTAAGCGAACTTGGCGAACGGCAGGCGGACGCTTTGGGCCGCTGGTTCGCATCCTTACCGTCGGAGGGGCGGCCCAACGTCATCCTGAGTTCGCCCTACCTTCGGGCCAAAAACACCGCCGATGCGATCCAAGGCCGGGGAGGGATCGCGCCAGATTTCGTGCATCTCGTCATAGATGAACGGCTGCGGGAAAAGGAGTTCGGAATCCTAGATAGATTGACACGGCTCGGCATCGAACAGCGCCACCCCGACCTTGCGGAAGCGCGCGGACGGGTCGGAAAGTTCTACTTCAGACCTCCGGCCGGCGAAAGCTGGTGCGACGTCATCCTGAGGCTCAGGAGCGTCCTCGACAGCATCAGCCTGCACTACAGCGGAAAGCGCGTGCTGATCGTGGCCCATCAAGTCGTTGTCCTCTGCATGCGGTACCTGTTGGAAAACCTGGACGAAGCTCGAATATTGTCGATCGATTCCGAGGGGGACGTCGCGAACTGCGCCGTGACGGAATACGACTCGGTGATGACCGAAAGTCCGCAGGGGCTGGTCCTGAAGAGATACAATTTCGTTGCGCCCTTGAAGCGCGAGGGCGCCCCCGTCACGACCGCGCCGGATGAGAACGTGGCTGCCCGATGAGCGAAGTGAAGATCGACGCCGCCTATCTTTCGGCGAATCCGCTCCCCGACCACGACGGAAGCGGTGACAAGCATTCCCGTGGCCGGGTGCTGATCATTGCGGGAAGCGTCGAAGTGCCAGGCGCGGCGCTCTTGGCAGGGCTAGGCGCTCTCCGGTCCGGAGCAGGAGTTCTTCAGATAGCGACCTGCGAATCTAATGCCTGCCATCTCGGGATGGCCATGCCTGAAGCGAGAATTATCGGCTGCCGCGAGACCTGCACCGGCGAGATCGATCCGTCGAATTCGTTCCGCTTGGTCGATCTCGCAAAGGAAGCCGATGCGGTCCTGATGGGTCCCGGCCTCATCGACGAGGCACCCATCGCGGAATTGCGAGCCGAACTCATCGGCGGTGCCACCAGGCCGGCTTTCGTTCTTGATGCTTCCGCCTTCACGTCCCTCAGGACTTCGCACGGAGTTGCCGCGCCGCCCGGAAGGACCACTATCGTAACGCCTCATTCGGGAGAGATGGCGAAGTTTCTGCGGATGGACAAGAAGGAAATCGATACTGATCCTATCGCTGCGGCGCTATCCGCGGCGCGCATGCTCGATGCCGTCGTCGCCATGAAGGGAGGGCGCACACACGTCGTTTCGCCCGAAGGAGAAGAACTCTGCTTCGAGCAAGGTCCTATTGCTCTCGGCACGTCCGGATCGGGAGACGTTTTGGCTGGAATCATCGCTGGCTTGGCTGCCCGCGGCGCCCCGCCCTTAGTGGCGACGGCGTGGGCCGTCTATCTTCACGGCGAAGCCGGACGCAGGTGGGTGAAGCGTAACGGACAACTCGGACTGCTCGCACGGGAGATCCCGGCTGATATTCCACGGCTAATGCAGTCTGTCGGCGGGCTTTCCGTTCAGAGTCCGGGGGGTGGCGATCTATAAGCGAGTAAAGCTCCAGACAGCCTCCTGAGCTTTGGTGATGGCCTCCAGCCCTTGCCCCGGCGCTGCCGTCGCGCTTCAGGAGACCGCGATTTTCCTGGATCGATTGCGACGTATGCCGAACGTCCGGCTATTGCGGGCGGCGACGAAATTGGAGTCCGCTGATCTCGAGCTTCGAGCTGCGCGAGCCCCAGTATCGGCACCTAGCGGTCCCGCGAGTTAGCTTGGGAGCCTGCCCGGGAGCCTTCTATCTCTGTTCGGACAAACCGGCGAAGTGCCCAACCAAGAGCTTTGTCCGCTTTATCTGTGTCGAATACAGCTGCAGGCCGGCTGGGAGGCTACTGCAGCAGAACCGGCAGATTGAGCGGGCCGCGGAAACCGAATCCGTGCCAACGCACACTCACTGGATCAGGCAAGGTCATTTTTGGAAAGCGCTCGAACAGCAGCGGTAGGAGGATGTCCCCCACAGTTCGCCGCGAGAGGTGCGCGCCCGCGCAATGATGCGGGCCATTCCCAAATGCTTGGTGAGGGTTAGGTTCGCGAAGGGCGTTATAGTTCTCACCGTCTTGGAAGACGTCCTCGTCCCGGTTGGCAGAGGCCTGGATTGTCATGACGGTGTCGCCCTTTGGGATGAAGTAGTCGCGAATTTCCGTGTCCTCCGTTACAAGCCGTGAACTGGCCTGGATCGGCGCCACCCATCGGATTCCTTCCTCGAAGGCTGCGCGCCATTTGCCCTCTGCCCGCACGGCCTCGAGCTGATCAGGGTTGGTTAAAAGACCGTAAAGCACTGTCAGCAGGGCGTCCCGCGGCTCATTGATGCCGCCGCCAATTGCGATTTTCACGTTGGCGATCATCTGGCTTTCCGGAATCGGATTCTTTGCATTCACCATGAAGGAGAGGGCGGAGGAGTCTGGCTCGGCTCGCACCCGCTCGGCATTAGCCCGGATGCATCTATCCATCTCCGCGTTGGCGATGTCGGTTGCTTGGAAAGGGCCGGGTGTCCAGCCGAAATTGCCGGCACCGTCAATCAGCATCTGCGACCACCGCTGCATGTCCGCATCGCTCGCATCCGGAACGCCCATTGCATGCGCCAGCATCCGTGCAGCAAGGGGCCCCGCGAGCGCTGGAAACAGATCAACAACTTCGCCGCGCGGCAAACGGTCGAGATACCCTTCCGCGAGGTCCGCATATAGCGCCGCCCAGACAGATTCAATTGTCTTCGGCATCAAGGCGGGCATCATAGCCATGCGTTCGCTCCGGTGCTCCTCGTGGTCCTTCCGCATCAGCGTATGCGCAAGAAAGGCGCGCTTCATGGGGGTATTCGGATCATTGGAGCTGAACAAGGTTGGATTGTCTTTGACGTACTTAGTGTCAGCGGCCTTGGTGAGAAACGTGCGGCCCACTGACTTGACCCGCAACACGGGCGCTTGGCGCCTCAAGCGCTTGTAGATTGGATAGGGATCGCGAACGAGGTCCGCGATGGTGATCGTCTCGTCCATGGGGCTCGATCGGTCTGTCACGTAGGTCATCCGTCGTCCACTCCCTAGTATGAGCCGAGGCAAGCGCAATGGGCTAAACTATCATCAGCGCGGATTAGTTCACGGACAACGTCGTCTGCTGGGTCTCGCCAAGCGGTACGACGCCAAGGGAGGCCCTTGGGGCGATCTGGAGCAACTGACGGCGGCTGCCGGCCCCGGGCACCCGCCGCCGGCTTCCATCTTCTCCGGACCGGGCGACGCCTGACTAGACCTCCCACCGGTCGCTCCGTCGCGTTCAGTCAAATCGGATCAGGGATTGTGAATTCAGGCCGCGCCCTATCTCCGCGTGAAGCTTGCGAGCGAATGCTCCAGGAAGAAACGCAGCATCTCCCTGGTCGCGTCCGGCCCGCGCGGATCTGTGTAGGACCCGGCAGGACTGCCTCCCGACCAGGCATGGGCGGCCCCGTGGACGCTCCAGTGCTCGGACATGTCCAAGCCATCTGCATCGGCGAGGATGGTGCGGGTATACGCGTGCCCATCAGGTACTCGCCCGCGAAGAATCTTCGTCCTCAGGCTCGCATCTTCGCCCGGCCCACGGAGAATTCGCTCAGCATTGCTCGGATGCACCGTGGTATCGTGATCGCCATGGAAGACGATGGTGGGCACCGACGCGCCAGCCGTCCCGATCGGTCCAGCGCTGCCCTGCCGCATAGCGGCGAGTGCGGACGGAAGGTCGCTGGCAGCCCCGCAGGCCAACCCGGAGTGAACGCCGACGGCGGCGTATAGGTCGGGATACGTCGCACCCATGATGGCCGCGGCGGCCCCGCCGGCCGACAGGCCTGCGACGTAGACGCGCTTGGGATCGATAGGATGCTCCCGCATGATCTGGCGGGTAATGCCGGCGATCAGCAAAGGCTCCCCGCCATCCCGCCGCTGGTCCCCCGTGCGAAACCAGTTCCAGCATTTCGCATGGTTGGCTCCGCGTGGCTGCTCCGGATAGACAACGAAGCAATTCCGCTCTTCCGCCAGAAAATTCATCCGGGTGCCGACGGCGAAATCGTCCGGTGACTGGGTGCAGCCATGAAGCATGACGATGAGGGGACGCGGTCCTCCATCAGTGCGGCTGGGGATGAACAGCTTGTAGGTCCGGCTTCCCGCCGCGTTGGTGAAGGTGGCAGCGACGAACCTTGTGCCGTCCGGGGCAATATCCGCCTTGGACAGTGGAGCGCGCCCGACTGGACCTGGCATGCCGAAACCGGAAAGATCTTTCATGCCGCCGAAGGGCGAGGGGCCTTTGTGTCGTTTGGCAGGCCTGGCTTGCGTGGACGGCCCGCTCCCCCTCTCCTCGACGACATTGGCCTTCAGTTCAAGTATCGCCGGCTCGAGTATCGCCGGCTCGAGTCTCGCACGCTCGACAGGCGCAGCATTTCCCCTTGTCGCTGCGGGGCCGGCGTCGCCACGCAGCATTCGCTGCAGCAGTGCAGTGGCTTCGACCAATTGGCCGGCACGTGTGAGGCGAGTCGCTTCGCGAACCATGTCTGGATTCAGCATCGTTTCACCTCGTTCGGTCGGCGAGAGCGGCCTTGACCGCAGGAGTGGCATGAAGGGCACCGAGCACCGAAACCGAGGCGATTGTGGCGCGGGCCAGCTCGGGCGTGACGTCTTGATCGATGGTCGCCAGGCCGAGAACGTTGATGTGCAGCATCTCCCCGGCGCGTCGCGCTCGTTCGAGGTCGACGCGGGCATAATTACGAAGCCCCAAGTCCAGACTTTTGCGGGCCGTCGACTGCTTGACGACGTCTGCGTGCCGCTCGAGCTGGTTGCGGATTGCGGTCCGAATGAAATCGGTGCGGTTCGAATAAAACCCTTCCTGCACCATGAGATCGACCTGGCCGAGATCGACATAGCCCAGATTGATCGTGATCTTCTCCGTGTCGGGAGACCGGGGTCGCAATTCGCGTACATTTTCGGCCATGGTACATCCATTTTCCACCATCCAATGGGATGGTGATGGGAGGTTAAATGGATGTTTGCAGCATCATTTCAAGGCTAGGAGGCAAAATGTTGCTCCCCTGCTGCGGCGCCCTACGCGATCCGATGTGATCTGCTGCCCCTCCGCAACTTCCCGAACGACGGACGGCTTCGTCTGGCTAAGTACATTTCCCTGAACAACCCCGGAGTGGTTCGGGCGTGCTATTGTCGTCGCTACAGGAGCAAGACATATGTCCACTTCCAAGAAGCCGTTGGACTCCGATGATTTTCCGGTGACCGCCGAAGGACAGAAGATCAAGAAGCAGGACGGCGAGCCCATCGCCACTACTAAGGATCCTGAAATCGCTGCCGACTTGGCCGAGCGCATCAACGACGACGAAGCCCGCCGGGAGGAGGACAAGTGGTCGGCCTGAGCGCCTTTTCTCAGCCGTGCAGCAGGGTATCGATCGACTTCAGCAATTGCTGGCGTTCCGGGCCACCGGCGCCGCTACGCAGGCATTCGCCGATATCCGTGTAGGAGACCTGGCCGCCTGAGCTGATGTTTGGCTGGTGCTTCACGACGGGGATATTCGTTCGTGGATTTTGCGCGCCCACACGTCACCCTTGATGCCGTCGTAAAGACCCGCTCGGTCATGCCGACCAATCCAACGGGCGCTAATCAGTTTCAGATTGGCCTAAGGCAGGTCCGAGGATCTGTGTCGGTTACTCGCTCGCAACGAGCGGGGCGCGCTGTCGCAGCGCCCTGGGCCTGCTACTTCTGCCCGGACGGCGACTGGGCGTTCGAGTTGTTCGGGTTGTTGGCACTCTGCTTGTTGGCCGGTCGCAGCCGCCGGGCCATCTAGCCACCGTGAATGGAATTCCGCGGGTTATGGAGGCTGACCCTTTGTGTAGACGCCTTAATGCACCCGAACCGGCCTAGGGCCTCGTCGCTGCCGCGCCGGACGCCGAAGGTTCTGCGGCCCATCACCTCTGTCGTCCAAACTTTAGCAATTTTTGCATATCTTTTTCACGGTCTGGTCGACTTTGCTGTTCTCCTGATCGATCTTGGCGTCACTATCGTGTTGATCAGTGGTCGTCGGCCGACCGATGCCGCCCGCGGCGGCCCCTTGGTTATTGGCAGCAGGCGTTCCGGATGAAGCTGCGGTTCCGGCAGCATTGGTGCGGGGGCTTGCGGCATTCGTGCTGTTTCCATTGGCCGCTCCCTGATTAAGCCCGGATTGAGGAGTAGGAGTACCATTGGCGATACCGGTTATCGCATTGGTGGTGCCGGTGGTTGCATTGGTATTTGCGTTCGGGGCAGTGGCCGACGGGCTTGCCGTCCCGCCCGAGTTCGCGGCGCCTGCGCCTCCTGTACCGGACGGAGATGCTGCAGTCGAACCCCCTGCACCTGCAGACGACGACGCACCGCCAGCGCTTCCACCGGCAGATCCGCCGGCACCACCGCCGCCGCCTCCGCCACCCCCACCTTGCGCAAATGCTGCACAAGGGATGACGAGAGCTAAGACAACTGCAATGCCAAAGCGTTTCATTGCGCGACTCCTTTAGCGAAGAAGCCACGCTGCTGCGTTTCGTTCCTAGGCGTTGGGTCGAGCCGATGCTTTGGGGCGCCCTTCCAGCAGTTCGAGCTCCATCTCGGCCTTCTTTCGGATCATCGCGTGGAAGCGGCCAACGAGAGCTTGGGCATCGGCCAGCATA
>NZ_JBVVPP010000095.1:0-9082 GCF_055811315.1 Bradyrhizobium sp. MI1.4 | reverse complement strand
ACCTCCCGCAGAACAAAAGCGGAAAGTGTAACCCATGTGTCCGGTACGTTTTGTCACCTATGTCTCGGGCCGCTCACAGGCACTTCCTGCTAACCTGCGATCCTCGGACTCTCTTGGTACCACATTAGTCCCACCAATTCGCAAGCTGGCGAGCATGAAGCTACGCGCTGCGGAGGGGAAGACGGCGGGGTACATTTAGCGGTTTAGCGCCCGGAGTCGAAGCGTGGCCGCTTCTCAGCGGGCAGAACCCTACGGCTGAGCCGTGCTGCAGCCGACGCGATTGTGCCAGAGCCGCGGAACACGGGGACAAACCTCAGCTCTGCCGATTGCGAATCCCTGCTGCGTGCTAACCGCTCGGAACGAGAAGACGGGCCAAAGGATTCGTCCGGGCAGGAGCAAGCTCGATGCTGATGACGAAGGAAAGACGGCCGGCGATCCGAACGCTGCGCGGCTGGGCGCTCAGCGTGCTGCAGGAGGCGGGCGCCATCCACGAATGCGAGGAGCACGGCTGGGCGAAGGACCGGGCCGACCCGCATGCACGCGAGCACGCATTGGATATAGCCAGGCAGGAGCCACCCGAGGGCTTATCTCCGGATCAGGCCGTCGGGCAAGTGCGCGAGGTTTTGCATTCGATCGGCGATACGTGCCCGGAGTGCCCGCCACGTCCCGATTAAGTCCCCTGCGCTGTCGCGCCGCTCGAATGGCGTGCGAGCCTCAAACGCCTTTGGCAAACTTGGACGACGTAAGGGATATCAGCGGACTATTGCCAAAAGGCCCTTCAAGCGAGCAAGTCTAGTGCATTCTCGATCGCTGCGCCGGCTGCGGTGTTGTCGAAGATGCACCAGGTCTCACTAGATGACGACGCAGCACCGAGCCGCAGCTTCAGCGATCGCAGGAACGCCCCGTCGTACGCGGAGTAGTAAATGCGCGGCGCTCCATGCAATCGAAAATAGCGCAGACTAGGCCACCCGCCCGGCAGGTCGGCATCGGGCCCCCGCGCCGGATCCGCGGCGACACGGGCAATCCGACGTTCCCCGAGCCAGGCGCCGACCTCGGGCGTAAACCAGCTGACGTGACGCGGCTCGCACGCGAGAGCGGCTGAGGTCTTTTCCTGCAGCGCGCGGAACAGGAACTCCGCATCGGACTCAACGAACATTTTGCGAGGCGCAAACTGAACGAGCAAAACCCCGAGCTTCGCACCAAGTCCGGCGCTCTCTTCGATGAACCGATCGAGTTCACCCTGCGCAAGCTGTGACGAGTGAGTAACAGACTTCGGCACCTTTACCGAAAAGCGGAAATCATCTGGCGTCGCGTTCGCCCATTTCTCATAGGTCGAACGCCGGTGCGGCTTATGAAATGATGAGTTGATCTCGGTGGCGTTCAACACCCGCGCGTAGCGTTCAAGCTGGCTACCTACCCCGCCAACTCTTTCCTTGCAGACTCGCGGAACATTCCATCCCGCTGTGCCGAGCCGCAGCTCAGCCTTGACATGCGCGGCCTCTTCCATGTCAGTCCGAAACTGCCATCGGGTATCACCGGATGTTTCACAATCTCACGCCGACTTCCGCCGCGTCCCTGCTGTCGGCTTCTTCGCCGCCGCTTCCTTAGCCAGCTTCTTACCGGCGATCGGCATCAGCATCTCCTTCTGAGCCGCGGCAGCCTTCTTCGTCTTCTTGGCAGGCTTTTTCGGAGCCTCGGTCTTTGCTGCCGCCCCGCCGACGCTCTTGCGTAGCGCGTCCATCAAATCGACGACGTTCTCGCCTTTCGGCCGATCCTTCGGCACGATCGGCTTGCCGGTGCGCTTCTGGTTGATGAGCTCGATCAGCGCGCTTTCATAATGGTCCTCGAACTTCTCCGGCTCGAATGATCCCGCCTTCTGGTTCACGATGTGCCTGGCCAGATCGAGCATGTCCTTCGTCACTTTGACGTCCTGGATCTCGTCGAAGTATTCCTGCTCGCTACGAACCTCGTAGGGATACCGCAGCAAGGTGCCGACCAGACCCTTGTCCATCGGCTCGAGCGCAATGATGTGCTCTCGGTTGGTGAGCACCACGCGCCCGATCGCAACCTTGTTCATCTCGCGGATGGTCTCGCGGATGACCGCGAAGGCGTCGTGGCCGACTTTTCCGTCCGGACGGATGTAGTAGGGGCGAATTAGGTAGCGCGGATCGATCTCGGCCTTGTCTACGAACTCATCGATCTCGATGGTCCGCGTGGATTCCAGCGCGATCTCCTCAAGCTCCTCCTTGGTCACCTCGATGAACTGGTCCTTCTCGAGCTGGTAGCCCTTAACGATGTCCTCGTTGGGCACCTCGTCGCCGGTGTCGGCGTCGACTTTCAGGTACTTGATCCGATGACCGGTCTGACGGTTGAGCTGGTTGAAGGAGATCTTCTCGCTCTCCGACGTAGCTGGGTAGAGCGCCACGGGACAGGTGACCAACGAGAGACGCAAAAAGCCTTTCCAGTTCGCGCGGGGGGCCATGGTACGCAAAACTCCATAAGGGGACTTGGACTCAAGACGAACGGCGCGACACAGTTCCGACACCGCCCGCAGGTGTCCACCGCAAATTGATGCCAGATCCCGGTCAAGCGCCCGGAATAGATGGCGGGCAGTCTTAACCCAACGAACAAAATAAGAACGTGTATCGGTGACGCAATCCCTGGCACTCCGCGGTGATTAGACCTCTGTGGAAAACGGCCAATCCCTTGCTCTAGGGAAGCGGCAACCCAGCCCGTCGGGCAACACACCCTTCTCCCGTCAATCCCTCTCCGCAAAAATATTCCACTTTACCGAAATTCGGAAACGGCGTATGTGTCGCTCATCCCGGCTCATCCTTGAGGGGCGATCTCGTTGTCGTCTTGATTGCGAGCCGGGCTTGCGATGGACGCGGCAGCGTCGGTACGAGATGGTGCGGGCAGGGCGGGTAGACCCTGTGAGCCCGCAACCGCGTGCGGACGAGCGGCGCTGCTAGGCTTCGTCTCGCCTGTAAGTTTTCGGCTTCGTCGACAGGGCTGGAAAAACTGCGGCGAAATGGCGGGCCGTGCGTACGGCAAAACCGTGTGGTCCTGGCCGTCGTTGCTACGGTCAAGCTTTCGCGGAGGTGTGTGCGAGCCCAACCGGGCAGACAGCATCATCCAAATTCGCGAGGCGAGGGAGGCCAAAGAGAACTCGGCTCCCGGGAGAGCACGGCATAAGCCGTCCAACCGTCGCGCAGGGAAGGCCGAGTGATTGGCTACACCTGTATGCTGCTGTGCGGTTTTCCTGCGTGTGCTTTTCGCGCAGCGGACCGCGGGTGCCAGCCGGCACCCGGCCTTCCCTGCGCCCTCTTGGATATGAGGGCGGAGTGACGAAGCAAAGCTCGGGCGAAACGCGCCGCGAGAACGAGAAATCATGTCCGCTGTTTGAATGCCTGGTCGCGTCATGTGCCGCGACGTCTCGGTGGCAGGCGCTCAGGATGAATTGCCGAAGCGGTGTTCTGGAAGTCCCTGTGCAATGCCATCGATGGCCAGAACATGACCCGCCTGGGGTTCGCGGCCCAGTTGCTCGCGATCAAGAAACTTTCTCGCCGTCGTCACGAACAGGGTCTTCAGATCGGCTCCGCCGAAGCATACGCAGGTCGGATTGGTCGCCGGCACCCGAATGACGGTATCGATCCGGCCGTCCGGCCGATAACGCACCACCCGGCCGCCGGAGAAGAATGCGGTCCACAGTCCGCCCGCAATGTCGATGCACGCGCCGTCGGGCCTCTCGCCGGAGGCGCTGTAATCCGCGAACAACCGTCTGTTGCTAATCACGCCGTTATCGAGATCGAAGTCGAATTGCCAGGTGCGGTATCGCCTCGTATCCGTGAAATAGAGCGTGCGATTGTCGGGTGAGAACGCAATTCCGTTCGTCACGATGACGTCGCCGAACATGCGCACCGTCCGGCCGTCCGCCTCCACCCGATACAGCGCTCCGTTCGGCCGATGCAGCTGGTTGTCCATGGTGCCGATCCATAGCCGGCCCCGCGCGTCGACGCGCCCGTCGTTCAGGCGATTGTCGGGGCCGCTTTCGACCTCGCAGAGCTGACCTGGAGGATCGTCATCGGACGCGCGGCGATAAAGCCCCAGATCCTGCGCGAGCAGGTGGGAGCCATCTGCCGTCAAGGCCTGACTGCCGAGGAAGTTGCACGCGTACGGAACAACCTGATGCGCGCCGGTCGCCGGATCGAAGGATTGATGCAGCCGCCGGTCGATGTCGACCCACCACAGCTTGCGGGAGCGGTCGCACCACAATGGCGTCTCGCCGAGGATGTCGCCTGCGGCGACCGCGGTCTCGACCCGATATGCGGGAATCATGTCAGGAGTCATCCCGAAATCCGATTGCAGCGACGAGCGCTGTCTCCGAACGACGTCAGGCCGCGGACGATCAATCCTCGTTCCAGGAGGCGAGGGCGTGCGCGACGCACCCGTTGATGTGATCGGTGAGCACGGTTTTGGCGCTTTTGATGTCGCGCTTGAGGGCGCATTCGAGCAGCGCCTTGTGCTGGTTGATCGTCTCTGCGCCGCGGTAGCGCAGCGCATAGCGGAAATATTTGTCGAACACGATCGCGTGGGTCTGCATCAGCTCGCGCGAACCGCAATTCGAGATGAGAGCCTGGTGGAATTCGCCGTCGTAGCGTTTGCGCAGCTCGGGATCGTCCCCCTCCTTGAGGACGGTGCGTTCGGTGGCCGCCAGCTTGTGATGCGCGGACACCACGCGGCCCTCCCACTCGACGTCGCCGGCACGAAACGACTCGGCCATTGCATGCTGCTCCAGCAGGATGCGCAGGCCGGCGAGTTCACGCAGGTTCTGGATGGATATCGGCGCCACCTCGAAGCCGCGCTGGCCCTCCGCGACCACGAATCCCTCCGAGGTCAGCCGATTGAGGATCTCGCGCAGCGTGGAGATGCTGACGCCGTAGTCCTCCTTCATGGCGTCGAGCTTGAGACGTCCGGACGGCGTCAGCACGCCGAAAATGATGTCGGATCGAATCCGCTGATAACCGCTGTCGCCCGCCGACAAAGGGCGCCCCTCGAGTGACGTCATGCTCTCCGATCCCGCAATATGCGCGCAACGCCCGTGGTGGGCGGCCGAACCATCACTGTTACCAGCAATATAGCAGACGCCTACCAACAGACGTAATCAAAAATATCAGATGAATTGCGATTTATCATTTGACCAAAAAATGTAGTTATGTTTTTTGATTGACCTGAGGGTGCAGAAAAGAATGGCTGAAGCCGCCGTCGTGCCCCGATCGAACAGGGAGGTCAAAATGAGCTTGTTGGTACGGGCGCTGTCTGCGACGGCGATCTGCGTGGCGCTGACGGTCGGTGCATCCGCTGAGGACATTCAGGAGCGCACGATCAGGTGGGGACACCTGAACAACACCGATCACCCCGTCAGCGCGGGGGTGCAGAAATTTGCGGAGATCCTGCTGGCGAAGAGCGGGGGCAAGATGAAGATTCGTGAGTTCGCGGCCTCGCAGCTCGGCAACGAGCTGCAGCAGCAATCCGCGCTACGCGGCGGCACGCAGGAAATGCTGTCGGCCTCGACGACGTCGCTCGCAACCGTCGTGCCGGAGTTCGGCCTCATCGACTTTCCATTCATCGTGAAGACCATCGAGCAGGCGGATGCTCTCGGCACCGGAAAATTCGGCACGTCGATGCTCGATACGTTGCCGTCGAAGGGATTGATCGGTCTGGGCTATTGGGGCCTCGGCTTCCGCAACGTCACCAACAGCACGCGGCCGATCACCAAGGTCGAGGATTTCAACGGCCTCAAGCTCCGCGTCATTCCGAACCCGGTCTATCTCGAGACCTTCGGATCCTTCAAGGCCAATCCCGTTCCGATGGCCTTCGGCGAACTCTATTCGGCGCTGGAGACCCGCACAGTCGACGGCGAGGAGAACCCCTTCACGGTCATTCTCTCCAACAAGTTCTACGAAGTGCAAAAATACGTTTCCGCCACCAATCACACCTTCACCCTGAACATCATCCTCGTGAGCAAGGCGTTTTGGGACAAGCTCTCGCCGACCGAGCAGCGCCTGATGCGCGAGGCGTACGAGGAAAGCCGAGGCTATCAAAAGGAGCAGACCCGCCTTCAGACTGAAAAAGCCCTCTCTGAATTGCAGGCGAAGGGCATGCAGTACAACACCGTCGCGCCGGAAGAGCTCGATCGGATGCGCAAGACGGCGCAGCCGGTCGTCGACAAGATTGCCGCCAATCTCAAGCCGGAGGCGGTCAAGCTGTTCAACGACGAGCTCGATCGCATCCGCAAGGACGTGAAATAGTCGACCTCGTCAGCATGCAAGAGGCAGAGCCGGCCAGTGGGCCGGCTCTGAACCCGACTTTGCCCGGACGGCACGCATGGCGCGAATTCTCGACCTCTATTGCACCCTGCTGAAGGGCATCATCGCCGCATTTCTTGCGGTGATGGTGGTGCTGGTGTTCGGCAACGTTGTCCTGCGCTACGGCTTCAACTCCGGTATTGCGATTTCCGAGGAGCTGTCGCGCTGGCTCCTGGTCTGGCTGACTTTCCTCGGTGCGGTCGTGGCAATGCGTGAGCACGCCCATCTCGGCGTCGATAGCCTTGTGCGGATGCTGCCGGCTTACGGCAAACGCATCTGCTTCATCGTCAGCTACGTCCTGATGCTGTTCGCCGACTGGCTTCTGCTCTCGGGAAGTTGGCGGCAGACGATCATCAATATCGACGACCGCGCGCCGGCGACCGGCCTCTCGCTCGGCATCTTCTATGGCGTCGGCGTGATCTTCGGCGTTTCGGCCGGAGTGATCCTTCTCTACGACCTGTTCCGCGTCATTTCCGGACAGGCCAGCGAAGCCGACATGGTAGCCGTCAGGGAATCGGAGGAGCACTGATGCTGTCTCCTCGTATCGTGCCGCCCGGCGCTCACATCCTGAAAATCACCGGGATCATGCCATGACGATTGCCGTCTTCACCCTCTCGCTGCTCGGCGCCATGGCGCTGGGCATGCCGATCGCCTTTGCGCTGATCGTCTGCGGCGTGGCCCTGATGAGCACGATCGACATGTTCGACGCGCAGATCGTGGCGCAGAACGTCATCAACGGCGCGGACAGCTTTCCGCTCATGGCCATTCCCTTCTTCATGCTCGCCGGCGAGGTCATGAACAAGGGTGGTTTGGCCAAGCGAATCGTCAACGTTGCGCTCGTCGCGGTCGGCCATTTTCGCGGCGGCCTTGGTTACGTCACGATCCTCGCGTCCTGCATCCTTGCGTCGCTCTCGGGCTCCGCGGCAGCCGATGCCGCGGCACTGGCTGCCCTGCTGGTGCCGATGATGGTGGCGGCGGGCCACAAGAAATCCTATGCGGCGGGTCTGGTCGCGGCCGGCGGCATCATCGCGCCCGTGATTCCACCCAGCATCGGATTCGTCATTTTCGGTGTCGCCGCGGGCGTGTCGATCTCGAAACTGTTTCTGGCCGGGATCGTCCCCGGGCTGTTGCTCGGGGCGGGGCTCTGCCTGGCCTGGTGGTGGGTGGTCCGCCAGGAGAACCTGACGCCCCCGCCAAGAGCATCGCTCTCGGAAATGGTGAAAGCGGTGGTCGACGGCTTCTGGGCGTTGATGCTGCCGGTCATCATCGTGGTCGGCCTGCGTTTCGGCATCTTCACGCCGACGGAAGCCGCAGTGGTCGTCGCCGTCTATTCGCTGTTCGTTGCGACCTGCATCTATCGGGAATTGAAGCTGTCGCAGCTTTACGAGGTGTTCGTCTCCTCGGCCTTGACGACGAGCATCGTCATGTTTCTCGTGGCAGCCGCGCTGGTGTCGTCCTGGCTCATCACCGTGTCCGAGATTTCGGCACAGATCGTCACCCTGCTCAAGCCTTTCATGGGCAACAACACGCTCCTGATGCTGGCGATCATGGTCGTGGTGGTGATCGTGGGGACGGCTCTCGACATGACGCCGACCATCCTCATCCTCACGCCGATCCTGATGCCGATCGTCAAGGCGGCGGGCATCGATCCCGTCTACTTTGGTGTCCTCTTCATCATCAATAATGCGATCGGCCTCATCACGCCACCGGTCGGTATCGTGCTGAACGTGGTTTGCGGCGTCTCCAGGATCAGCATGGAGGACATCATCAAGGGCGTCTGGCCCTTCTTGATTGCGCAACTGATCGTCCTGTTCGCGATGGTGCTATTCCCGGGGCTGGTGACGATCCCGGCCAAGTGGTTCAGCGGCTAGACGCGTCGGCAACAAAAGAAGGACAAGCCAAAATGGCCGCAAGGATCATGATCCTCAACGGACCCAATCTCAATTTCCTCGGCATCCGCGAGCCCCACATCTACGGCTCGACGACGCTCGGGGAGATCGAGGCGAGCTGCAAGGCGCTGGCCGACCAGCTCGGGGTTTCGATGTCGTTCCATCAATCGAACATGGAGGGCGAACTCGTCAGCCTGATCCAGTCCGCCCATGGCAACGCGGACGCCATCATCATGAACCCCGCGGCCTATTCATTCACCTCGATCGCGCTGATCGATGCGCTGAAGATTTTCGAGGGTGTAAAGATCGAGGTGCATATCTCGAACATCCACGCGCGGGACGAGCTGCACCGCCACTCGATCACGTCGAGCGCCTCCACGGCAGTCATTTGCGGCCTGGGTCCCTATGGTTATCTCGCCGCGATGCTCGCGGCGGTCCAACGGCTAGGGCAATTGCCTGCGACCATCGCGCCAGCTCTGCACGGGCTTGCGGCCGGCGGCAAGGCGTAGGCATGGAGGGCGGGATGCGCGGCACGGGATTTCTCGCCATCTGGAGCGACGTCGAGGCTCACGACCTGACCGACTACCGGCACTGGCTGACGCGTGAGCACACGACCGAGCGCGTGACGACGAAGGGCTTCCTGGCATCGCGTGTCTTCCGCGCGGCAAGGGACGACATCAACCGCTTCTTCATTCTGTACGAGCTGGGGACGCCGGAGGTCCTCGACGGCGAGGCTTATCTGGCGCGCCTCAACGCACCGACGCCGTGGTCCCGGCGCATCATGCCGAAGCTTGGCAATTTCATGCGGGGCGGCGGCGTCATGAT
>NZ_JBVVPP010000094.1:0-11365 GCF_055811315.1 Bradyrhizobium sp. MI1.4 | reverse complement strand
CCTTAAAGCTAGACTTAAGGTCACACGCTTCGCGAATTACCAACCCTCACGCAAGACGGCCCCCATCGGAGGCGTACCGCGCAAACGCGCTAGTTGCGACACCGCTACGTCTAAACAAAAACATTTGCCGCGCCGCGAGTCTGGCTAGTCCCGATAAGGCACGAACAGAGCAGCGTCTCATCTGCAGTCGGATCAAATGCCCGTACGGGTCTAAGATCACCCGCCGCCGTCCGGTTGACAGCGATAATCCACGGCCTGTCAGCTTGTTGAAGCGCGGCTCGGCCTGGCCAGGCCCTTCAGGTCGCTTTGGTCAAAACAATGTCGGTTGTCGCCTGTATGGTCCATCACGATCTGAATAGCTATGGAAGAGAACTCCGCAAGCCCTAACCCTGACGCAGAAGAACCTCGCGGGCACCTAGTGTTCCTAGTCGCGGAGAAATTTGCCGTGTTTTCCGTTGGGCGGCCCGCCTGCAATCGGCGAGGCTCCGGCGTGTCGACTTAGAGTGGGTCCGCCACCGAGCCTGGTCAGCTCACAAGGGGCGTCATGCGGATCGTGACGGGGCGACTTGCTAGCATTGGTGTGGTGATTTCACTCTGCTGTTGGCAGGCGACGGACGAAACAGAACTCGCGGCAGGTCCCGCGGCCTCACTCGGATAGCGCGCTGGTGGGGAGAGGAAGCCCGGGCCAATACTGTCCGTCCTTGGTCGGCCGAGGTCCGAATATCGCCTGACCAACTCTTATGACATCGGCACCTTCCTCGATTGCTATCTCGAAGTCGCTTGTCATCCCCATTGAGAGGAGATCAAGTCGCGTCGATGTTCTATCGCGGAGTGCGTCTCGAAGCCCCCGCAGCAACTTGAAACATTCGCGAACCTTGTCCGCCTCTCCGCTCAGGACGGCGAGAGTCATCAAGCCGCGAGGGACAAGGGCTGGATAGTCGGACAGCCGAAGAACAAAATCCTCTACCTCGTGGGGCGGCAAACCGTATTTGCTCACCTCACCCGAGGTGTTGACTTGGACGAACACGTCGAGATGCCGGCCTTCGGCGCTCAGGCGGGCCTGGAGCGCTTCGGCCAATCTCAAGGTATCCAACGCATGAAACTCGTTCGCGAACTTGACCATCGATTTCACTTTGTTCGTCTGGAGGTGACCGATGACACTCCAGTTCAACGACAGGTCGGCCAAATCGCGGACCTTGCTCTCCGCCTCTTGGACCTTGTTCTCGCCGAACTCGCAAAGGCCGAGTTCGGATGCGATACGGATAATCGCGGCGGGTACGGTCTTGCTGACAGGCAAAACACGAACTTCTGAACGCCTGCGGCGAGCCCGCATACAAGCCCGATTTATGCGCTGCTCAAGCTCATCAAGATTGGCGCGCAATAACGAGCGCGGATCGTCCGTGAATCGGACGCTATTCATTTGCGACATCGCGAATTCCTCGCTTCCACGTCCATGGTGTTTGACATGGCAAAGGCCAATGATTTCGGTAGCACATAAAGCAGAGTCGAGTCCGGCTAGTTCGTCAGAACCTCTCCCATCGACGCATAATCGAGGCCGTATCCCCCATAGGGACGATCCTAATCCCAGACAAGGTGCTCCGGATCTCGCGATCCGCCATCGCCCAACTCGCCGCTCTGGCTCAGGGAGGACAGCACGGAAACTTCTGTGCTGCTCGGGAGAGACAACTCACGCCGCTCCATTCACGAGTAAGGTTCATATTCGTTCAAATCGGGGCAGTTCTGGTCTGACGATGAGCGCCTCACCATCAACGATGCAGAAACGTGCGCTTGCCGGCAGGAACACCCACTACAATGGCGTCGAGAGCGGCCTTTATCGGTGCAGCCGTCACACGCGGACGGCAATCGAGTATCTATCCGAGAGCCGCACTTTTTTCGGACGCAACATTTTCAGAAGCGGCCAGCCCGAGGGCAAAAAGGTCAGCAGCGCGCCGATCGCCGCTCCATACTGCACCGCATCGGCCTGCGCCATCACGCTCGTGCTGCGAATTGTTGGCAGGACCTGGATGCGATCACCGAGTTTCGATAGGTTTCTCCGTGGAAAGCAGTTCGGGGATGTAGGCCGACAAAACGTGACCCGCTAGATCCGCCAAGGATTTGGGCCAGCGGCGGTGTTTGACTTATAGTTCCGCCCTTTAGAGATCGAGCGTGTAGTCAGTCCGCTTTTGCGACGTCACCTGACCCGTGGCGGGCGTGTCCAGGGTCATCGCGATGTCGACTTCGCGCGTCGAGAGTGAATAGAGGCGCGGGAGATAACAAGCTTGGTCTCAATGTGGAGTGGTGGATCCGAAGGCCGCGACTGTCATCTGACTGCTGCGCGCAAGTTGGAGATGGTCGACGGTGCCGAAGATGCTGGGAGCTGAGACGGCTTGCTTCTCGAGCGAACTAGCCGCGAATTCCGCAGAAGCACCGGGCGCGCACGCCATTTACTACGGTAGCCTTTGGCGACGCCGGGCTCAATCGGACCGGCCCACGTCCACACTGAGTCCGTTCTGGGACAAAACGGCGATGAGTCCGGCGCTGAGCGGCTTGAACTTTGCGCACCCAGCCCTTCATCGCTAAATCCATGTCCGACCCACATCCAGATGCTAAGGTTTGCGCTGCGTCGGCGGAACAAGGGTCGCGGAGTGCCCGATACGCTCAAATTCCGGAGGCGCAACACCCGATTGTTGCGATTGATTGAGCAAGAGATTCCTGCGCTTGTTGCCTGAGTGGACTGACCAGGCCACTGATTGAGAGTTATCTGCGCACTGAGCATTATCAATTACTTGCTGGTCGCAGGCCGTGTTTTTTCAGGCGGTAAATGGAGATTCGTCGCACGTTCACGATACTTCATTGAGCTGCGTATCGTGGGAGTGGCTGAAGCTAAAGAGCATAGCGTCGGGTGGGCATGGGCGACCTCAGCCCGCTGGCCGCGGCAAGCCGAGCGAATCGCGCAAGGTCGAGCCGTCGTACTCAGTGCGGAACAGACCTCGATGTTGCAGCTCCGGCACGAGGCCGTGGACCAGCTCCTCCAAGCCGCCTGGAAGATATGGGACCTGCAACATGAAGCCGTCGCAAGCACCCGCCTCGAACCACTCCTGCATGCGATCAGCCACCGTGCTGGGAGTGCTGGCGAAGCCGCTGGTGGTTCTCCCCGCGCCGTAGCGCTGTCCTAGCTCAGCAAGGCTCAAGCCTGAGCGCCGCGTCAGTTCGGAGGCCTCGCGATAGTGCCCTTCGACGCCGGGAACGTCGAGATTCTCAGGCAACGCCGAGATGATAGGACAAAGTCGAGAGACCGGACTGCGGATGCGACAATTCGTGGAGCTGGTCGTTTAGCGCCTTGGCCTGCTTCTCCGTGTCGCCAATGACCGGGACGATGCCGGGCAACACCTTGACTGTATCAGGGTCGCGGCCGAAACGGACCGCCCGGGCGCGCAAGTCGTTGCGAAATTCGACGGCGACATCGATGAGGCCCGGCGTCACGAAGATGATCTGGGCCCATCGCGCAGCGAAATCGCGGCCACGATCCGAAGCGCCGGCTTGGATGAAGACCGGACGTCCTTGCGGGGGCCGGCTGACATTGAGCGGGCCGCGCACATTGAACCATTTGCCGGAATGATCGATCCGGTGCACCCGCGCAGCGTCGGCGAACAGCGGCGTCTGGCGATCCCGGACCAGCGCACCATCCTCCCACGAATTCCACAGCTTGCTCACGACCTCGAGAAATTCGACGGCGTTCGTAGTGCCCCTCGCGCGAGAGCTGCTCGGTCAAATCAAAATTGCGCGCTTCCGCCTCCTGGAACTAGGTGACGATATTCCAGGCGGCGCGGCCACCGCTGAGATGATCGAGCGTCGCGAGCGCGCGCCAGCACATAGGGTTGGGCGTAGGATGTCAAATGGTCGCGCCGAGACGAGGTGCTTGATTGCACCCGTGATAATCGAGAGCACCACCAGCGGGTCGAGCCGCAGCGGGCCCAGCGCGCCATAGCGAAGCTGGCTATGCAGGCTGCCGCCCAGCGCGTCCGGGGTCGCGAGTATGTCCGCAATGAACAGAAGATCGAACCGCCCCTGCTCCAGCAGCCAGCCGATATTCTGGTAGTAAGCCGCTGACAGCAGGTCGCCACCCGCCTTCGGATGCCGCCAACCGGCATGGCTGCCGGAAACCGGCCCCGCGGAGACAAAGGCGGCAAGATGCAGTTTCTTGTCAGGCATGGGGCAGCTCACTTTCCATGAGATCTCGACGGGGCCGCCGCGCTTCAGCGTGTTATAGATCGGGCAGTTGGCAGTGAATCTGTCAATCGGCGCTTTAATTGCGGTTTGTTGTCAAGCTACCATTCTTCCTCTCTCCAGTGACACGCCGGTAGCGATTGCTCCGTCGGAGCTGGTCAGGTTGCAGAGACGGAGCGATCGCGGATGGCGAGACGATTGCCTAGCGGGCTTGGCAATCGACGTCGTTCGCGGCTTCGTCGGGTTGGGTTGATGTCGTAGCTGGGGTCTTGGTCCTTTCCGAGGTCGCGAGCGCCTCATGATGATGTCCGGATCGGGGCGCCTCAACGTTTGCAGCGGAGTGCGGGCGAACCGCCACCAGCCGATTGACCGAGGTCACCACGACCATCGTCCCAGCGGGACATCGCCAGTCCGGCGGACCGGACCAGGAACTTGCGAGCAAATATCAGATTGGCTTCGGCTGGCCCCAGTCGAACGACGTGCCATCGACCCAGATGCAGTGGAGAATTACGGCGATCTTTCGGGCGATGGCGACCTTTGCCTTCTTCATACCGATCCGCTTGGCGAGCTTCATGCCCCACGCCTTTAGGGAACACCACTTTTGGGTTCGATAAAGAAGAACAGTGGCGGCCTCGAACAAGTAAGTTCGGAGAAGCCGGTCGCCCCATCGAGATATCTTTCCGTTGGTGTCGGTTTCGCCGGATTGGCTGCGCCTCGGCGTAAGGCCGAGATAGCCGCCGACCGTCGAAGCCGATCGGAAGCGCGAGGGGTCATCGATCGTGTGGCGGAACGTTAGGGTCGTCACGACACCGACCCCCGGGACCGTCATCAGGCGACGCGTCGTGTCGTCCAGCTTTGCCAACCGGCGGACCTCGTTGTCGAACTTACCTTGTTGTTGACAAACGTTCTCATGGATCGAGAGCAGCGGCGATATCACGCTGAGAAGCAAATGATCGACGCCCAAGAGTTCGCTGACCTGGTTGCGGAATTTGTTGGCCGATCGCGCGAGGGAACAGAAATCCACATTCCTTGATCAAACTGCGAACCTGGTTCTCGATGTCTCGAGCAGGAAGCACCGCCGCAACGGACAGTGATCGCCGTCACGAGAGGATGGTCCCACGGACCTTGAAGGGGCGCACGGCGAATCCCAAGGGTGAGCAGGACTCGCGGCGCGGTGCGCCGTTCTTGCCAAGAACTGCTCGCGCGGTAAGCGCGATCGTGCCGCTCACGGTGGCAGACCTGGATGTGGCGATGTGCGTGGCGACAGTAACCCGGCCGCGATCCGCAATTCGATCCAATCCGACCAGGCCGACCGCGTGGCGACAATGTGCACGAATCCCGGCACCGAACCCTTTTCGTTGTCGAGAGGGTATCGCGCAATCCGCGGCGAATAAGTGTCTTTTGGCGCTCTTTCGGGCATGGCTGATCTGTCTCTTCGAGGCGATCTATGCAGTTTGTGCCATGCCGCTGCCGTGCCCGCGCTGCCCTCTGACGATGGCGCCCCTCCGAATGATGGTCGGCGGGGTCCTTTTGAGGGCGTGGGTTTGTGCGGGGAACGGCGCGACGGCCCGCTACAAATACATTTCACTTCGCGTATCCCCGTTTATTTTGTGCGAGTTGGCACAGAAAAGCGGTGCGCGAAGTGGCGCACGTCGTCCGGAAACCGTGATTCTTTATGGGTTGGAACGCCCGGAGCCCGCACGAGGTTAGATAGATTGCTCCATCGCGGCCGCCGCTGACCGGCGCTCTCGATTGGAGGCGGGGCCCCATAAAGTTCATCGGGGACGAAGCTGGCGAGATCATCGCCCAAACATCAGATGACCATGTTGTAATCGGCGGCCACCACCGCCTCGCAGTGGCGGCCAGCCTCGGTAAAAGACTGGTCTGGCGAGATACCGGCGAACCTGTGAAGCTTGATCTCTTCTTCAAGCAGCATGGAAGCACTCCTAGACATACAGCCTGAGCCGCTCGCCGAGCGTATCGTTCTTCGGGTACATCGCGATGATCGCCATCATGGTCGCGCCGCTGGTGGCGTGATCGTTGGCGGTTGGGCCACCCTCTCAGGGAGAAGGACAGCGACATGACAGATCGCGAATTGCTGCGGGACGTGACGGCCATACAAAAAGGGAGGCCGCCTGCGTTGCCACAAGCGGCCCAAGTCTAGGGAGGAACGCCCAAGGAGGGCAACGATAGCAGGGAGCTACCGCATACCCTTAGCTAGACGATCGCGATCAGCGGCTCAATTGAACGTAAGGGGTGATGGAACGATACAAAGGTTTATGGTCCTGTCGGGCCTACTTGCTCTGCTGCTTGAGCACCCACAGCCGGTAGGCTCCATATCGCGCACCAGCCTTTGTGTGCGAGATGGTACGAAAGGAAGTTCGAAATCAGAAACCCCAAATACTCCAAATACCCTCAAAGGTCGCGGTCGCGCGGCCCTGCGGAGGTTGACACGCCCAGAGGGACCCGGACGACCCGACTGTGCGGAGGGTGGCCGCGACGGTCCGCGCAGCGTGTTATCACCTCGACTCACGATCACTATGTCCGCCCGGGGCAAAGCAGACATCCCGCCGCAAGGCCGCGATTTCCGATTTCGTTCGTTGACCCGACGCGGAAGTGGGGCCGACGCTTGAGCCTTTGTGATGCGTCGTCCTCACCTGAGCGTGCACGCGCAGGGTCAACGTGCAACCGAAAACCCATCGCGTGCAAAACGCTCAAGACGGTGCTGAATTCGGATGCGCCTTGCCGCCTGCGAACGCGCGGTAAAGGCTTGTTCGTGTGATTCCCAGAACGTCGCGCGAGCTCCGAAATGTCGTGCAGACGGACAGCATCCTCAATCGCACGACACCTGTCGGCGATGTCGCCAGTCTCGAATGCGGCATTGAGGCATTCCGCAACTTCTCGGCGGTTCAGTCTGGATCTGATGCGCGCTTTGTATCTTTCTCAGACATGGCTTTAAACAAAAGGCCGGGCAAAATGCCCGGCCCACTGTCCTGACAAAGCGTCTAGATGAAGTCAGTATCTCGCGGCGACAGGAACTGTTCCCAAGCCGCCGAAGCGATAGTTAAAGCGCACCGTGACCAAGTCCACGTCCTGCTTGACGCCGTTCCCTAAGAGGGTGACGCCACCGGGCGTGACCACGCCTGCGAAGGAGGAGTTGTCACGCCCCATCCAGAGATGGTCATATTCAACACCGACCGACCAGTTCGGTGCGAAACCATATTCCCAGCCCACGCCAAGGGCGCCGCCCCAGCGCGTGTGACTTGCCGAGGCGAGGCCGACCCCGGTGATGTTGTTGAACACGTCAAAGCGATTGTGAGTGACGGCCGCGCCGCCCTTCACGTAGAGCAGCGATGCGTTCCATGCCCAACCGAGTTGGGCCGTGAAGAGGCCAATGCCATCGGTTTTCCCTGTGGTTGAAATCAGCGGATCGATCAGGCTGACGCGCGTGTTCTTGATGTCAGCCCAATCGCCCTGTGCTTCCAGTCCGAACACAAACTGATTGGTTTGCCAGCGATACCCGATCTGTCCGCCAACAAGGCCGCCGGAGCGATCCGCGCAACCGCCTGCGACTGTCCCTGCGAGCGTAACGAAATCCACACAGCTGTGGGTTTGGCCCCAGCCGCCGTTGGCGCCGATGTAGAAACCGGTCCATTCATAGATCGGAGCGACCACCGGCGGCGGCGCCTTAGTGTATGGGCGAGCCGCCAAATCAGCCGCCGACGCAGGGGCGGATAGAGCTACGGCCATCATCCCGGCTGCGACAATCAGAAGCTTTTTCATTACGAGAAATCTCCCCAGAAGAAGTTCAAAAAAGGCACGAAGCCCACCTAGGGAATCAATGCTATCCCGTTCGCCTGCAGGTTGATGTAGCCAAGCCGCAACACCCGGCTCAGATGTTTCGTTGCAATCCTTATTTCTAATAAGAATTGCCGGGAACCAAACGCCCGCCAACGTGCATTAAATCGCGAGCGGGGGCTCTGGTCGACCGTTGGACTGCAGTATGGGAGCCCTCGCGCGAACCGGCGTCACAAACTTGTGGCATGACCATTGCATAATTCAGGACAACTGGGATTTCAGCGCTCAGTTAGAGAATAAGCGCTGCCGGGACGCTTATTTCGAGCCCGGCGACGCTTCACTTCCTTTCCCTTGCGCCACCGCTACGGCGCATATTGTTTCGACAGAGGGGGTATTGGCGCATGGCATACGACACGGCAACGGTACATTTGCTCCGCGACGTTCTAGACGAGGTTCTTTCCAGTCCGTCATTCACTCGTCAGCAGCAGCGATCTGCTCTGGAAGTTGCCGAGCGCGTTCTCTTGCTCGCTTCCCAAGGCGAGCGTGAACCGATCAGGATCAAGCGACACCTGCTAAATGAGTTTTTGGCATCCGCTGCCGGCGAAGCCAACCGGGTCGCCCCTTCGCCTGATCGACGGTGAGCCTGCATGGCGAGCAAGTGCCGCTGGTAATGCCCTGCGGGTTCGATCGTGTCTACCATGTCACCACTGCCGCTCATCGGAGCATTCCCTGCCCATTGGCATGTCGCCTTGTGTTGTGCACAAAGCGGACTTGCTGAAGGCCAGCCCGAATGTCCGCTTCTGTGAAGGGTTTCGGATGCCGGCCCAGTGAGTGACGGTGCCGCGGGCTCCGAGGGCCGGCGTCCGAAAGCCTCCAAAGGACGAAACCGCGCTGGGGGGACGTAGGACGGTGCCTCGTAATGGATCTAAGTCGCGTCAAACAACCTTCAGACGATCAATGGGGTCGTCTATGGGGATTTAATGTTTGGCGGCACCCGTACTTTCAAGGACTTGGCCGTAGTAAAAATACCACACCACACAATCTAGACGTGAGTTCCCTGATATTCGAATCTCAAGAGGCAAACTGATCTCTATCGACCTGCAAAGCCTTCTGAGCTACCGAGCCGAAACTCTTTCGAATTGCTCGTCAAGAGCACCATCGCATTTGTAACTCTGCTTGCGTCGAGATTCCTGGACTGGGTCCAACGAGCGCGATGGCGCCCCCAATCACGGTCGAGAATGCCGCGTTCGAGTCGACTCTTGTGTAATTGGCGTGCTGCGCCGCGAACTCTCAGGTCAGCAGGCTCTCGATTATCCAATCATCGCCAACGGCATTAGCACCGCTCGTCACCGCTGCCGCCGATTGCTTCACCGTGTCGCCAGCCGCGGCGTTCTACCGCGCGAGCGGTTTAGTCCTGTGGGCGGAACTCCGACATCGCAGGTCTCACGGTGAGACCTTGGCCGCGTCGTCGCCTCCGTTGTGCCCGCCATGCCAACCACAGCAATCTGTAGCGGCTTGCCTGTCCATCGTGGACGGTGACCTTGCCCCTCGGGCTTAATCCAGTTTGAAGTTCGTTCTGGCCCAAGACGAGGACCAGAGCATGAAGCGCAAGCGATTTACGGAAGAACAGATCATCGGGATTTTGAAGGAGCACGAAGCCGGGGTTCCGGTCGCCGATCTCTGCCACAAGCATGGTGTCAGCGACGCCAGCATCTACAAATGGAAGGCCCGGTTCGGCGGGATGGACGTCTCGGAGGCCAAGCGACTGCGATCGCTGGAGGACGAGAACACGAAGCTAAAGCGGCTTCTGGCAAGACGCCATGTTGGACAATGCGGCGCTGAAGGATCTCGTGGGAAAGAATGTATGACCCGCCCCGCCCGTGCAAGGTCGTTTAATGAGGACGATGCAGTCTGCACAAATGTATCCGGCCTCTTGCAAGTGGGCCGCTGTTGCGGCCAGGCCATGATGAGATCCGCGCGTGCCGTTCTCAGATAAATGGTTCGGGCTCGAACCCCGCTTTTTTGCACAGGGTTTACGGCGCGCCGATCGACTGTTTCGTCATCACCTTCACGAACCTCGCAGTCTGGAACAAACGGGATCAGCTAAAGGCCGGATCCCGCCGTTCATAGCTTGCGCCGGGCTTGGTCATCACCACCCATGCGATCCGCGCAACTCTTGGCCGCCAAGGCGACGGTGACCTTGTTAGTGTGCATGCGTGCCTGAAGTCCATCAAGCCACGCGCCAAGGCGGTATCGCGAGCGATCAAGATGAGTCACGCAGGAACGCGCGCCATGGATGATCATCCGGCGCAGATATCGATTGCCGCGCTTGCTTATCCCCAGCAGCTTCGTTTTGCCTCCCGTAGAATATTCTCTCGGGACAAGACCTAGCCAAGCTGCCATATCGCGGGCCTTTTTGAACTGGCGGGCAGATCCAGCTGCTGCCAAAAGCGCCGTCGCGGCCAGCGGACCAATGCCCCGGATGGTCATCAATCGACGTGCGGTATCGCTTTGAGAGGCAATTGCCTCAATCTCGCGGTTGACCTCGGCAATCCGCAGCTCCAGCTGCCGCATCTCGTCAAATGTAGATGCAAGAATGCGACGCATCGCCGAGGTTAGATCATTCGACTGATCGGCCAAAACCCTCGGCAGATCAGCCTTGAACTTGCCGGCGCCCTGGTGAATGGCGATCCCATATTCCAGGCAAAAAGCGCGCATCTGATTGATGAGGCACGTCCGTTGCGACATCATCCGATCGCGAACACGATGCAGCGCTTGCAGGTCAATGTGCTCAGGCGACCTTAGCTCGACGAAGCGCATCGTTGGTCTCGTCACGGCTTCGGCGATCGCCGCGGCATCGATGATGTCATTTTTGTTGGACTTCACATATGGCTTCACGAATTGAGCTGGGATAATGCGAACGGTGTGCCCCATGGCGGCGATCTTGCGGGCCAACCATTGCGAGCCGGAGCAGGCCTCCATCCCCACCAAAGCCGGTCCTGCACGTTCGAAGAACTGCAAGAGCGTATCGCGCCGAAAGGTCGCCTTCTGGATCGGCATTCCGGCGGCGTCGAGCCCAACGACGTGGAAAAGGTTCTTGCCAATGTCGATCCCAAACACTGTTGCCGGCCTGGGCTTGTTCCGTGTCCTCATTGCTTCCTCCTTTCAAAAGCCAACTCAGTCTGACTGAGAGGACGGGGCGGGTCATCCCATTCTGATGTCCCCAGTCAAGCACACAGCGCACGGTTTTTCATCTCCACGAAGACTCATCGTGAAGTTCTTGTGCCGATGGATCGTGCAGAGGAGAAGGCGGGACTCAAAGACGTCGGTGAACAGGCTC
>NZ_JBVVPP010000093.1:0-11444 GCF_055811315.1 Bradyrhizobium sp. MI1.4 | reverse complement strand
GCAGCTCTTGCGTCGTTTTGGCGCGAGGGCCTCGAGAGCGGCGTGAAATTTCGGGCCCGACAGCACCAGGTTCGTAATGATTTGCGCACAAATCCTGGTCGGGTCGCGATACCGTCCGAGACCGTCTCTCGTGCCCACTGCGCGGCATCTGGGAGTGCATTTACGCGTTCATCTTGCTATGACGCGAAATTGTCGACGGAGGTCATCGGGCCTCCGCCGTCTTTCCGGGACGGAAATAGTTGAACGCATTGGTGTAAGTGTCGGAAGCCTTGACCTGCCCCGGCTTGAACAGGCCGTTCTTCACCAGCCAGTCGATCCACATCTGGATCTCGCTGTCCGAGATCACGCCGCCCTTGGTCGCAACGCCGCTACTCTTCCAGTACTTGATTGAGGAGGCATCCTCGTTGCGCTTGCGCTCGGCAATGATCCTGTCGAAGCGGGCCCGCACCTCTTCCGGCGGTGTGATCTGGGCCCATTCAATGGCCCGCGAAATCCCCTCCACCAGCTTGCGCGAGGCATTGGGATTGTCTTTCATGAACTTCTCTCGCAGCACGTAGGCGCCGCCGGTGAACTGGCCGAACAGATCGGTATCGTTGAAGAGAGAGCGGATGCCACCCCGCTCTAACGCCTTGTCGCGCAGGACGCCGCTCAGCGCGCTGACCTCGACCTGGCCCTGGCGCAACGCTTGCTCGCCGCTGACAGGCGCGCCGAGCGTGTTGACCGCCACCTTCTTCCCAATCAGATCGCGCCCCGTCTTGATCGGGCTGTCCTCCTTCACGAAGTAGCCGTGATGGGTGTTGGCGTCGGAGCCATAATAGCCGACCACCGCCTTGACCGGCGCCTTCGCCGCGATTAACTTGAGGATCGCCCCATAGAACGCGCCGCTGATGTCGATATCGCCGGTGACGACGGTCTGGATGTCCTGCGGCCCGCTGATGGTGTTACCGATCCATTTGAGCTTGAGCGGCGCGAGATAGCCGAGGTCCTTGGCCAGCTCGATAAAGGTCACCTGCCCGGCCGATCCCTGGTAGCGGATCTCGGTCTTCTCGAGCGGCGGCTCGGCCAATGCCGGGGCCGTGAGGCCGAGCGCCACGGCGCCGGCCAACAACGCCCGCAACGTCTTGCGGGTGGCACGTCCCGACCGGGCGCGCCTGGCGCGAAGCAATCGAAGTATAGCGTTCATCATTGCGACTCTCGTGAGCTAATCCGGATCAAGCGGCTTTGGCGGTCTGGGGCTTGGATGGCTTGACGCGTGCCACGCTGCGGCGACCGTCGACGCTCGCGGTACATCGCCACCGATGGTGGCGCGGCGCAGAACGCGGTGCTGATCGCCATAGTCCTTGACTGCGTAATGTTGCGTGGCACGATTGTCCCAGATCGCAACCCGTCGTGACGACTACCCTGGTTTTCGATTGGCGCTCTGCTCGCAAGCTTCATGCTTGCATTCAACTCAACAACGCAAATGCATTTCATAGACATCAGCGTGACTGCAGACGTAGAGTCTCGCTTGCTACAGCTCGCAATGCACGCGGATCTCACAAATGAGCGAACGACGGCAGCCTTCCCTCAACTTCTTCACCTATCCAGCCATCATGAGGATGCCTGGGCGCGACAGGAATTTCGGCAGCCAATCGCATCCTCGACGTCACCTATTATCAGGAGCTGGCGCAGCGTGCTGAGGCGGCCTCGGGTCCCGCATATCGGATCTGCGCTGTTTTGTCCCGGATCGACAGCCAAGCTTCCTACACGCAGCGCTTTCAGCTGCCTGCAGCGCAGATACGGATGGTGGCCGCGCTCGAGCAACGCCCCAATGACAACGCATTCTGAGATCTACAGCTTCTGATCGCTGCTTGCTATGTGGATGCAGTAAGCCGGCTGCCAAATGCCAAGCTGTCCTCGGCGATACGACAACGACGGAGTTGCGGCGTCTAAGCGCTCCATGGCCGTCGGCATTCGCTCCGAAGCCGGGTTTCGAGCTTCGGGCGCGCGTGGATTGCGACACACCCCAAGCTAAGCTTTACGTCACACGTTCCTTGAATGACGACTCTTCGGGCGAGGTAAGCGAAGATGATCTCTCAACGTGTTACCTTCATATTCGCGACGGAACGAACCGCGTCTTTGTAACTCAGGTATTACGCTTCCAGAGAAGGTTTCGAGGCCGCGGGGCTCCGATGGACCAATGATCATGAAGCCGTCGCAAGCTTCGTCTGCAACCCACTCTTCGATCCAATCGCTAATCTCGATAGCAGAACCGCAAAGCGGAGTCCCCCATCCAGACAGACGATAGAATTGCAGTATGTCACCGAGCGGCTTGCCTCTACGTACGAGTTCCGTTGCCGTTTGGAATACGCTCTGAATATACTCGGTATTGCTCCGAAGCAGTTCGAACGGAACGGGACGGTCGAGCGGCAACTTCGTTACGTCCACTCCGAGATCTTGGGTCAACTGCTCAAGCTTGACGATGTTGGGCACTCGCGCCTCAAGGCTGGCATAATACGCTTCGGCTTCCGCCTTTGTCTCGCCTACTACCACGGTTAGTGAGGGAAGGATTTTGAGTCCGGCAGGATCGCGGCCGGCAGCCGACACTCGATCCCGCATGTCCTTATAGAAGGCCTGAGCGGTGTGCTTGTCTCGATTTAACGAGAATATGACTTCCGCGAATTCGGCGGCAAATTGTTTGCCGGGTCCAGACGATCCGGCTTGAATTAAGACGGGATAACCTTGTGGGGGGCGGGCAATATTCAACGCACCCTCGACGCTGACGTATTTTCCAGCATACGACACAGGATGGAATTTTTGCGGATCGAAGTAATGGCCCGAGGATGGATCAAGCACAAAGGCGTCCTCCTCGTAAGTGTCCCACAAGGCATGGATCGCCTCAATGTATTCCCTGGCGCGGCCGTATCTCTCTTCATGAGATGGGATTTTTGGTTGACCAAAATTCTTGGCCGCATCGCTGCTCGCCGAAGTTACGACGTTCCAGGCCGCACGTCCGTGACTCAGATGATCCAATGACGCGAGCTGACGAGCCACGTTGTATGGTTCCGAATATGAAGTGCTGATGGTACCCGCCAACCCGATTCTCGATGTTACCTGAGACAGCGCAGAGAATAGCGTCAGAGGCTCAATCGAATTCATGTGGTACGGATTCCGACTCCATGCCTCGAGATGATCCGTATGGGCAAAAAGAGCGTCAGCCCTGAAGACCATATCAAATTTGGCTGCTTCGGCGATCTTCGCGTAGTGCTGGAAATGTTCAATTTTCGTTGCGATATCTCCGCTATGGGGCGTCCAACCCGCTGGGTGTGTCCCGTAGTTATACAGAGCGTAGCCGAGATGGATTTGCTTCACTGCAATATTCCTTCGCACTTTCGCATATTCTGCGGATCCCGCGGCATAGATAGAGGGTGCTGGTGCAGGAAACGAGCTCTGACTCGATCATCTCACACTAAATGACCGCACTTACCGTGTGACTCCCACGCGGCCTAATCAGCAACCCCGTCGTAGTTGGCCTCGCAGAACTCGATGATATCTTCACACGACATGATTTCAGTGCATATGTGAGCACCGCACTGCATAAAAGCTGCGCCGCGCGCGTTTTTGCGAACATTTGCGGCGCATCTTTCCGCAACGTCCGTCTGCCCGAAAACAGCTTAACCGTTTTATTTGGAAGTTCGGGCCTTCCATTCTTCGCGCCGTCGCGTCCCTACAACTTCCTCTGAGTACCGGACACCAGCCGATGAAATTCGCAACGAAAGGAGTCGCTGGCTCTCATAGATCTCGCCGGGCGTACCGAGCTGCTCGAGCTTGCCGGCGTTCATGACCACGATGCGATCCGACAAGGTCAGTGCCTCTTCTTGGCCACGCGTGACAAACAAACTGGTGAATCGACCCGCACGAATCACGTCACGCAGCTCTTCGGGCGTGCGCAGCTGTGCACCAACATTCGAGAAGGGCTCGTCGAGAACGAGTACGGGCGGCCGCATTGCCAGAGCGCGTGCCAGTGGGATGCGCTATTGCTGGCCGCCAAAGCTGACTGTGCAGCCGCTCGGCAAAATGCGGCAATTCGACCGGTTTAAGCATTTCGCCGACGCCTTTTCTACGTCGGTGCGGGGCCACTTTAGGTTTTTCCAGACCAAAAGTGCCATTCTGAGCCACGGTCATATGCGGAAATAAGGCGGAACTCTGGAACACCATTCCCGTATCGCGCCGACAGGGAGGTTGGTGCGTCATATCGAGGCTGTTGGTGCGGATATAGCGCAAGGATCGCTCTACACATCCGGCAACCATCCGCAGGGTTGTTGCCTTGCCAGAGCGCGACGGGCCGAGCAGGCGAACGAGCTCGCCCGCGACGCGCACGGAGCAAAACGCTGGCAACAGCAATCGCTTCACCGTAGTGGTCGGGGACAGGTTGCAACTCCACAACAACGTCGCCCGCTCTCTGCAAGGAAGCGTCATGGTGTTTTGACAATGCCACATCTAGTCTCGCCGACTACGCAAGTCTTTCCGCGCTGATCAAATGCTCGATGGTCAGGATCACGATCAATGTCAGCAGGATCATAATGGCCGATACGGCCGCGACCGTCGGGTCATAGACGGTATCGAGATATATAAACATTTGTATGGGCAAAGTGATCCGACCGCCAGACGTGAGAAACGCAGAAACTGTCGCATTTCCAAACGATGTCACGAAGGCGAAGATCGCTGCGGACAGCAAGCCCGGCAGAATGAGTGGCACGGTGATACGTCGGATGACTTGCAAAGGCCTGGCGCGGAGGTTCATCGCCGCCTCTTCGAGAACGCGGTCATGCAGCGCGAGACTGGCGAGTATCGTTCGAACGGCATAGGGAATGGCAAGAACGAGATGGCCCAGGAGCAAAGGATATATCGTCCGCGCAAGCCCCAGAAACGCAAAAAGGTGCAACAGCCCGAGCCCCAGGACGACCGCCGGCACGGTCAACGGCGAAAAGGCGAGGCCCTGCAGAAATGTCTTTCCGCGAAAGTGATATCGGTTGATGGCGAATGCGGCCGCAAAGCCGATCACCAACGCAATAACCGCGACCAGCACGGCCACGTACGTGCTGGTCCAGAGCGCAGATCTGAAAGCGTCGCTTTCGTACGCTGCCATGTACCAGCGCAGCGAATAGCCAACTGGGGGGAATTCCATCGTTTCGCCGCTGGTAAAGGATGCGGCGACAACCAGGATCACCGGCAGCGCGAGCATGCAGAAGGCCAGTGCACGAAGGAACGTCCCGCTGATGGACATCAGGATGTCGATCAAGTCCGAGCGCATCCTCATCCGCCGCAATCCAGTCAAAAGTTGCAGATGCGTCATGTCCTCACCTTTCTGAGAAGACGTGACCCAATCAGGACGTTCATTACCGCCGTGAAACTAATTACGCTCAAGAAGAGCACGAAAGCCATGGCCGCACCTGAGGGCCAGTTCAATTCCGTCATTATGCGATCGTAGATCACCCCTCCAAGCATGGCCGTGCGACCTCCCCCAATTAGACGAGGTGTAATGAAGGCCGAGATCGAGAGTACGAAGACAAGATTGAGGCCAACAAGAGTGCCAGGAAGCGCGAGCGGAATGATGATTTTCTGAAAAGTGACGAAGCGATTCGCACGTAGATTTGCCGCGGCGTGTTCAAGCACTGGATTGATCTGAGTGACCACGCTCATGATGGACAAGATCATGTACGGAAGACACTCCTGCACCAGCACCAATATCACGGCAGGTCGATTGAACAGCAAACGTTCCGGCGACGAAAACACGCCGAGGCCGACGAGGACTGAATTTACAAACCCGTTGCGGCCGAGAACGATCAACCAGCCGAATACGACAACGACGAGGCTGAGCGTCATCGGCATGATGACGATGATGGTTTGCCATCGCCGCACCCGTGCGGGTAGTCGGGCGAGCGAATACCCAGTTGGAAATCCTATTAGCAGGCAGAGCAAGCAAACAGCGAGCCCGTCGACGAACGTCTCCAACAATATTCTGACATAATAGGGGTCCGCGAAGAAGTCTGAATACTGTTTTAGGGTGAAGCCGCTTCCGTTGAAAAGATAGTTCCCATTCAGGAAGCTGGCTCGTAGCAATCCCAACAGCGGCGCAACAAAAAACACAACGAGAAGCAAGACCATCGGCGCCAGCAAGAGCGCTGGTACCGATTTTCGGCAGTTCTCGACAGCCTGCTTCACCGCGCCTCCTCCTCAGCCCCCATTGAACCACGTCCCGCTACCGTCGTCATGCAATCGACCCGCATCCGCCTCAGCGTTGGCTGTCCAGGAATTCCAGGGTATTGGATTTCGAACGGCACGCACTCGCGTCGAGCTGCTGCAAGATCGCGATCGTCCCTTAAGCGCTCTGATTCTTGCCGACCCCTTTTGAACTCGGACTCCGACTTGCCGATCATGAGGTCAGCGGCCGACCTGTAGCGGGCGCAATCGAGTCTTCTCTGACACGCGCTTCGCGGCCCGCGTGACCTCTTCCCCGCGCCGTTCCCTCGAAGTTGGTCTAGCGGGGCGCACAACTCGCGACCAGGATTTCTTTGCGATCGCTCTCGAACTCGAAAACTCGCACCACGAAGCGCACGATATTTCTGGGCGCGGCACCGATGGACGGTGGCCACATAATGCTGCTCTCCCTGGTGTGAGACGATGGGACAAGACCTTTTGCAGTCAACCACCGGGCCGCGGCGCGACGGAGTCGATCAGAACCTTGTAAGCCACCTGTTCAGTTCGCGTCGTCGCGTCTAGGGCCATCAATGCTGTCAAGCTCATGCGGCGATGATCTTATTGAACCGCTCTATTCGTGCACTATGGCCCGCCGACCACTTTTCCCAGTCGACTTTTAATCTCAGTGCCGCACGCTCGGGTGATGCGAACACGAGTCGCTCGCGCAAGGCGTCCGGCAATTTGACGTCCGTGGTCGGCTCGTACCCGACGGTCTCAGGCAAGGCGCGTTGTCCCTGGTCGGACAGGATCTGTTCCAGGAACGCGTACGCCGCTTCCGGGTGCTTTGTTCCCTTGATGACGTTCATATAAGTGAGCGCACCGCAAATGCCTTTGGACGGGATGACGAACTCGATGGGGAAACCCTTGCCCTTCAATTCGAAGTAGGCGCTGTTCCAGAAGGGGCCTGCCTGGACCTCTTTGCTCTGATACATCTGCATCTGAGGAATTTGCCCCTGCGCGACGGCGACGAGATTCGGCTTGGTCGCCTCGAGGATCTTCCACGCGGGCTCCATGTCCGTGACCGAGCCGCCGTTTTCCTCCGCCCAGCCGAGAAGATACAGGCTGGAAGTTGGTGTAGTCGCGGGGAAAAGGACCACCTTACCTTTCAGGTCCGGTCGGGCGAGATCCGAATACGAGGTGAGCGGCTGCTTGATAGACTCCGGATTGTATCCCACGCCTTGAGCCGCGAGGCTGAAGGGCACGCCGTGGTCTCCGAACTCGCGGAAATCGGAAAGGATCCGTTTCAAACCGGCTACATCCGACTCCTTGATCTCTGCGGTGACGCCGCCTTTAATAAGATCGGGCATCACAGAACTGTCGCCCATGAATAAGTCAACCTCGGGCTCATCCTTCTGCGAGATCAGCTTGATCAGCTGAGATGCGAGAGCGCCGCGGACCACTTCAACCTTGAGCCCGTACTTCTCCAATAACGGCGCGCTTACGTTCTTCGTGATTGCCTCTTCAAACAGCCCGCCCCACGAGTTCACACGCAAGGTGATGCCGGCAAATTTTTTTGATTGGGCGTGGATGTACGGTGCAGCCAGAGCAGTACCAGCTGCCGCAGCTGCTATCTGCAGAAACGCTCGCCTTTGCATGTTCCACCCTCCCGTGTCGTGTCTGAGCACTCTTGTTCGTTGGGGCGCGAGCTTAGGCCGCCTGAAAGCCGAATTCTCGAAATCTCGCGGCTCTTTTGGCTCAAAGAGTGCGTCAAGCTCGCTTGCGACGACGTTTTCCTGCAATCGCGCTTGCGCAAACCAGTGTTATGACCTTGTCTCGACGACCGAGCCTCTGAGATTGTTCACAGGTTGCCCAATCGGGAGGCCGGACTGTTTGTTGAACCAAGGAGTGGGGCCTAGCAATTCTCCTCACGCCGCTCTTTACATCGCGCAGCGTGATTGTGCCGGCGCCACGACTGAGACGGGATGGGGCGCGGCAAGCGGGCCATGCTCGTGCTGCGTGACGAGTCTGTGGTGCGAGCAAAAATCAGGTTTTGCGCGCTCCATAGCCCTTAAACCGCTTCGCGCTCCCGCTAGATACTTCGATGTCCCTACTCTGCTCGGTCTCTTTTGCTCTGCGCGAAACGGTTCTCAGGCGTCGAAAAGCCGAAGCGGCTGCGCAGTGTTGAGCCACTGTACTCCGTGCGAAAGAGGCCCCGCCGCTGCAGTTCTGGTACAACAAGCTCCTTGAAGTCGACCAGAGAATTCGGAAATACGGCAGGTGCGATCATGAAGCCGTCACATGCTTCAGTTTGAACCCATTGCTGCATGACATCGACAATGCTTCGCGCGGTGCCGTAGACCAAGATATAGCCGCGGGATACCGCAAAAAAGGTCGTGAATCTCCCTCAGTATCAGATTTTCTCGGCGCGCCTTTGCATAGAGCACTGTGAGAAAGCTCTGCACCTCCTCAGACAAAGGTAAGTCTGGTAGCGGTCCATCCATCCGAAACTTCGACATGTCGTGACCCAGTCGATCAGACATGATTCTAAGCGCCGAGCCCGGCTCAATAAGCTTCACAAGCTCGTCATACTTAGCCTTAGCCTCTTCCTCGGTGCGTCCGACTATCGGGAAGAAGCCTGGGAGAATTCTTAAGCAATCCCGGGAGCGACCGGCCGCCTCGACCTGATCCTTCATTTTTTTGTAGAAGGCCCTTGCCTCCTCAATCTCCTGCTGGATCGTAAACACGATTTCCGCGTACTTGGCCGCAAAATGCTGGCCACTGGCTGACGATCCAGCCTGAACAATAACCGGCTGCCCCTGTGGCGAGCGGGATATCCCCAGAGGCCCCTTCACTTTGAAGAATTTTCCTTCATGGTTTACCGCATGAACCTTGGATCGATCAAAGAAGCTGCCGGTCTCCACGTCGTACAGCAGCGCATCGCTTTCCCAGCTGTCCCATAGTCCCTGGACGACGTCCAGGTATTCCGCCGCGATCTCATACCGAACGGCATGTGGTGGAAGTTTCTTGTCGAAGTTGTCAGACTGCTGTGCAGTCGTGACAACATTCCAACCAACTCGGCCGCCGCTGATTTTGTCCGCGGACAAAACAAGACGGGCGAGATTATATGGCTCCATGTAGGTCGTAGACACGGTTGCAACCAACCCGATATGTCGGGTCCTGGCCGCGAGAGCAGAGATCAATGTTATTGGCTCAAGGCGAACAGCCTGGCCAGGATGCCCATCAAGCTCGGCTGTGGGAGCATCTGCAAAGAACACAAGATCCAGTTTAGCGTCCTCAGCAAGCTGCGTGATTTCCAGAAGGGCTGAAAAATCCTCATGACTCTTGAAGGCACCTGGCAGCCTCCAGCCGGAGACATGATTGCCCGTTCCAATAACGAAGACCCCAATGTTCATTTGCCGGGATATCGTCATTTCTATTTCTGTTTCAAAGCCGGTAGGAAGTTGTCTCTTACAGGTATCCGATTGATAGCCGTTAAGCGTTGGCCAGTGAAAAGAAGCGTCTATCTGCATATGCGAGGGCAACGGCGCCTGCGCGTACTCCGCCTTCGACTACCTCACCAATCACAACAGCATGATCGCCAACATCGAAAATGTTTATGACTTTGCACGCCGCGTACGCTGCAATATTTAGAAGGAGCGGACCGCCGATTCCACGCTCCGGTCTAGACCACTCGGTGGCACCGAATTTAGACGATGACTTCTTCGCAAAATGCATCGCGAGATCTTCCGCACCCTCCGTCAAATAATTAATCGAAAACGCTTCGGTTTCTTTCAGGGCGGCAAGGGTATTCGAGCTATTGCTTAGGCAAGCTAGAGCGAGCGGCGGCATTAACGAAACCGAGCAAACGGCAGTCATTGTTAAGCCACAGGGAACGCCGTCTTTTGTGAACGATGTCACCACAGTAGCCGGACCTGGCGCTGTGGCCATTATGCTTTTGAAAAGGTCTGAAGTGATCGGTGGAATTTGGTCGGTTGTAGCCCTGTCTGCGAAGATCAAGACGGCCTCCCGATTGATCTGATCGAAGAGTGGACATGTGTTTCCTGTTCGACGATAGCGACATTTGATTATTGGCTTATGCGATCATCCCGTGTTTCACGCTTAAATCCTGCGTTTGTCTCTTCTTCTTCGATGGATATCGTCATATTTTTAGTTGCTCTGCACGCCTGCCGGTCAGGCGGACTTATTCAGCGGCTTCCGTCGGCGTTGACGGAACAAACCATCTTCCTCGATCGAGGGCGCTCGCTTGACGCGTAGGCTCCGGCTAAGTCGTCCGCGCTCACTGATCGAGCATTCATCGTAACCATCGACGCCCATAGGGACGGCCGATCAAGCCTCCGCGCAAATGCCAACAGTTGCTCCGCCGATGGCGCGCCCAGGATGGTCACCTCATGGTTGGCGACATCACACGAAGGCTTCCCTGAAACTCTTTGGTTAAGCTCAAATCACCGGGCATTAGCTAGTTCGTGGTTTCTGTCGACTGAGAGGGTGCGAGGCCCGGCCGGTCGTAGCTTGCCGAAGGGCTCAACGCGCGGGTGACGGTGAAGCCATCTGCCAAAGCCGCGACAGCAGCCTTCACCGGTTGACGCGTCGACCGCGTCCATAATCCGCATACGAGCCCCAGCAGCAAACTCGATCTCAATCGCGCGCCGCTGCTCATGGGCCTGATCGGATCAGGCGCCACCTCTGGATCCGGGATCAACTTCGCTGGGACAAAGCTGAATTGGGTGCTGGTGGCATCCTTTGGCTCGGGATGGAAAGACCGGCGCCATCGCAGCAGCAGCGACCGCGAAAGGCCGTATCGCCGTGCCGTCGCCACGACCTGGCGGGGGCCCTGAAAGCTCTCCACAACGATCTTGAGCTTCTCCTCCTCACACCAGCGCACGTCGCCGGCCTGTGTCCACCACCTCGCCGCTCGACTTGGGCGCTGCGCTTATCACTGGCCATGGACAGGTTCTTAGTCCAAAAGCCACTTCGCTACGCGACCGCCGCCGGAGGCGTACGGAGGGAATTCAGCTAGGGCAGCTTGAGAGCTGGCAAACCTATTTGTATTGCTGGCTTTACAATTAATCTACAGTCGGTCTATACTCGGCTGGAACGTGGATGCAATTCAGGATCGCTGGGCATGAGCTTGATGTACGGACTTAATTTATTGCGCGATTCTGGTGAGGTTTGAGATGCGAGTTGGTATTTGTGGCGGCGGACTGGGGGGACTCTCTGCAGCTGTTGGGTTGAAGGCATTGGGA
>NZ_JBVVPP010000092.1:0-12214 GCF_055811315.1 Bradyrhizobium sp. MI1.4 | reverse complement strand
ACCCGGTCCATCCGGGCAACCCTCGTCGCAACATCGAGGGTGAGTCGCCTCATTTTGTGGGGGGACATACAGTCTAGTGGTGACGCCCGCTGGGAAGCGGAAGGCTGTCGCTCATCTGGTGGATGCCCATAGGATGAGCGAACGGCGCGCGTGTAAAGCCATCGGCTGCTGCCGTATGACCATGAGATATCGGACGCCCCAGGCTGTCGATGCTAACCTTCGCCAGCGCATGAGGGCGATCGCCCAGGAGCGCCGCCGCTTCGGCTATCGGCGGCTGCATGTTCTGCTCAGGCGGGAGGGGTATCTGATCAGCCACAAGAAGCTCTTCCAGGGAATGCCCCACAGAAGGCAATCCAGCACACCACCGCCGCGCATTGCAGCACAACGAACTGCGGAGTGCCGCGAATGATCCGATTGCATGAAAAACACGATGATGAAGAGCGATCTTTTCCTCATCCTGCTTTTCAAGCCGCAGGATGGCGTCGATATTTTCTAACGGTCTTTTCGGTGATTCCTGCGCTGACATCGTCAGCTCGCGATCTGCTCGGCGGCTCGCCGCGCTGACTGTCGGGTCCGATCGAGTGTCTCATCTCCGGCTTTCTCGGCTCGGGCACGCGCTTCACATTTCGAGCGAAGCTCCTCAATCTCATCATCTGTGAGGTGCTCGATTCCCACCAGACTATTGCGCGCCGCGCTCACGCGAATGAGTTCGTCCAGCTTCACCTGAATGGCCGCGCTGTCACGGTTTTGCGAGTTCTGAATCAGAAATACCATAAGGAAAGTTACGATTGTGGTCCCAGTATTAATGACCAACTGCCACGTGTCCGAGAACTGGAAGAGTGGGCCGCTGATGCCCCATACGACCACCACACCCGCGGCTAACAGGAAGGTCGAGGCGCGGCCAGCCGCAAGCGAAGTCTTGTTAGCCAAATCACCGAAGAATTTTGAGATCCGGGATGGTTCGTGTCTCATGATTTTAGCCTCTACCACCGACCGTAGTGTTGTGTTGGGGCAAAAGTTCCGCGTTAGAAACTATGCTCTGCGCCATACTCTGTGAAATGCTTTTCGCGGGCGCTCCCGAGAGCAGGTATTGAAAGCGATCGCGGAGTACGTCCTAATCCGCGCCCGCTTGAGCCGACCTCAACCCTGGAATTTCACTTGCTCCGGACTCCAGACGGATCGCCAAGGCTTCGAGTCATGCCGGTCCACAAGCCAGCTGCGGAAAAATCTCTCACGCGAAGCGTTTTCCACGAGCGACCAGGTCGCAATATCGGGTCTCGTACTCTTTCGCCATCCGGCTTGCGGCGAAGCGCTCCTCGAACCGGGCGCGGACCATGCGTCGGTCCAGCTGGGATAGTTCTTTCACTGCCCTGATCGCCTGCTCCTCACCATCGACGATGAAGCCGGTGACGCCGTCCTCCACGACTTCCGGCACTGAGCCTGATCGATAGGCGATCACGGGCGTCCCGCACGCCATCGCCTCGATCATGACCAGACCGAACGGCTCGGGCCAATCGATCGGAAACAGCAGGCCTGCTGCATTCGCGAGAAAAGGCTGTTTCTTCGCGTCGTCGACCTCGCCGACGAGCTGAACCGTCTGGCCAGCGATGTTCGGCTCGAGCTTGTTCTTGAAGTAGGCCGTCTCCGCCCGAGGAATCTTCGCAGCGATCCGCAGGGGCATCCGCGCCGCCCGCGCGATGCGGATGGCATCTTCCGGCCCCTTGTCCGCCGTCAGCAGCCCCAGAAAGGCCAGGTACCAACCTGGCTCGTAGGATGGCCGAAACATATCCTTGGGCAGTCCGTGCTGGATCGTCGCAATCCAGTTCGCCTCCGGATGCGGACGACGCTGGTCGGCGGAAATCGAGACGAACGGAGCGTCCGCAAAGGCACCGATTACCTGGGGCAGACCGGGAAGGTCTAGCCGGCCGTGCATCGTCGTGAGGAAAGGCACGCCGGCTCGGCTGAGCACCGGAAGGGGCAACCAGTCGACGTGCGAGTGGATCACGTCGAAGTCGCGCGCTCGCTCGGCGACGGCTTCGATCAGAAGCGCGCAGGCTGCGCTCGGATCCGCCCCTTTCTGCCCCAGGCGCAGCGCGCGCGGCCACACGGCGTGAAGCTTTCCCTTTGTCTTGGAGTCCTCGCTTGCAAACAGGGTGACGTCGTGTCCGAGTTCGACCAGTTCGTCCACGAGCCAGGCGATCACTCGCTCAGTGCCGCCGTAGAGCTTGGGAGGTACGCTCTCGGCCAACGGAGCAAGCTGGGCAATCCGCATCGGCTAGACCCCGAACACGAATCGCAGGACTGTCACGATCCTCGCGGAAATGAGGGACGAAATCGCGAGCAACGTCCAATAAGGCCTCGTGCTTCCGCAGACCACGTGCGCTGCGAGCGTCTTCACGGCCGTCAACGTCCGTCTCGAGGAAGCCGCTGCAGGTAGGCTATCCCGAAGCCAGCGAGCTCTTCGGTATCGCTCTCGCGCGGCTTCGACCGCCCGTGGAGGTGGCGCTCCAGCAGGCAGCGCCGGCTGTCGTGCGCATCGACCTCGGGGTGGCGCGCCCGGTACACCATCCAGGCGGTCTCCGTGGCGTTCTTCAAAACAACTTTGTCGACCATGCTCACTCTCCGGAGACGAACCCAGTCGCTGCCAACTCAAGGCATTTCGGAAAGTTTCCGGATTTTCCCGACAGTAGACGAAGGGAGGAGGCTCAAGATGCTCTGCGCCCGCGTACTTGCCGCACGCCGGCGCTGCAGGCGTTGGATTCGGCCAATCCATGTGGAGGCGACAGTGGGGCGCGGGCTTCGCACGACAGCTGCTCGACCGGACCATCCCGTCCGGTTTGCGGCCCGGAAAACTTGGCTTGAAATCGAGTACCGTCCTGCCCTTCTCCGCAAACGGCCATCCGAGGTTTAGGCGTTCGACTAGGCTTGCGAGAAGATGTCGAGATCCGGAAGGCGCGCGGCCACTGGCCCGAATTTCCGCCCAGACGGGCCCCGCGCGCGGCACTCGGTCCCACCCCGGCCTAGACCACCACATTGGAGGAGAGCTTGCCGACGTGCCGCAGGCATCGCGGCTCGCCTTGGTGTCTTCAGCTGAGTTTGGGCGGCTCAATGTGTGTATCTTTTGATACTTTGCGCATCGTTATGCTTTGCTACTGTTTCCCGGAACGGAGGGGGCGTGGCATGGACCAGCTAAAGAAAGCACTGGGGCAACTCACCCCCCACACTGTCCGAATTGCCGCATCACTATGAGATGGTTCCGCTCGGAGCTGGTGCGCGACAACACGGAAGAGACAATCGCTCACCTTTTCGTCTGCCCCAACTGCAAACGCGCAGAGCGGAGCGATACAAAGTTCACTCCGATGCGCGGGTCGCCCGACAAACTGGCATCCCAGGTTTCGCGCCTTGACTGGTGGAAGGTAAGCCGCCAGGGGCGGCCCTAACTGAAACGCGCCGGAAGAGCGGCGGGCGCCAGCGAATGTGTCCTTTTCAATCAGGAAGCAGGAGGAGCGTCGCAGCTTAGAAGATCGCCGGGTGTCACAACACCTGACGACCAGAGCACTCACGGGCCAGCTACGGTACCGGGTGAAAAACCGTTCTGCGGTTGCCTGTTTCTCAGAGCGCAAGCGACTTTCCGCTCGTGGCCGACCGCCGAACCGAGGCGTGCCGATTACGGCTGATTACGGCACATGGAATGGGAATGCACGGCCCCGGCTGTTTCTCCCAACCTGCGGCTGGGGCCGTTTAGACCTGCGTTGCATCGCTCAACCCGGTCCGCCACCCTTTTAGAGGTATTGCCATCGCGCTATTTGGGCTGACCATTCTTTTCGCAACTCGATCAGCGCTCTTCTATGGTCGAAATACTGACGCTGCGCGCACGGTTGTGCGGGAGATTAGTCGCGGTTTGGGGTTGTAGGTGCGTCGTGCTGCGCTCATTCGGGCGGGGATGCGAGCTTCCTCAACGGCTATTTCTTCAACAGTATCCCTATCCTTCGCGCCATTCGCCTCACACATCCTGCGTGACGGCCCAGCTCGGCTGCGACTCTTCGATACGCCAGCGCCTGCCCGGGCCAGCTTGGATAATTGCTGGACCTCACGGTCGGCCCATTGCTTTGGCTTTTGTGTTTTCATGATGCTGCGGTCAAACCTGCCGCAATTTAACCATTGCGCCTGGTTACCGGCACTTGGGAAATTTACGGGTGGTGCCGGCCACCACGATATCATTGCGAGCACATCATCGTTTGACAGCGCATCTATAAGCTTATCGACCGCTGAAGCTGGGTTGTGTAGCCGCACGGATATCGTGCAGCACGCGCGAGCGTCATGTCGCTCACATGGACCTTTTCCATCTATGGAAAGAAGACCGGGGGATGGTGGTTTTCCCCGACGGTCCGACATCGGATCGCACGCTGCGGGATGCCTGCGGTGACTACATCGAAGCTATAGCCGTCGATTCGGACGAAGACGATCCGGACGACGATGGCGAGGATGATGAGACCTGACCGCAGCTGCATTTGAGGGCTTGAGTCAAAGTCCGGCCATAATGATCTTTAAGGGCAGCTGAGAATTGCGATGGCGGGCGCTCTGCGGGGCGTTTCCTCTGGAGGCGACCGCGGATGCTGGAGTAAGCGCGCGTTCCAAGGCGTAATTGCGTGATCAGGTCAGGGCTGAAGAGGTCCTTCTCTCCGCGCCGAAATTCCTTCCCTGTATCGTTCGCGAGCACCGCATGTACAGCAAAAGCCGTGGCGGAGCCGTGTGGTCCGTCAGAGCACAAAGGTTTCAACCAGGACGAATGTCCAGTCGGAACATTGCATCAAATGAAGAGCGTTGGCGCTCGAGACGAAAGCCAACCGCAGCAAGCATATCGAGTGGCGGTCGGGGCCAGGAAAAACAAAAAATTAGTTCTCGCGCATAATCATAATGACTCCAACGCAAAAACAAAAAATAAGGTGGGAAAAACATGGGAGGCTGGAATGGAAACCGCACAGCGCTTGCGCGCGATGGCGCGCTCTGTCGGCAGAGTGCCGCGCTTCATCCTGACAGAAGCTGGAAACTGCTCGCCGAGGCAGAATACTGGGAGCATTTGGCGGCGACTCCTCTCCCAACAGACATTGAACGCTGCTTCATCCCTGGTCAGCATGACTTAGCTGCTGCCTAGCGCTCACCTTTTGTCGTTTTGAAAATCGGATTGGGGTAAATGAGTATTCTTTGGGGCCAGTGGATGACTTCGTGTACCAACGAACGGCCGATGTGTCCCGTATGCAAACACCGGATGGCATTGGCGCGCATCTCTCCCGGCAAGTCCGGATTCGAGACGCGCACGTTCGAATGCTCGACCTGCGAACGTACCGAGACGGCGTCGTTCGCTGTGGATCCAATGAAGACAGATGCGGTCGGTTGGCTTGCAGGCGAATTGAACCCGCCTCGGTGAGCTTGGTGCTGTTGGTGATGCAGCCGGATGAATGTCCAATCGGCAGCACGAACGTTGTGCTATCGTGAGTACAATGGTGTGCCGGGACCTGGGTGGCGTTTCCGGATTGCAAGAGCATCGAGCGCAGTGCGATAGATTTCAGCGTTGCTGTGATCTCGAACCCGAATTGCAGAATTGTGGGACATCAGTTCTGGTCGCACCAGCGTGAGCTCCGCTGCGAGACGTTCTGCTTGGTCCGCCGCTCCTTGTCGATCTTCTAAGATCATTCCGCCCTGATGCTGGCATGTTGCATCGGTGACAAGCTCGAATTCATAGTACGGCATGAAAGCCTCTCTACAAGGCCCCGCTCAGAGCGTACCTGCGCTCCCCATCAGATGAATTATCGTATGTGAATGCGAAAGCTGGTTTGTGGAAGGATGCGGACCGACTTTCGACCAATGGCCATATCCGGTGACGCTGTGGCGGGCTGATGCTGTTCGCCGAAGTCCACAAAATCTGCGCCCTGGCTTGCGGGCCATCTACGTACCACCATACCGAAGCCTTGGTTGCGAGACGCGAAAGGCAGTAGCTTTGGTGCGATCGAGGAACTTCGGAGCTTCAACAATATTCTGTCATGATCAACAAGGAGGGATCCGCATGCCGATGCAGACCGTGATGGACAGTACCGGCGACAGCCGTCACTTCTTCGATGCGGACGATGCAGGGGAAGTAGCCAAGGCGGAGCAGCGATTCCGCGAGCTGACGAACGTCGGCTTCACCGCCGCGGTCCGGACCGGTTCAGGTCAGGTGTCGCGGATCCGATCGTTCGCCCCCACTGCGGAAGAAACTCTCTTCTTCCCCAGGCTGGTCGGCGGCTGAATCGCGAAGCCGTGCGGCTGTTCAGACGCTCGCGGCCGGGTGAACGCTCACGGATGAGAGCTGCAAAGGCGCTGTTCATTCGACACGGCGCCGAGAGCACTCCGGAAGGACGCGCGCTGCTGCTGCTGCTGCTGCATTACCTCTCGCCTGTCCAACGGCGGCAATTCGCGGAAAAGGGTTATTTCGAGGTAATCGGCGGCGACACGGGCAACCACTATAGGATCTATGCGGGAGCGGCTGCGAATGTCTGCGAGATCGGCGAAAACGGCGGTCCAAGGATCGGCTTGTGTTTCCTGCCCGTTGGCGATCTTCCGATTGGAGACGTCATGCTGGCCCAGAAGATCGCGCTCGAAACGTGCGAGGGCAGCGCGCTCGCGGTAGCCCGAAAGTTCACTCCCAGCCGTTTCTTGTTCAGCCGGTCCCGCCCGCTTCGCTAGCCGCGCGGCGTCGTGTCAGTCAAGTTTGGGCGTGACGTCTCCTATTGGGCCTTCGCTTCCATGACGGGCTGCCGCTACATGCCCGTTCACCGGGGTAGACCGGAAGTCATCACATCGGGAGCAGGCCGACGCGATTGACCCTGGCTGTGTGAAAACGCCATTGCGCTGCTATGATTCTCTCGATGATTCTCGGGAGAGAATTAATGAGGCGGTTCATTGAAGAGGCGGATCGTGGGCAGTCGACGCTGCTGCCCGAATGCCTCGATGATTTCGTTGACGAAGGCAACCCGGTTCGCGTGATCGACGTGTTTGTCGATGCGCTCGATTTGGCGGAAATGGGCTTCGATGGGGTGGACCCGGCCGCGACCGGACGGCCGTCGTACCATCCTTCGGTGCTCCTGAAGCTTTATATCTACGGTTATCTGAACCGGGTTCAGTCGAGCCGGCGGTTGGAGCGAGAGGCCGGCCGCAATGTCGAGGTGATGTGGTTGCTGGGCCGGCTCGTGCCTGATCACAAGACGATCGCGGACTTCCGCAAGGACAACGGCCTGGGGCTACGCAAGGTATGTGCGCGCTTCGTTGAGCTTTGCCGTGAGATGGGCCTTCTCGCGACGGCGAGCGTTGCCATCGATGGCAGCAAGTTCAAGGCCGTGAACAACCGGGACAGGAACTTCACGCGGGCAAAGGTGGAGCGGCGGCGTGCCCAACTGGAGGAGAGCGTCGCCCGCTATCTGAGCCAGCTTGACACCGCCGACCGGCAGGAGCCGACCGAAGCGCTGGCCGCGAAGGTGACAAGGCTCAAGGAGAAGCTGGCGAAGGTGAAAGAGCAAATGGGCAAGCTTGCCGTCTACGAGAAGCAGATGCTGGCTTCGCCCGACCAGCAGATATCTCTGACCGATCCCGACAGCCGCTCGATGGCAACCAGCGGCCGCGGCTCGGGCGTCGTCGGCTACAACGTGCAGGTCGCTGTGGATACCGATCATCACCTGATCATTACCCATGAGGTGACGAACAGCGGCTCGGATCGAGCGCAACTCGCCAATATGGCCAGGCAGGCAAAGAATGTATTGCAGACCGAGACCCTCGATGCCGTTGCCGACCGCGGCTACTTCAGCAGCCCGGAGATCCTCGCCTGCCACGAGGCCGGCATCACGGTGACCCTGCCCAAGCCGATGACTTCGGGCGCCAAGTCGGACGGACGCTTCGGCAAGCAGGACTTTGTCTATTTGCCGGAGGACGACGCCTATCGTTGTCCGGCCGGGGAGCGGTTGCCGTATCGCTATACAAACGAAGAAGCCGACAAGATGCTGCGGCGCTACTGGACCAACGCCTGCAAGAATTGTTCGATCAAATCCCAGTGCACGCCCGGGTCCGAGCGACGGATCACGCGATGGGAACACGAGCATCTGCTCGACGCCGTGCAGCAGCGGCTCGATGCGAACCCGCTCGCCATGCGACTACGTCGCGAGACCGTCGAGCATCCGTTCGGCACCATGAAGGCGCGCATGGGTGCGACGCACTTCCTGACCAAAACCCTCCCAAAAGTCGCCGCCGAAATGGCCCTCTCGGTCCTGGCCTACAATCTGACCCGGGTTATGAACATCGTGGGGACCAAGCCGTTGATGGCCGCGATCGTGGCCTGACGCTAAACGGTGCGGCTTTCTCCCGGCTTCCCCGAATGGAGTTTTTACACGGCCAAGACCCATTCCGGACGTCTATGCTGGCTGAAATAGAGCCGCCATGGTTAGATTAGGGGTCGAACAGAAGCTTACTCTTCTCACTGCATTACTGTTTTCTTTGGCTGACCCTGAACTCATTGTCCAAGATAGCCAGGACGACGCGATGAAATTTCATCAAGCTAAGTTTGGAATGAGCCAATTGCCTGCAGACGAAGTGGGTCAAGATTTTCCATTGATAATCGCAACGATGCCGGCAAGCTCGCGGCAACGTGCCGTAGCAGTCGGTGTCATCGTCCTTTTGATGGTGGCGGCGGCAGTTATGGCACCATACGCGAACATACAGGTCCGCCGAATTGACTCATTCATCCCGGTTTTGCAAACCGTCTTAGCCGTTGCCGATCTCCTCACGGCAATTTTTCTGTTCGCTCAATTTTCTATCCAACCGCAACGCGCGTTGCTTGCGCTCGCGAGCGCTTACATATTCAGCGGCTCATTTGCATTCCTGCAGACGCTCGCTTTTCCGGGCGGGTACGCGCCCGACGGTCTGATTGGTGACGGACCTAACACTCCAGCTTGGATTTACGTGCTTTGGCACAGCACGTTTACGGCGGCTGTCCTTGTCTATGCAATCTCCAAAGACACCATCGGAAACAGCAAGTTTCCGGCCGGATCCAAAATGGCACCGATCATAGTTACTGTTAGTGGTGTCCTTGCGACGATTGCTGTACTCACTTGGATCGTATGCACAAAGACGGAATACCTGCCAAGCTTCTTCACTAATGACATCAGATTGCAGACGAAATTTGGGAATCAGGTCAACCTCGCGCTGTGGCTCTGGGGTGCTACCGCGACAGCGGTATTGCTGTTACGCAGACGTACGATCCTAGATTTGTGGTTGATCGTGACGTTGCTTGCCTACATGCCTAGCTTCTTGGTGGCAATCATCGGCAGCTCGATACGATTTACGATTGGTTGGTACGCAGCTAGATGCTTTGTTCTCGTTGCCAGTTGCATGTTGCTGAGCGTGCTGATCGTCGAAACAATCTTTCTCTATTCACGTCTCGCCAGTGCGATCATTTTACAAGGCCGCGAACGCGCCAACCGACTTTTGAGCATAGATGCTGTCACGGCGGCCATTGCCCACGAACTAAGGACGCCGTTGGCAGCGATATCGCTTAATGCCAACACCGCGCGGAGCCAACTTCGTTCGAAGCCTCCAGAGCTTGATCAAATGGACGATATACTCAGTGATATAGAAGGCGACAGCTTTCGCGCGAACGAAATCATTACGAGCATTCGCGAACTGTCAAAGAAAACGACTGATCGAAGCGCATCTACACGTATTGAGGATGCGGTTCGCTTAATACTTAGACTGTTGCATCATGAGCTTACAGTCCATGAAGTAGCTGTCACCACAGAATTTGAGAGTAGTCTCCCAGAGGTGCATCTAGATAGCACGCAATTGCAGCAAGTGCTCTTGAACCTCGTCAAGAACGCTGTAGACGCAATGCACTCCGTGCCTCCAGAAGCCCGACATCTGCGGCTCACAGCGAGTTTAAACGGCCAGTCGAGGATACTATTGTCGGTTGAGGACTCCGGGCCTGGAATTCCGGTTGAGGATCGCGAGCGCATATTCGATCCATTCTTTACGAAGAAGTCCGCTGGTATCGGCTTGGGCCTCGCCATCGCTTCTAGCTTGGTAGCGGGCTTCGGAGGCACATTGCGGCTCGCCAAGTCAGACTGCGCTGGTTCCGTTTTTCAGATCGAGATACCGGCCAGCGGGCAACACTCGGCCAAGCAGGTGCGATCTTTGGACTATCTGCGAAGTAGCGGCGGCATTCAACAGGTCCGCTCACCGGCGCACGAACTTCATGGTCGGGCGTTGGACCGCCTCGGCGATGGCTTCCGCATCTCGGAAGTCATTCTTCTGTCCCTTCGAATATCCGACGTCTCCCGGCACGCTGGTGTATCGGTTTCAACGATCCGGGTATGGGAATCCCGGGGACTTCTGTCTCCGGCCTACACGGCTTCGGGCAGACGAGCCTATCGGCAGTCGGACGTCGTGACCGCGATCGCCATCAAGCGCATGCGAATGGTGGAGGGAATGAAGATCCCCGAGATCAAGACCACGCTTGCGTCCATGCCGTGCGAAGACGGCGAAGAAACGTCCGTGGAGGAAAACGAAACGCAGTTCGAATTTGGCGCCGAGCTGCGGCTGACCTTGCCCCGCGGGTTTAATCCGGTTTGAAGTTCGTTCTGGCCCACGACAAGGACCAGAGCATGAAGCGCAGCCGCTTTTCGGAAGAGCAGATCATCGGGATCTTGAAGGAGCATGAGGCCGGCGTGTCGGTCGCCGATCTGTGCCTCAAGCATGGCCTCAGCGACGCCAGCGTCAACAAATGGAAGGCCAAGTTCGGCCATGAACGTTGTCGAGGGAAAGATTGCCCTGCTGACGCGAGACGGCTTTGCAGCCGAACTCTCTCGTCTAGGCTGTAACTTCAAACGGACTTGGCTTGGAGGACTGCTTCATGGGCATTGTCTTGTGTCGTATTGCCCGCTTCTGCTTCGGCGGTCTTGCTGCGACACATGCAGTTCCCGGACGCTCTTCTTCACCGCGTGCCCCTGCGTGGAAGGCTCGTCAAACACCCGCAATCCGACTCACTCCCCTTCAAATCCTTCTCCATCCGCCGACAAAGCAGGAAGAACAAATGAGGTCTGAGAGACGCGTCTGAAAATGGACGAGGTGCCGAACGATCTGAGCACATTCCTGCGTTAGCTCTCGCCAAATAGCGTTGCCTCGCCTCGACGTGCTGAGAGCTATCGGATCATCATCTAGCGGAGCGATACCTCCAATTCCCGACCGCTGCCTTAGGTCCCAACGCATCGCAATCTTGGAACGATGTCAGCCGACGATTCGCATCTGAACCGGCACCAGATCGGCGTTCCTTTACCTTCTCGAATTAAGGTCAACGCGGCAGAGGAATTGAACTGGTCGGCGACATTAGGTCGAGAGACGTACAAACTCACTCAGAAGAAGGTCGGGTGCTCGGCGGCAAACTCGAATAGGTGATCTGGGTAAGCCCCATAGAGATCCCGCGCGACGAGCCGATTTTCCGGTTACAAACCCTTGTCCCCCCGGAAATCAGTCCTATTTCAGCTGCGCCCGCGTTGGCACTCGCGGGCAATGATTGCTAGCAACGTCAAATCATCAGCCAGTGTAAACGCTTAGGAGATCTCATGGAATTTCGTCCGCTTCACGACCGCGTCGTGGTCAGGCGCATCGACGCAGAGGAAAAGACCGCTGGCGGCATTATCATTCCGGACACTGCGAAGGAAAAGCCTTCCCAAGGTGAAGTCATCGCAGTCGGCCCCGGTGGCCGCGACGAGAGCGGCAAGCTGATCCCGATCGACGTCCTGGTCGGCGACCGCATCCTGTTCGGCAAGTGGTCAGGCACCGAGGTCAAGATCGACGGCCAGGAGCTGTTGATCATGAAGGAGAGCGACATCATGGGCGTTCTCACTGACGCGTCCGCCAAGAAGAAGGCCGCTTAAACCATCGCTCGCACCGCTCATCCTGAGGGGCGCCTGCTGGGCGTCGCCAAGGGTGAGACCAAGTAAAATTTTCAGGAAACCCACATGTCAGCCAAAGAAGTCAAGTTCGGCGTTGACGCGCGCGACAGGATGCTGCGCGGCGTCGAAATTCTCAACAACGCGGTGAAGGTGACGCTGGGCCCCAAGGGCCGCAACGTCGTGCTCGACAAGTCGTTCGGCGCTCCCCGCATCACCAAGGACGGCGTCACCGTCGCCAAGGA
>NZ_JBVVPP010000091.1:0-13226 GCF_055811315.1 Bradyrhizobium sp. MI1.4 | reverse complement strand
GTTCGTCGGTTGCTGGTGGTGCGATCGGCGGCACGCTGACGACCGCGCTGACCTTCTCGACCGCTTCCACCCCGGTCTCCGACAGCGTTGCCCAGACGGCCCGTGCCAACCTGGTCAACCAGTACAATAACATCCTGAACCAGATCGACTCCACTGCGCAGGACTCCTCGTTCAACGGTGTGAACCTGTTGAACGGCGACCAGCTCAAGCTGGTGTTCGACGAGACCGCCAAGTCGAGCCTGAACATCACGGGCGTGACCTACAACTCGAAGGGCCTGGGTCTCGCCGCGTTGACCAGCGGCGTCGACTTCATCGACAACGCTGCCACCAACAAGGTGCTGACCAATTTGAACACCGCGTCCAGCACGCTGCGTTCAGAGGCCTCGGCGCTCGGTTCGAACCTGACCATCGTGCAGGTTCGCCAGGACTTCAACAAGAACCTGATCAACGTGCTGCAAACCGGTTCGTCCAACCTGACCCTGGCCGACACCAACACTGAAGCGGCGAACAGTCAGGCGCTGTCGACCCGCCAGTCGATCGCGGTCTCCGCGCTGTCGCTGGCCAACCAGTCGCAGCAGAGCGTGCTCCAGCTGCTCCGCTAACAAAGCGGACAACATCGCAAGCAAAACAGGGCGGCGGGGCTTCGGCTCCGCCGCTTTTGCTGCGGCCATGCTGTACTCCGAAAAGTAACCCGCGGTTATGGTTAATGGAGCGTAAGCGCGGAAAAACGCCAGTAAATTCAGCCGGATTTCGGGCGCGCCCGTTTCTCCGCCGGTTTATGGTGTCCCGGCCCTTTTGGCCGACTCGTCCCATTTCACCCTTTGTTAGCCATGTCGCGGCACGCTGTCCCTGTCACTCGATCCGAAGCGATCGAACGAAGACGCGTAAACCAGAAGGGTAAGAGTTATGTCCGGTATTGTTCTCTCTGCGTCGGTTCGCCAGAACCTGCTGTCTCTCCAATCCACCGCCGACCTCCTCGCCACCACACAGAACCGCCTGTCGACCGGCAAGAGCGTCAACTCGGCCCTGGACAATCCGACCAACTTCTTCACGGCACAGTCGCTCGACAACCGCGCCAGCGACATCAACAATCTGCTCGACGGCATCGCCAACGGCGTGCAGGTGCTGCAGGCTGCCAACACCGGCCTGACCTCGCTGCAGAAGCTGATCGACTCTGCGAAGTCGATCGCCAACCAGGCGCTGCAGACCACTGTCGGCTATTCCTCCAAGTCCAGCGTCTCGACCACGATCGCCGGTGCGACGGCTGCCGACCTGCGCGGCACCACGAGCTTTGCCAGTGCAGTCGCGAACAGCAACGTGCTCTACAGCGGTGCTGCGGGTGGTGTGACTGCCGCGACGTCCGGCGCCACGCTCGGCGGCGTCCAGGGCACGGATACCGGAACCGTCATCAACGCTGCGACGACCGGCGCGAGCCTGCTGAACGGCACGGCGACCGCTGGCGACGCCAACGCCGGCGTTGCCGCGGGCGACACGCTCACCGTCAACGGCAAGACCCTCACCTTTGCCGCCGGTGACGTGCCCACGACGACTCCGACCGGTCTGACCCGCGTCGCTGCGACGGGTATCACGACCGGTAACGTCTACACGGACGCCAGCGGCAACGTGACGATCTATCTCGGTTCGGCAACGAAGGCTGCGGTGGGCGACGTCCTGACCGCTGTCGACCTTGCCAGCGGCGTGCAGAGCAACGTTGCCGGTACCCTGACGGTCAACAGCGGCCAGACCATCTCGTCGGTCAGCGGCGGCGGTGCGCTTGTCCTGAAGAGCACGGTTGGTTCGGATCTGACCGTGACCGGCAAGGCCGATATCCTCCAGAAGCTCGGTCTGACGACCGCGACCGGTGCCGGCAACGTCACTGCCACGGCTTCCCGCACCACGAGCTTGGCGACGGTGTCGTCGCTGGTCACATCGGGGTCGACGCTGAACGTCGATGGCCATGTCATCACCTTCAAGGACGGTCCGACGCCGTCCGCGGCTTCGCTGGCCTCCACCCAGGGCGTGTCGGGCAACGTCGTCACCGATGGCAACGGCAACTCGACGGTCTACCTGCAGAGTTCGACGATCGCCGACGTGCTGAAGGCGATCGATTTCGCCACGGGCGTGCAGAGCTTCACGCTCAACGGCAGCGGTGGCGGCACGCTCGCGACGGCGGCCGGTCAGACGGCTTCGTCGATCAACACCTCCGGCCAGCTCAAGATCTCGACCGGCGTCAATGCCGACCTCTCGATCACCGGTACCGGCAATGCCCTGTCGGTGTTCGGTCTGGCCGGCAACACCGGAACGGCCTCGGCGTTCACCGCGGCCCGCACCTCCGGCATCGGCGGCCTCGCTGGCAAAACTCTGACCTTCACTGCATTCAACGGCGGCACGGCGGTCAACGTCACCTTCGGCGACGGCACCAATGGCACGGTCAAGACGCTCGATCAGCTCAACTCGCAGCTCCAGGCCAATAACCTGGCTGCGACCATCGACGCCAACGGTCAGCTCACCATCACCGCATCCAACGACTACGCGTCTTCGACGATTGGCTCGACGGTAGCTGGCGGTGCGATCGGCGGCACGTTGACGACCGCGCTGACCTTCACGACGGCCTCCACTCCGGTGCAGGACGTCGTGGCCCAGTCGGCCCGCGCTAACCTGGTCTCGCAGTACAACAACATCCTGAACCAGATCGACACCACCTCGGTCGACTCCTCGTTCAACGGTGTGAACCTGCTCAACGGCGACCAGCTCAAGCTGGTGTTCGACGAGACCGGCAAGTCGAGCCTCAACATCACCGGCGTGACCTACAACTCCAAGGGTCTCGGCCTGGCGTCGCTGACCGTTGGTCTCGACTTCATCGACAACGCCGCGACCAACAGGGTGCTGACCAATCTGAACTCGGCCTCGAGCACGCTGCGTTCCGAAGCCTCGGCGCTCGGTTCGAACCTCTCGGTCGTGCAGATCCGTCAGGACTTCAACAAGAACCTGATCAACGTGCTGCAGACCGGCTCGTCGAACCTGACGCTGGCCGACACCAACGTTGAGGCGGCCAATAGCCAGGCGCTGTCGACCCGCCAGTCGATCGCGGTCTCCGCGCTGTCGCTGGCCAACACCTCGCAGCAGAGCGTGCTCCAGCTGCTCCGCTAATAATTGAAATCAAAAGACGATTTAGAGCGGCGGGGCTTCGGCCCCGCCGCTTTCTTTTTGGCGCGAAGCCCGTTTGAAACCGGGGGAGGGGGGCTAACCCCGCATTAACCCTGTCTCTTAAGTGGCCGTTAACCATACTTTAAAGGACAGGCTCTAAGACTGGACGAAAGCCCGCTTCCAGACCCGCGTGGCCGATTCGTATCCGGTTCAAGAGGAAGACCTGCCAATGTCCAACATCGTTCTCTCGGCGTCCGTTCGCCAGAACCTGTTGTCGCTGCAGTCGACGGCCGACCTGCTGGCCACGACGCAGGAGCGGCTGTCGACCGGTAAGAAGGTCAACACGGCGCTCGACAATCCCACCAACTTCTTCACGGCGCAGGGGTTGGACAACCGGGCGAGCGACATCAGCAACCTACTGGATGGCATCAACAACGGTGTGCAGGTGCTCCAGGCCGCCAACACCGGCATCACCTCGCTGCAGAAGCTGATCGACAGCGCGAAATCGATCGCCAACCAGGCGCTGCAGACCACGGTCGGCTACTCCACGAAATCGAACGTCTCCACCACGATTCCCGGTGCGACGCCCGCCGATCTCCGCGGCACGACCTCCTATGCCAGCGCGACCGCCAACAGCAACGTGCTTTATACCGGCGCACCTGGCGGCGTGACGCCGGTAACGTCGGGCGCCTCGCTCGGTGCGTCGCTCGGATCGACCGCCGGCACACTGACCGGCGCGGTTGCCAAGGCAGCCGACAACGCCACGAACCTCGCCGGCACCAACACGCTGATCGGGGCGACCGCCGCGACCACGTTCGGATCCTCGCCGGCAGACGGCGATTCGATCACCGTGAACGGTAAGACGGTAACGTTCCGCACCGGTGCTGCACCTTCGGCGCAGCCGACCGGCTGGGGCCTCGACCCGAGCGGCCATATCGCCACGGACGGCACTGGCAATTCGATCATCTACATGGGAACGACCGGCGCTCCCACGGCTACGGTCAATGACCTCCTCAGCGCGGTGGACCTTGCCAGCGGGGTCAAGACAGCGACGATCAGCGCAGGCGCCGCGACGATCGCGACGAGCGGCGCGACAGTCGGTACGGCCCAGACGCCGTCGTCCATTACCGCGGGCGCGGTTACGCTGAAGAGCTCGACCGGTTCCGATTTGAGCGTGACTGGCAAGGCCGACTTCCTGAAGGCGCTCGGACTGACCTCGGCGACCGGCGCAGGCAATGCCAGCGTGAGCGCCAACCGCCAGACGACTGCGGGTTCGCTCGGCAGTCTCGTCAAGGATGGCTCGACGCTGAACATCGACGGCCACACCATTACCTTCAAGAACGCCGAGACGCCGCAATCGGCCACGAGCGTGACCTCCGGCGGCGTCAGCGGCAACATCGTCACCGACGGCAACGGCAACTCGACCGTCTATCTCCAGAGCGCGACGCTGACCGACCTGCTCAATTCGATCGACCTTGCCACCGGCGTGAAGACCGCCAGCATCTTCCTGGGTGCCGCGACGCTCTCGACCACCGCAGGCCAGATCCCGTCGTCGGTGAATACCAGCGGCCAGCTGGCGCTCTCGACCGGCATCAACGCCGACCTCTCGATCACCGGCACCGGCAATGCGCTCGCCGCATTCGGCCTCAGCGGCAACACCGGAACGGCGACCGCCTTCAGCGCGGCGCGCACCTCCGGCGTTGGCGGCGTCAGCGGCAAGACGCTCACCTTCAGCTCGTTCAACGGCGGCACGCCGGTGAACGTCACCTTCGGTGACGGCACCAACGGCACGGTCAAGACGCTCGACCAGCTCAACGTGCAGCTTCAGGCCAACCATCTGACGGCGACGATCGACGCCAATGGCGTGCTAACCGTCACCACCGTCAACGAATACGCCTCTTCGACACTCGGTTCGACGGCCGCGGGCGGCGCGGTCGGCGGTACGCTCACCGGTGTGCTCGCCTTCACCACCGCACAGCCCCCGATCCAGGATCCCGTCGCACAGACGGCGCGCTCCGGTCTGGTCAGCCAGTTCAACAACATCCTGGCGCAGATCGACACGACCTCGCAGGACTCCTCCTTCAACGGCGTCAACCTGCTGAACGGCGACACGCTGAAGCTGGTCTTCAACGAGACCGGCAGCTCGACGCTCGGCATCAATGGCGTGGTGTTCAACGCAGCGGGGCTCGGCCTCAGCAATCTCGTCCCCGGCACGGACTTCATCGACAACGGCGCAACCAACAAGGTGCTGACGAGCCTGAACGCGGCCTCGAGCACGCTGCGCTCGGAAGGTTCCGCGCTCGGCTCAAACCTCTCGATCGTGCAGGTGCGCCAGGACTTCTCGAAGAACCTGATCAACGTGCTGCAGACCGGCTCATCCAACCTGACGCTCGCCGACACCAACGAGGAAGCGGCGAACAGCCAGGCGCTGTCGACCCGCCAGTCGATCGCGGTGTCCGCGCTGTCGCTGGCCAACCAGTCGCAACAGAGCGTGCTGCAGCTGCTCCGCTAATCTCGGAGCGCAAGATACTGAATCGGAATATCGCGGCGGGGCTCATGCTCCGCCGTTTTTATTGAGATCGGTAAGGCAGGATTAGCCGAGATTGATGCGCATCATGGAAGCGTGTTTACAGCATGCATCCGCGCATCTAGCTTCACGACGAAGGACTCCGGGCCCGTATTTATCCGGAGCCCTTCCAAGCACTCACGTAAGCAAATCTTAAGCGGTGCTGCCTAGGGTCGGGAAAGAAATCCTTAAGCGCGTTCAACGGGCTAGGTAACCTCCAGGGTGTGATTGATGTCGAATTCCGCTGCCTCGGCCTACGCGCGTGTTGCAACGACCACCGCATCTCCTCGCGACATCGAAGCGCAGACCCTGCTCAAGGCCGCGAACAAGCTTCAGGATGCGATCAACAGCGCCGAGCCGTTCAGCGAGCAGACCACGCAGGCCCTGATGTTCAATCGCAAGCTCTGGACGATTTTCCTGAGCGAGGCCATGCGCGAGAACAATCCGCAGCCGATCGACGTCCGGCAGAAGATCGCCAACATCAGCGTGTTCGTGCTGAGCCAGACCGCCGCACTGCAGATGAGCCCGCAGTTCGATCATTTCCGTCCGCTGATCGAGATCAACCGCAATATCGCCGCTGGTCTGTCCGGCCGTCCGTGATCGAGCACGGCTCGTTCCTTCGGCAACACCAAATTATGCTGACGAATACCGGCAAGACGCAGATCAAGAACGTCGCCACCGGTCCCGGGACCGGTGCGAGCGATCTCGATGTTGCCGTTGCGACGCTCGACGCCTGATTGTTAGGCGCTGCGGTCCGTGCTGGCTGGACGCGAGGGCTCGGATTTCAAATCCTGCGCATGGAAATAGGCCCGCCGGCGCAGCATTGCTTCGTCGGGGAACTGGTTGACCACCGCGTCGGTCCTGTCGTTGACGACCTGGAAGACGAACGACGCCGCCGCCTGGTCGAACACGACCTGGCGTGAGACGTTCTCGTTGCTTCGCAAATCATTGCGTGCAGGCGCGCTCGCCTCGCCAGCGGCCACTGTCTGGCTCACGGGCAGATCGGTTTGCACGGCCTCGTTCGCCGCCGTATTCGACGTCGTTACGATCTGCACGGCAACCGGTATCCCCACCGGCCTGATGCTGAAATCTGTACTCATGGCAGCCTCCTGGTTGCCTCACGTGAGTCAAATCCCAACCCCTCTCAATACGCAACCATGGAACACCGGGATTGAACATCCGGTAAGGAAACGTGCCTAACCGCTCGACGATGTTGCCGCGCGGTTTTTCGTAAAATTGTCGCTTGTTGTTGCGCGCGCTCAGAGCGAGCGGCTGACCGCGAGCGGCGTGATGTGGCGCGGGCCCGGCGTGGCGCGTCGTCCCGCGGCCGTGTAGGTGTTCGGCACGTTGCGCTTCTGGATCTCGGTGTTGACGCCGCGCACGACGCTCTCCGAGACGGCGTGAGCGGTTGCGAGCACGGTGAGGTTGACCTGGAGCATCGCGCGGAATGCATCGTGGTGCCGATGCAGCGTCGAGAGCAGCTCGGGCGCGGATTTGGCGAGCTGGGCCTGGTTCGCCTTCAACTGGGTGACGGTGCCGACATAGTTACGCGACAGCTCCTGCTTCTTGCTCTCGAGGGTCATCGCCTCGCGGACTTGGCCGGCGCGCACGAGCTCGGTCTCGCGCTCGATCAGACCGAGCAGGGCACTCATCGCATCCATCAACTGCTCGGCGATCTTGCGCGCCTCGGCGCTGCCGGGTGCGGTGTTCGGGCGCTGCGCTTGCACGGGCTGACGCGAGGCGTTGAAATGGTTCATCTCGTTTGACCTTATGCCGTGCGGATCGTTTTTGCCTGCTGCATGATCAGGGTGCGATAGACGTCGGTTGCGATGCCGACGCCGCCGGCGTTGGCGAAGTTCTTGGAATATTGCTCGGTCAGCATCGAGCGCCACACGCCGGTGCCAGGCGTGTCGCCGAAGGGGCCTTCGCCCTTCAGGCCCGAGGTCATCTGCGAGAACATGCTGTTGAGGAACATCGCCTCGAAGTCGGTGGCGATCTTCTGCGCCTTGGCCTGCTGCTTCGGCGAGACCTTTTGCAGTGCCGCGGCGAGATCGAAGTCCGGCCGGCCATTGCGGCTCTCTACCGAAAAGGCGGAGCTGGCGACGCGTGCGGTGTTGACCATGCCGGTCTGCATCACATCACCTCGATGTCGGCTTCGATCGCACCGGCGGCCTTGATCGCCTGCAGGATGCTGATGAGATCGCGCGGGCCGATGCCGAGACCGTTAAGGCCGTCGACGAGCTGCTGAAGCGAGACGCCGTCCTTGACGACGGCGAACTTCTTGCCGTCCTCGGTGACGCTGACGCTGCTGCGTGGTGCGACCACGGTCCGCCCCCGCGACAGCGGGTTGGGCTGGCTGACCTGCGGGCTCTCGGAGATTGTGACGGTGAGGTTGCCCTGTGCGACCGCAACGGTGGCGACGCGGACGTCGCGACCCATCACGATGATGCCGCTGCGTTCGTCGATGATGATCTTGGCGGCGAGATCCGGATCGACCTGGAGCTGCTCGATCTCGGTGAGAAAGGCGACGACGTTACCCTTGAACTCCGGCGGGATCGCAAGCTGCACGGTCGATGGGTCGATCGGCTCGGCGGTCTTGACGCCGAGATAGTCGTTGATCGCGGCGGCGATCCGCTTGGCCGTGGTGAAGTCGGCATTGCGTAGCGCAAGCCGGACGTTCGGCAGGCGATTGAGCGCAAATTCGATCTCGCGCTCGATGATGGCACCGTTGACAATGCGTCCGACGGTCGGCACGCCACGCACGATTTTCGCCGCCTCGCCTTCGGCCTGGAAGCCTGAGATCGCGAGCGAGCCCTGTGCGACCGAATAGACGTTGCCGTCGGCGCCGAGGAGCGGGGTTACGAGCAGGGTGCCGCCCTGGAGATTCTTGGCGTCGCCGAGCGCGGAGACGGTGACGTCCATGCGCGTGCCCTGGGTGGCGAAGGCCGGCAGATTGCCTGTCACCATCACGGCGGCGACGTTGCCGGTGCGGATGGTGGCGCCGCGGATGTTGACGCCCATGCGCTCGAGCATCGCTTGCAGCGACTGCTTGGTGAAGGGGATGTTGTTCAGGGTGTCGCCGGTGCCGTTGAGACCGACGACGAGCCCGTAGCCGATGAGCTGGTTCTGCCGCACGCCTTCGATGTTGGCGAGATCCTTGATGCGCGATGTCGCGCTCGCAGAATTGACCGAGAGCGCCAGCGCTGACAGCGCGGCGCAGGCCACCCCCACAAGTCTCACCCAACGAACGCTTGGCATCCTCTGCTCCCCGAGGCTCCTCAAATCAAAGGACCATCACGACACTCCCATGACGAGCTGGTCCGACGCTGTCCTTGCGAGCACTGTGCCAACTCGGGGCAGCGGGGGTAGGTCGCTGAATAGGTTGAATAAATCTGTTTCGAGCGACCTCAGCCTGCGTTGTCCCTGAGGAGCGAAACTGCCGCCTGTCGGCAGATTTTGCCGGGCTGTTTACGGGCCGTTAACCATAAAACGGCGAATGTGGCGCATCGATCACCCGGATTGCTTCCGATGCGCATCTACGGACCGAACGGCACCACGCTTGGAACGCCGGCCAGCCAGGCCAGGCGGACGAGCTCAGGCACCTTCGTGCTACCCGACACCTCGTCGGCGCCGGAGACGCGAGGCGCCGCCGCACCGAAGGCGGCCGCCAACATCGACGGGCTGCTCGCGCTGCAAGGCATCGAGGAGGATCCCGTCGAGCGTCGCAAGCGCTCGGTCGTGCGCGGAAAGACCGCGCTCGACGTGCTCGACGATCTCAAGATGGGGCTCCTCTCCGGCAAGCTCGACGCCTCGACCGTGATGCGGCTGCGTGACGCTGCGGCGAACCTGAAATCGTCCTCCGGCGATTCCGGCCTGGATTCGGTGCTGTCCGAGATCGAGCTGCGCGTCGAGGTCGAGCTCGCCAAGGCCGGGCAGGCGTAGCGGCTTACGCCGCTTCATCCTTCAACTGCGCGTCATAGCGGCGCTGGGCGGCGAGCACGTCTTTCAGATTCTGTTCGGCCCAATCGCGCAGCGGATCGACGGCGGCGGCGAGCGTCACGCCGAGCTGCGTGATCGAATATTCCACGGTCACCGGCACGGTTGCGATGGCGTGACGCTTGATCAATCCGTCGCGCTCGAGCGACTTGAGAACCTGGCTCAGCATCTTCTGCGAAATGCCCTCGATCGTGCGGCGCAACTGATTGAAGCGCATCGGATCCTCGCGCAGCAGCAGCAGGATCAGCACCGCCCATTTGTCACCGACGCGGTCGAGGATCTGTCGCGTGGGGCAGTTCGCTGCATAGACGTCTGGCTTCATCGTCGGGTCCTCACGATCCATTCCGCTGATTTGCCGGCCGCCGCCGGTTACTCCCGTGTAATCAGGTAAGCACAAAGTGCTCTCTTAACACCAGCGCTCTTTGCGATATTTAGTCACCGTTGGTTACTACAGAAGCAAAGGAGCCTTCCATGAAAATCGCAGTTGCCGGCGCCTCGGGCCGGGCCGGGTCGGAGATCACCAAGGAACTGTCCCGCCGCGGCCACGCGGTTACGGCCATCGCCCGCAACCCGGAGAAGATCGCGCTCCTGCCGAACGTCACGCCGATCAAGGGGGATGTGCTCGACCAGCCAGCCCTTGCCAAGCTGTGGGCCGGGCACGACGTCGCCGTGAGTTCCGTGCACTTCCTGGCCAGCGACGCGCTCAAGCTGATCGGCGCGGCCAAGGACTCCAAGGTCGGCCGTTACCTCGTCGTCGGCGGGGCCGGCAGTCTGGAGGTCGCTCCGGGCGTCAAGCTGGTGACAACTCCCGGTTTTCCGGCTCAGTACAAGGCTGAGGCGGAGGCGGGTTCAGCCTTTCTCGACCTGCTGCGGCAGGAAAAGGAGCTGAACTGGACCTTCATCTCGCCGTCGGCCCTGTTTATCGAGGGAGAGCGCACCGGCAAATTCCGGCTTGGGACGGATCAGCTTCTCGCAGATGCGAACGGAAAGAGCTGGATCACCTTCGCGGATTACGCCATCGCGCTCGCCGACGAGATCGAGCGGCCGGCCCATGAGAGGCAGCGTTTCACGGTCGGCTACTAGGCCGTCGGCCGCTCCCGGGCCCTCCAGGATAAACCTTCCTGTGCAAGGGCTTGGGGGCGCCGGTCGGGCGATCAGGGAAACATTGTCTGTCACAGGAGGCCGCTATATAACGCCCCGCTCAGCGGACCCCGTTCCGTGTACGAGTCGTTGCTTAGACAGATAGGCCGCCCTTGGAAAAGTTGAAAAACTACCGACCGACCGAAAAAGAGCCTTTCATGAACGACAGGCAGAAGGAGTACTTCCGCCTGAAGCTCCTCGCCTGGAAGGATGAGATCCTCAAAGAGTCCAAGCTCACCCTGCAAGCCCTGCAGGAGGAGAATGTGAACCACCCCGATCTCGCCGATCGGGCATCGTCCGAAACCGACCGCGCCATCGAACTCCGTGCCCGCGACCGCCAGCGCAAGTTGATCGCCAAGATCGACGCCGCGCTCCAGCGTATCGAGGACAACACCTACGGCTATTGCGAGGACACCGGCGAGCCGATCTCGTTGAAGCGGCTCGAGGCCCGTCCCATCGCGACGCTTTCGGTGGAGGCGCAGGAGCGCCACGAGAAACGCGAGAAGGTCTATCGCGACGAATAGAGTCCGAGCCGCAGCGATGCGGCTCTTTGTTTTTTGATATGCCGCCACCGAAAGAACGAGTCGGAGGCGCAATAAGAACGAGTCGGTTGGTGCCAAGGCACATCTACAACCGACAGTCGGCGTGCGGGCAGAAAAACGTTCTCACTCGCGCTCGCTTCGGCGCGCGCAAAAGAACTTTTTGCTAAGAATGAATTACGTCGCGCGCGCGAGCGACCGGCTTGTGATGTCAGCGAGCGACACCGTGTGGAGCTCTACCTGAACTAACGCCCGAGCAGGGAAATCGATGGGACCATCAACAGCTGCGGGACGTCGATCTTCAGTACCAGTTGCCCTGGAATTCGACCCCTCTCAGTTCCTTAATCAACGGGACCAATCCTTCGGTTGGCACCCGTCCATCTGTCAGATGGTCTAATAGCTCCTGAACTTGAAGAACACGCGGCATGCCCGCTTCGTCGTAGAGCGGCTCGTCGATCAGCCACGCGAATTCGACGAATGGCGATGAGACCCGCCACTCGATCGATTTGGCCCAAGAAACATCGAAGTTTGTGCCCTTGGGCTCTTTCGCGATCCTGTCTGCAAGCGACCTCGCCTGGTCGACCTTCTCAAGGATGAACTTCTTTCTCTTGTCGAAGACGCTCGGTTTTCCCACCTCGAAGTCGAGCGGCAGTTCGTAGGAGAAACATTCGATCAAGATAAGCCGATCTCCCAGACGGACCGCGGCGTCCACCTCGCGCGGATTACCGCTTGTCCACTTGAGATCGCCTTCGAGGCAGAGATCAAGTCCTCGAGACCGGATCGCGTTGCGCACCGACTTTTCAAAGCTTTCGCCGCCGCCGGCGGCCTTGCGGAGACCCACGAAGATCGTCTGTAGCGCGGGTACGATGGCCGCCATATCGATCATAACCTTGCCCATCGATGGGATAAGTATTCGGCGCTTGCCACCACTCCAGAGGCCTATGTTCTTCTGGGCTTCTTCGCTCAAAGATATGAACTCGACGGCTTTGCGCACCTCTTCGAGAGCAAATGCCTTTTCGTGTCCGAGTTGCTTTGCGAACCAAACCGCTTCGCTTGCGAATTCGTCCAGGTCGAAGCTGACCATCGTGTAACCGCGGAACATCAGGTTCGAGAAGTTACTCATCGTCCTGTTGTGACGTTGCGCCCAAGTCGAGTTGTGCATTGTGATGCCGACGTAGGTTCCAAAGAACGCCGCAGCCCAAATTACGAACAGCACCGCGTCGAAATTGATGCCGTATCTCAACCTGAACGGCTCGCCCATAAATGCATTTTCCTTACGGAACTGCGCCAGGGAAAACGTGCCGATCTCGAAGTTGGTGGCGCCGTATCCGCGCCCGATGCGACCCGCGATGCTGTTCCAAGCGGGATACTCCTCCGTCTTCGGATTCGGTTTCAACTGAGCGAACTTGATCGTGTCGCCACGTTCCGCTTCGGTCTCGCCGGCATTTTCTTCATCGAGCCACGTGCCGAACCGACCGAGACCATCGTCGACAGCGGCAAGCCACCGTGTCCATGCTGCGGCGGCCGCATGATCGTCATCGAGGTTTTTGAGCGAGGTGCAATGCCGCACCGCCAATCGACCGCGCCAATCAGCGCCATCAGGATCGACACCTCATGACCGCGCATCGGCCATTCCGCAAAGCTGTTCGTCATGCCCGCCGCTCATCGACCGGCCACGGCGCAGCGCACCCGAACGCTCATCGGTCGTCGCCCATCCGTCGATCATTGATCGCGTTCGACAGCGTCCACCGCCCATTCGATGATATCGATAGCTCCAGGCCGCCTCTACAAGAATACGTCGCGCCCGCCCATTACCGGCTTTGGTGATGCCGCCTCGC
>NZ_JBVVPP010000090.1:4830-13737 GCF_055811315.1 Bradyrhizobium sp. MI1.4 | reverse complement strand
CACCCGCCGGGGGGGGGGGGTGGGGGGGCGGGGGGTTTGCGGTGGTGGGTGGTGCTTTTTCTCTGGGGGGTCTCCCGTGGGGGGGGGCCCCCCGCGGGGGGGGGGGGCCCCCGCCCCCCCCCCCCGTCTTGGTCTGCCAACGACGGTGTATCTGCTCTCGATGGCGCTGGTGGAGGTGCGGGAGGCCGCTGCCGCCGATAGCGATGGGAATGACGACGGTGCGGCGTGACAGCTGCCCGATGTGCGGCTTTGTGCAACGCAGCTGAGCGCTTCCTGCCGACGAATTGACGTTGCAAGTTTTGCGCGGTGGCAATAGCCAAGGAGCTGGATCATCGAGTGATGACGCTGGCCGCGCCGGCGACGTGACGCTTTCAAGGATTCCTGCAAATGTCCATGCTGCCCAATTCGCAAGAGGCCCGGGATGTGGCCTACCAGCTCCATCCCTACACCAACGCGCGCGCCCATCAGCAGGCCGGTCCCCTGGTGATCGAACGCGGCGAGGGGCCTTACGTGTTCGATGCGTCAGGCAAGCGCTATTTCGAGGCGATGGCAGGCCTGTGGAGCGTCGGACTCGGCTTCAACGAGAAGCGGCTGGTCGACGCCGCGCACAAGCAGATGCTGGCGCTGCCGTTCTATCACACGTTCTCCGCCAAATCGCACGGGCCCTCGATCGATCTCGCCGAGAAGCTGGTCGCGCTCGCGCCTGTTACGATGAGCAAGGTGTTCTTCACCAATTCCGGCTCGGAGGCCAACGACACTGTTCTGAAGTTGATTGCCTATCGTTCCAATGCGCTCGGCCAGCCACAGCGCAAGAAGGTGATCAGCCGGATGCGCGCCTATCACGGCGTCACCATCGCGTCCGCCAGCCTCACCGGGCTGCCGAACAACCACCGCTCTTTCGACTTGCCGCTCCCGAACATCCTGCACACGGGCTCGCCGCATTTCTACAAGGATGGCGCGCCCGGGGAGAGCGAGGAAGCGTTCGCGACGCGGCGGGCCGAGGAACTCGATGCGCTGATCCAGAAGGAAGGCCCGGACACGATCGCTGCGTTCTTCGGCGAGCCGGTGATGGGCGCGGGCGGCGTCATCGTGCCGCCGGCGACCTATTGGGACAAGATCCAGAAGGTGCTGAACAAGTACGACATCCTGTTGGTCGCCGACGAGGTCATCTGCGGCTTCGGCCGCACCGGCAAGATGTTCGGCTGCGAAACCTACGGCATCAAGCCCGACGCCATCGTGGTCTCCAAGCAGATCACCTCGAGCTATTTCCCGCTGTCGGCCATCATGATGAACGATCGCATGTTCGAACCGATCGCCGACGAGAGCAACAAGATCGGCGTGCTCGGCCACGGCTTCACCGCGGGCGGCCATCCGGTCGGCTCGGCGATTGCGCTCGAGAATTTGAAGATCATCGAGGAGCGGGGGCTGGTTGCGCACGCCGCCGAGCTCGGTGGCTACATGCAAGGCAAGCTGCGTGAACTCACCAGCCATCCACTGGTGGGCGAGGTCCGCGGTGTCGGCATGATCGCTGCGATCGAACTGGTGCTGGACAAGGCGCGCAAGACCGCAGCGGCAACGCCGGGCGCCGTCGGCGGCATGGCCAGCCGCATGCTGCAGGAGCGCGGCGTTATCTCGCGCAACATGCTCGATGCCATTGCCATCTGCCCGCCGCTGATCGTCACCAAGACTCAGATCGACGAGCTGGTCGCGGCGATTTCAGGTGTGCTGGACGACATCGGGAGGCATCGGGGCTATTCCGCTCGCTGAACCCCGATCACGCGGCCTTTCTCGACCGCCAGCGCCAGCTCGCCGCGCTTCAGTTTCAGGGCGGCCTCGCCGAACAGCTCGCGGCGCCAGCCGCGTAGCGCCGGCACGTCGGCCTCGTCGTCGGCCGCAATCTCCTCGAGATCGTCGACGGTCGCAATCACCTTGCTGGCGACCGCATGGCGCTCCGCGGTCATGCGCAGCAACACCTTCAACAGTTCGACGATCGCGGCGCCATTGTTATTGTTGCGCGGCTTTTCCAGCTTCGGCAGCGTGGCGTGATCGCGCGCCAGCCCGCGCTCGACAGCGGCGACGATGTCGGCGCCCCATTTGGATTTCTCAAAACCCTTCGGCACGGAGCGCAGGTTTGCGAGCTTCTCGATCGTGTTCGGCGCATGGGTCGCGATGTCGCTGACGGCCTCGTCGCGCAGCACGCGGCCTCGCGGCACGTCGCGGCTCTGCGCCTCCTGCTCGCGCCAGGCGGCGACCTCCATTAGGACCGCAAGGTCCTTGGGCTTGCGCACCCGCGTCTTGAGCCGTTCCCAGGCGCGCTCGGGATGGAAGTCGTAGGTCTTGGGCGAGGTCAGGACTTCCATCTCGATCGAGACCCATTCGCTGCGCCGGCGCTTTTTAAGGTCGGCATCGAGCGCTGCGAACACGTCGCGCAGATGCGTGACGTCGGACACGGCGTAGTGCATCTGCTCCTTGGTCAGCGGCCGGCGCGACCAGTCGGTGAAGCGGTGGGTCTTGTCCGGGCGGTGTCCGGTGACCTTCTCGACCAGGGCGTCGTAGGCGATGCTGTCGCCGTAGCCGAGCACCATGGCCGCGACCTGGGTATCGAACACCGGGTGCGGGATGATACCCGCCTGGTGCCAGATGATCTCGATGTCCTGGCGGGCGGCGTGGAACACCTTCAACACGCCCTCGTTGCCCATCAGCTCGAAGAACGGCTTGAGGTCGATGCCCTCGGCCAGGGTGTCGATGACGATTGCTTCCTCGGCGCTGGCCATCTGCACCACGCACAGCAGCGGGTAATAGGTGGTCTCGCGCAGGAACTCGGTATCGACGGTAATGACGGGGTGCTTGGCCAGCCGGCTGCAGGCAGCCGCAAGGTCAGCGGTGGTGGTAATCAAATCCATGAACGGCCCATGACAAGTCCATCAGCCGTTCTGCCGAAAGCGCTGTGATGTCAAGGGGCTCGAAGCGAATTCGAGCCTTGCATTTGGACCGGAATCGCATTTTCCGACGAAAATCCTATTCGTAGCGGACCCGCCGGGAGGGTTTGCGCGCGCAGGGCAGTGCCACCACGACCACGCACATGGCGACCAGCGCCAGCCCCAGGAACTCGAAAACCAACAGATCCACGGCAAAATCCCCCAGCAACATTGCTAAACTTGTCGGGGGCGAATTGAGGGTCTGTTAATTCTCGTGGTTACCGGCGGCGGGTCGGGCCGGATGGTGGACGGGGGGTTAACGGCCGCGGCATGCTATGCAGGCGTCACGGCATCAGGCGTCAGGTCATGAGCTTCGGCAGGGCGGCCGCCAAGGCGTCCACGGCGGCGCGAACTTTCGGCGGCATCCGGGGCGAGCGTGGCCAGAGCGCGTGGCAGTCGTAGAGAAATCCCGGCTGACCGCTCAACAGAGTGACGAGTGTACCGGCGCGTAGGCGTTCGCGGACTAGCCAGTATGGCAGCCAGGCCAGTCCCATCCCCTGTGACGCGGCGTCCGCGATCGCGTCGAGATCGTCGAGCCTGAGCCTTCCCGCCGGCACGATTTCGCTCGGAGGCTGGCCCTCGCGGGGAAACAGCCACGGCCGGACGCGTCCGGAGCGGCGATAGATGATCGCCTGATGCTGGGCAAGATCGTCGAGCGATTTCGGCTTGCCGTTGGCGCGCAAGTACGAGCGCGTGCCGCACACCACCATGCGCTGGCTTGCGATGCGCCGCGTCATCAGGCCGGATTGATCGTGTAGATCGCCGGTCCGGATCGCAAGATCGTAGCGGCCCTCGATGATGTCAGCGATCGGGTCGCCGAACGAGAGATCGAGCTCCAGATGGGGATATCGTCGCGCGAGCTTCATCAGCAAGGGGGCGATGCAGTGCCGGCCCAGCAGGGCAGGCATGGTCACGCGGAGCCGGCCACGCGGCTCGGACAATTCGTCGGAAGCGACGGCGTCGGCGGCCACGGCTTCAGCGAGCACAGTGCGGCAGCGCTCGTAGTAGGCTTGGCCTGTCTCGGTCAGGCTCTGGCGCCGTGTGGTGCGGTTGAGGAGGCGGACGCCGAGGCGCTCCTCGAGGAAACGAACGTGCTTGCCGACCATTGGCGCCGACATTTCGAGCGCATCGGCGGCAGCGGCGAACGAGCCTACATCAACCGCCTTGACGAAGACGGCCATGCTGGTCAGGCGGTCCATGATTGCAAACTCCTGGTTTCGACTGTTCACCCCTCTGCACGCTTTATCCGGCGCCGCCCGGTTGGCATAGCTCCATTGAATTCAATTGTTTTGGATGTGTTCATGGCGCGCGTCGTTCGCTTCCACAGACATGGTGGCCCCGAGGTGCTGCGCATCGAGACCGTCGACGTCGCGCCGCCAGGGAGGCGCGAGGTGCAGATCAGGGTCAAGGCGCTCGGGCTCAATCGCGCGGAAGCGCTCTTGCGGAAGGGGACCTATATCGAGACCGCGACCTTTCCGTCCGGCCTCGGTCTCGAGGCCGCCGGCATCGTCGAGGCGATCGGCGAAGGCGTGAGCGGCTTCTCGCCGGGCGAGGTCGTCAGCATCGTGCCGCCCGTGTCGATGGTGCGATGGCCGGCTTATGGCGAGCTCGTCACGTTTCCGGCGGAGTTCGTCGTGAAGCACCCGCCCGAGCTCGGCTTCGACGCCGCGGCCGCGGTATGGATGCAATATCTGACGGCGTTCGGCGCTCTGGTCGATATTGCTGGGCTGGAGCGAGGGGAGTCCGTAGTCATCACCGCGGCGTCGAGTAGCGTCGGGCTTGCAGCGATTCAGATCGCGAACCGGATCGGTGCGATCCCGATTGCAGTGACGCGAACCTCGATCAAACGGCAGGCCCTGCGCGATGCTGGCGCCGCCGACGTCATCGCCTCGGTGGAAGAGGACATCCGGTCACGGCTGCAGGACATTGTCGGCTCAAACGGCGTTCGCGTGGTGTTCGACGCGGTCGGCGGTCCCATATTTGAGCCGCTCACCGCCGCGATGTCGCCGGGTGGCGTTCTCATCGAATATGGCCGCCTGAGCCCAGAGCCGACGCCGTTTCCGCTGGTCAACGTACTGACCAAGAGCCTGACGCTGCGCGGCTATCTCGTGCACGAGATCATCCGCGACCCCGCGCGGCTTGCTAAGGCGAAGACCTTCATCCTCGACGGGCTGCGGGACGGCGCATTGCAACCGATCATCGCCAAAACGTTTCAGTTTGAGGAGATCGGCGAAGCGCATCGCTTTCTGGAGTCAAACGAGCAGTTCGGCAAGATCGTGGTAACGATCTGAGCGAATGATCGTCTTGAACAAACGATTTCGGCACCCCCGCATCTGGATTATGCCTTCGGCTCGTCCACGTGCGCACCGAGCTTGCCTCACGTCCCGCAGAACGTCTGCAGCACCCGCTGCTCCGGCAGCGGCGGATCGGCGTAGGCTGCATAGTCCGGCTGGCCCTCGAACGGTTTAGCCAGCACCTTCACGAATTCCTCAAACGGCGTGTAGTCGTCATCGTTGACCGCGGCCTGGATCACGGCCTCGACGCGGTGGTTGCGCGGGATGAACATCGGGTTGACGGCGTGCATGGCGGCTTGCCGTTCGGCTGCGGTTTGCGGCTCCAGCGCCGTGCGCTCGTGCCAGCGCCTGGCCCACTCGTCGAACGCCGCGGGGTCCATGAATTGCGCGCGTGCATCGTCAGCAGCCGGATCGCCAGCGGCGTCGCCGAGTTTGCGGAAGGTGAGGGTGAAGTCGGCCTGGTTCTTGGCCATGGCGTCCAGCAGGTCCTGGATCAGCGCGTCGTCGCCGTCGCGCTCCGTGAACAGGCCGATTTTCTTGCGCAGGCCCGCCTGATAGCCGTCGCTGAACGTGTCGGAGAAGGCGCCAAGAATGTCCTGGGCCTTGGCGACCGCCTTTTCCTGATCCTCGGAAAACAGCGGCAGCAGGCATTCGGCAAGCCGGGTCAGATTCCACAGCGCGATGCGCGGCTGGTTGGCATAGGCGTAACGGCCCATCTCGTCGATCGAGGAAAACACTTGCGACGGATTGTAGGCGTCCATGAAGGCGCACGGACCGTAATCGATGGTCTCGCCTGATATCGATGAGTTGTCGGTGTTCATCACGCCGTGGATGAAGCCGACCAGCAGCCAGCGTGCGACCAGATCGGCCTGGCGTGCGACGACGCCACCGAGCAGCGCGTGATAGGGCCGCTCGGCGCCGAGCAGCTCCGGATAGTGCCTGGCGATGACGTGGTCGGCGAGCCGGCGAATGGCATCGGTGTCGCGGCGGACGGCGAAGAACTGGAAGGTGCCGACGCGGATATGGCTCGAGGCGACGCGGGTCAGCACCGCGCCGGGCAGCGCGGTCTCGCGGATGACGTGCTCGCCGGTGACGACGGCAGCGAGTGAGCGCGTGGTGGGGATGCCCAATGCGAACATCGCCTCGCTGACGATGTATTCGCGCAGCACCGGCCCGAGCGCGGCACGGCCGTCGCCGCGGCGGGAGAATGGGGTGGGACCGGAGCCCTTGAGCTGGATGTCGCGGCGGATGCCGTCCTTGTCGATGACCTCGCCGAGCAGGACCGCCCGTCCGTCGCCCAGCTGCGGAACGAATTGCCCGAACTGGTGGCCGGCATAGGCCATGGCGATCGGATCGGCGCCGGCGGGAACCGTCTTGCCGGCCAGGATCTCGGCGCCCTCAGGGGTTTCCAGCACATCAGGATCCAGCCCGAGCTGGACCGCCAGCGGCCGGTTCAGCTTGATCAGCCGGGGCGCTGCCACCGGCGTCGGTGCGACCCGGGCGAAAAAGCTGTCCGGCAGCGCCGAATAGGAGTTCTGGAACGGGAAATGGACTGTCATGGCCTCAAGATAGGCGTGGAACGCCTGATGGCAAAGGCTTGAGCCGAGATTGGGCAAAAATGGCCACTTCCAGCCGAAAACGGGCCGTTCCCTTGGTTGCCGCCCCCGTCCTGCCGAGGTAAACCCTGCCGCAACTTTGAACCTGCCGTTTCGGCGGTTCGATTCGATCCTCCGACATTGAATTTGGGACGACCATGCATCGCTACCGGTCACATACATGCGGCGCGCTCCGCGAGAGCAACATCGGCGAGACGGTCCGCCTTTCAGGCTGGGTCCATCGCGTTCGCGACCATGGCGGCGTGCTGTTCATCGACCTGCGCGACCATTACGGACTGACCCAGTGCGTGGTCGATCCGGACTCGCCGGCGTTCTCGCAGGCCGAAAAGCTGCGTTCGGAATTCGTGGTGCGGATGGACGGTAAGGCCCGTCGCCGCCCCGAAGGCACCGACAATGACGATCTGCCGACTGGCAAGATCGAGATCTATGTCAGCGAGATCGAGGTGCTGGGCCCGGCCGGCGACCTGCCGCTGCCGGTGTTCGGCGACCAGGAATATCCTGAAGACATCCGCCTGAAGTACCGCTTCCTCGATCTGCGTCGCGAGAAGCTGCACCAGAACATCATGACGCGCGTCGAAATCATCAAGTCGATGCGCAGGCGCATGGAGGGGCAGGGCTTCTTCGAGTTCAACACGCCGATCCTGACCGCGTCCTCGCCGGAGGGCGCGCGCGACTTCCTGGTGCCGTCGCGCATTCATCCCGGCAAGTTCTATGCCCTGCCGCAGGCGCCGCAGCAGTACAAGCAGCTCTTGATGATGTCGGGCTTCGATCGCTACTTCCAGATCGCGCCCTGCTTCCGCGACGAGGATCCACGCGCGGATCGTCTGCCGGGCGAGTTCTACCAGCTCGACGTCGAGATGAGCTTTGTCACGCAGGACGATGTCTTCGCCGCGATGGAGCCTGTCATCACGGGTGTGTTCGAGGAGTTTGCCAAGGGCAAGCCGGTGACCAAGGGCTGGCGCCGGATTCCGTTCGCGGAAGCCTTGCGCAAATATGGCAGCGACAAGCCGGACCTGCGCAACCCGATCGAGATGCAGGACGTCTCCGAACACTTCCGCGGCTCCGGCTTCAAGGTGTTCGCGCGCATGTTGGAGGACCCCAAGAACCAGGTCTGGGCGATCCCGGCGCCGGGTGGCGGCTCGCGCGCCTTCTGCGACCGCATGAACTCCTGGGCGCAGGGCGAAGGTCAGCCCGGCCTCGGCTACATCATGTGGCGCGAGGGCGGCGAAGGTGCCGGTCCGCTTGCCAACAACATCGGTGCTGAGCGCACCGCCGCGATCCGCGCGCAGATCGGCGTGAAGGAAGGCGACGCCGCCTTCTTCGTCGCCGGCGATCCCGACAAGTTCTGGAAATTTTCTGGGTTGGCCCGCAACAAGGTCGGCGAGGAGTTGAACCTCACCGACAAGGAGCGGTTCGAGCTGGCCTGGATCGTCGACTTCCCGATGTACGAGTACAACGACGAGGACAAGAAGGTCGACTTCTCGCACAACCCGTTCTCGATGCCGCAGGGCGGTCTCGATGCCTTGAAGGGCCAGGACCCGCTGACCATCAAGGCGTTCCAGTACGACATCACCTGCAACGGCTACGAGATCGCCTCGGGTGGCATCCGCAACCACGTGCCGGAAGCGATGGTGAAGGCGTTCGAGATCGCCGGCTATGGCGAGCAGGAAGTCGTCGATCGCTTCGGCGGCATGTACCGCGCCTTCCAGTACGGCGCCCCGCCGCATGGCGGCATGGCCGCCGGTGTCGACCGCATCGTCATGCTCTTGTGCGGCACCAACAATCTGCGCGAGGTCTCGCTGTTCCCGATGAACCAGCAGGCCATGGACCTCCTGATGGGCGCACCGTCGGAGCCCAGCCCCAAGCAGCTCCGCGAGCTGCACGTGAAGGTGAGCCTGCCGCAGAAGTGAGGCTGTCTCCACAGCGTCATTGCGAGCGAAGCGAAGCAATCCAGAATCTTTCCGCGGAGGGACTCTGGATTGCTTAGCGTGGCTCGCAATTACCGGGGGGGATTTTAGC
>NZ_JBVVPP010000090.1:0-4820 GCF_055811315.1 Bradyrhizobium sp. MI1.4 | reverse complement strand
TGCGTCATATGTTTATAACCTCAAGGCCCCAAGCTAAGAAATCCATAATCTTTCCGCGGAGTGACTCTGGATTGCTTCGCTTCGCTCGCAATGACGGGGAGGGATTTTCGCCGGTCCAACTGCCATCCCCGCGCGCAGCGTCGTTCCCTACAGCCCCGTCGACGCCTCGATCCTGAACTGCGCAAGCGCGCTCTGTGGGTCGGTTTGCAAGAGCTGCATCAATTGCATCAGCGGTGCCTTGGCGCGCGGGGACAGCATGATGGAAAGCGTCTGGCCCGGCGTCTCGACGAAGCGGGCGATCGCGTCCACGGCCGCGTTCGCATCCGGATTGGCGGAAGCAACTTGCTCGCGTTTAGCCTTGATGCTCTCGACGAGCGCCTGGCGTGCGGTATCGCGGCTGACATTCTGCATGCGCGCGAACTGCGCCGCGACGAGATCGATGACGCCGCTGTCGCGCAATGAGAATTCGAGCGTGCCCGCCTCGATCCGGGCCGCCTGGCCCATGAGCTGGGCCGGATCGGCCGAAAACACCTCGCGTGGTACGTTGCCGAGCGCCATACGCAGTTGCGCTCTTGCGTTGCCTCCGATGTCGAGGGTCGCGGGCGTCAGAGCGAAGCTGTTGGACTGTTCGGTCAGGCAGCGCCGAGATCGAGGTCGATAGCGAGCTTGTCGATCCCGCTGGCAATCAATGGAAGCTGTTTTGGACCGGATGGATCGGCTGGCGTGACAAATTTGGCAACCACATGCGCCTTGCTCGGGATCGAGCCGACCAGCTGCCCCCAGTCCAGGCTCAGTGTGTCGATCATGACCAGCTTATTGGTGGTCTTGAACGGCGCCGTCACGCCCTTGATCTCCGCGCCTGCGAGCACGCCGAACAGCCCGAGCATCTGATCCGGCGAGGGCGCCCGCCCGGCAGTGGTGAGGCTTGCTGCCCAGCGCATCAAACTCGCCGTGCTGAAGGACTTCAGCGCAAAGCGCTCCATCTTGAACTGTCCCTGCGGAGACGGCGCGTCGACGCCTTCGACCGCGAACTCGCCGTCGCGAAATCGGATGGCACCAACCGTGGCCGTTCCTTGCGGCGTGCCGACCGACATCTTGCCGATTTCGGCCTTACCGATGCGAAGACCCTCATAAACTCCGGCGAGCTTCTCCAGCAGCTCGCGTGCCTGCGCCGGAGTCGGCGGGGCCGATTGATCCCGTGGCAGCGCGGCAAATATCTCAGCCAGCCGGAATTTCGACGGCTGGACGGCGATGTCTTCCATGGTGAACCCGTCGACATCCACTCGCATCCCCTGTGCCGATTTGAGCGCATAGGGGCCCGTCGAGACCTGCCGATAGACCCGGCGATAGCTGTCGTCGCTGGCCGTCTGCGGATCGAGCGCGGCGATGATCGCGGTCGCGTCGAAATCGTTGACGATGATGTTCGACGATTCACCCGTCAGCTTGTCCGTCTTGCCGGGTTGCTTCACGTCGACCGAGATCACGGCGCGGTCCGACTTCATCCCGTCGATCTTGCCGTGCTTTAGGTTCTGGATCGCCAGTCCGGAATAGGTGACCTCGCCGCTGCCGGCGGCGCGGGAATCGAAGCTGATCGTGAGGGTCGGAGCCGTGAGCGACGATGCAGCGACACTCGCATATTGGCCGAGCACGTAGCGGTACATATCGACCAGCGAGCTGTCCGCCGGCACCTGACCGGCCTGAACTGGACCGGCATAGTCGCGCATGACCAGGTGCGGGATCTTGTACGCGACCTTCAGCTTGGCAGCGCCGATCTGGTCCAGCGTAACCTCGAGCCCGGTGATGTCGACGGGGTCGGCCGAGATCCTTGTTTCGTCGATCTGGCGAACGCCCGTGCCCTTGATGGCGGCGATCCTGATCTGCGCCTGCGTGCCTTGCCCGGCGTAACCGCGATGTCCTCGATCGTGATGGTGCGCGTGGGCAGATCGAAGGCGATCTTGCCGTAGCTAGCCTTGCCGCCTTGCTTGCGGATTTGCTCGAACGCGGTCTCCACCTCGGCGGTGACGCGATGTTTTGCGTAGAAGCTGAAGCCCAACCATCCGCCCGCGGCCACCACGGCCACGACGATGAAGCCGATCAGGATTCGCTTCATTCCCAGCTCCAGTTGCTCGCGTTGCAGCACGCAACCTGCCATATTCGCAAAGCAACGCGCGGTCCAGGGAAAGCGAGCGCTATCAGATATTTGACCGCGCGCCCTGTTGATGGGGCAGCAATCGGATGTTGCCACCGGGCCGCCCGACGTGCTTCATCCCGTCTCCATGACCCGGAAATACCACCCGAAGGCGGGCCGGTCAGGACAACGTAGTTTGAGGCCGGTAACGCGAGGCAAGACACCGCATGTCGTCCTATTCTGATGATCTCCACCAGGCGGCGCTGGCCTATCATCGGCTGCCGCGCCCCGGAAAGCTCGAGATCCAGGCGAGCAAGCCGCTCGCCAACCAGCGCGACCTCGCGCTGGCCTATTCCCCCGGCGTCGCCGCCGCCTGCATGGAGATCGCCAAGAACCCCGCGGAAGCGGCGACGCTGACGATACGCTCCAATCTGGTTGCCGTGGTTTCGAACGGCACCGCCGTGCTCGGCCTCGGCAATATCGGCCCGCTGGCCTCGAAGCCGGTGATGGAGGGCAAGGCGGTCCTGTTCAAGAAATTCGCCGGCATTGACGTGTTCGACATCGAGATCGCGGCCGACACCATCGAACGCGTGGTCGAGACCGTGGCCGCGCTCGAGCCGACCTTCGGCGGCATCAATCTCGAGGACATCCGCGGACCGGAATGCTTCGAGATCGAGGCGCAGCTCAAGGAGCGCATGAAGATCCCGGTCTTTCACGACGACCAGCACGGCACCGCGATCATCGTCGCCGCCGCGATCACCAACGGTCTGCGCCTGAACGGCAAGAACCTGTCGGACGTCAAGATCGTCGCATCGGGGGCAGGGGCCGCAGCGCTTGCGACACTGAACCTGCTGGTGTCGATGGGGGCGCAGCGCAAGAACATCTGGGTCTGCGACATCGACGGCCTTGTTCACGAAGGCCGCAACACCACGATGGACCGCTGGAAGGCGGTCTATGCGCAGAAGACCGACAAGCGCACGCTCGCCGACGTCATCGGCGGCGCCGACATCTTTATCGGTCTCTCCGCACCGGGCGTGCTCAAGCCCGAGATGGCCAAGGCGATGGGCGACAAGCCGCTCATCATGGCGCTCGCGAATCCGACGCCGGAGATCATGCCGGAGGAGGCGCGCAAAGCCCGTCCCGACGCCATGATCTGCACTGGCCGCTCCGACTATCCGAACCAGGTCAACAACGTCCTGTGCTTTCCCTTCATCTTCCGTGGCGCGCTCGATGTCGGCGCCACCGCGATCAACGAGGAGATGAAGCACGCCGCCGTCGAGGCCATCGCGCAGCTCGCGCGCGAGGCGCCGTCCGATGCGGTCGCGCAAGGCTTCGATACCGGCGAGACGCAAGGGTTTGGCCCGGGCTCGCTGATCCCGAGTCCCTTTGATCCGAGATTGATCCTGCGCATCGCGCCGGCGGTGGCGAAGGCCGCGATGGAATCGGGCGTTGCGACCCGGCCCATCACCAATTTCGACGAGTACACCGCGTTGCTCGAGCGCTTCGCCTTCCGCTCCGGCCTCGTCATGAAGCCGATGTTCGCCAAGGCCAAGACCCAACCGGTGCGCGTGATCTACGCCGAAGGCGAGGATGAGCGCGTGCTGCGCGCCACCCAGGTGGTGCTGGAAGAGAAGCTGGCGATGCCGATCCTGGTCGGACGTCCGTCGGTGGTCGAGGCCCGCATCGAGCGCTTCGGCCTGTCTATCAAGGCCGGCAGGGACTTCGACCTGGTCAATCCCGAGGACGATCCGCGCTACCGCTCCTACGTGCAGTCCTATGGCGAGGTCGCCGGCCGCCGCGGCGTGACGCCGGATGCGGCGCGCACGGTGGTGCGCACCAATAACACCGTCATCGCGGCGCTCGCGGTGGTGCGCGGAGAGGCGGACGCCATGCTCTGCGGCGTCGAGGGCCGCTACATGAGCCATCTGCGCCATGTTCGCGAGATCGTCGGGTTCACCCCGGGAATCAGCGACTATGCGGCGCTGGCGCTGCTGATCACGAGCAAGGGCGCCTTCTTCATCGCCGACACCCAGGTGCGGCCCAATCCGAGCGCCGAAGAGCTCGCCGAGATCGCCTCGCTCGCGGCGGTCCACGTCCAACGCTTCAACATCAAGCCGAAGATCGCCTTCGTCTCGCATTCGGATTTCGGCAGCTACGACACGGAATCCTCGCGCAAGATGCGCCGGGCAACCCAGCTCCTGAAGGAGAAGCATCCGGAACTCGAGGCCGACGGCGAGATGCAAGGCGACACCGCGCTCTCGGCCGCCGCGCGCAAGATGGTGCTGCCGCACTCCAAGCTCGAGGGCGAAGCCAACATCATGATCATGCCAAGCCTCGACACCGCCAACGTCGCCTATCAGATGATCAAGTCGCTGGCGGACGCGCTCCCCGTCGGGCCGATCCTGATCGGCCCGGCGCGCCCGGCTCACATCCTCACCCCGTCGGTAACGGCGCGCGGCATCCTCAACATGACCGCAGTGGCTGTGGTGGAAGCGCAGGAGCGCGCGTCGCGGCAGCAGCCGACGTTGTTTACGTAGGCCGTGCGTGGCCTTCCCCTCTCCCCTTGTGAGAGAGGGTGGCTCGCCGCGGGGCGGCGGGACGGGGGGGGGGGTTGGTGCGCGCGCCCATTTATGACGGTTGTATTTTGAGAGCGGGGCCCCACAAGCCCGCCCGGACCCGGTGCCCCCAAAGT
>NZ_JBVVPP010000089.1:0-13828 GCF_055811315.1 Bradyrhizobium sp. MI1.4 | reverse complement strand
CTTCACCAGCTGATTGTCCACGGTGTCCAGGCTCTCGCTGGTTTCCGTCAAAAACTCCCGCAACAGATCATCCATGAGCTACGCCTTACAGACCTGGATCTGGACCTCGACGCCCGAGCCGCGCTGGCATGAACGGAAGTCCCCACCTTGGATCGTTAGACATCCCCTTTCACGGTCCCGTTAATTTCATCCTCCGTGCTAATACGGATATTGAAGACAAGTTTGCCGTTCGACTGCATGGGACAGCGTTTTTCGGCAAAACCGGCCCCACGCCGCAGCGGCGAGACGCGTTAGGTGAACGTGCCGATAACGGCGGGACCAGGCGCGCGGGAAAGCCCTGCTTGTGAAGGACGATATGCGCGGTCTTCGCGCAAATTGTATCGAGCCGCCTGCAATCCGGGGCGGTCTCGCCACGTCGCCTGGTGCTCTGCCGGGATATGCATGACCCGCATTTGCGGTAAACGAACCGTTACCCGCGTCCGCTGCGGCCGGTGCCGCGCTAACCCAGGCGCGCGGCCGGGGCAAGCTCGCCCTGGGGACGGTGCTCCGCCAGGCAATCGTTGATGGCGGCGAGCAGCGCGTGCGGCGTGAACGGCTTGCGCAGACAGCGCGCCGCACCGAGTTCCAGCGCCATCCGGAGGAAATCCGGGGCCGGCGAATTCAGATTGCGAACGCGTAGCCGGACATCGCTATCAGCGGAACGGCCGGCGCGCGCTCGTGAAAGATTCTGACCGATTCGAACCCGCGCATGTGCGGCATGAAGATATCGATGATCATCAGATCGAACTGTTCGTGTTCGAGCGCACGAAGTCCGGCTTCCCCTCCTTCGGCGATCGTCACCCGAAAATTGTTGCGCTGGAGATAGACCTCGATGGCCATGCAGACCATCGGGTCGTCATCGACGACGAGAATATGGCGCAGATCTTCTGTCCCCGTTTGAGCTTCCCGATTTGGCGATTCAATAATTGAACCGTGGCGCACGCCATGCTCCTTTGCTCGAGAAATGGACTGTTGAGAGCGTCCTTCGGAGCCGGAAAGACGATTGACGCAGAATCTGCGGCCGCGCGGCGCCAAGGCAACTCCATGACGACGACGCGGCGCGGATGACCTCGAAACGCGCCGGATCAACCATGACCGCGAACAAGCTCCAAACCGATTCTCCAGCCGCACCATCTGGATCTGCTGGTTCCCAGCTCGGTAGGAATTGGGTCAGGGAATCTGTCTTGGCGAGGCCGACGTGCAGCGGCACTGACTGCGATCGGACGTCTTGTCCCAATTGCCAATATATCCCGACGGGAACATGATGGAACGTGGCCGAACGACAAGCAGTTTCCCGTGCTGGTCCGGGAGACGGGAGGCTACTTTGGAAACAATGGTACGTTCCTCCAACGGTTTCCTGTCCGCGCTGTCGGCGGACGATTATGAATTGATCCGCCCCCACCTGCGGACGGGCGATCTGCCGCACGACGCGGTGCTGGTCGCGACCGGCGAAACGCTCAAGCGCGCCTACTTTCCCCATCGCGGCGTCATCTCGCTGGTGGTGGAGCTCGCCAGGGGCGAGCACGTGCAAGTCGCCATGATCGGCCGCGACAGCCTGCTCGGAACGCTCTCTATCATGGGCGATGCCTGCGCGCTGAACACGGCCATCGTGCTGGTTCCAGGCTCCGCCTCGATGATGGACCTCGACCGGCTGCGCGTCGCGGCCGACCAGAGCTGCACCCTGCGGACGCTGCTCACGCGTCACGGACTGGCGGTCTACGCGCAGGTGCAGCAGACCGCGAGCTGCAACGCCGCTCATCCGGTGGAGTCGCGGCTGTCGCGCTGCCTGCTCCACACCCATGACCTCTCCGGCGACTACCGGCTGCTGCTGACCCAGGAGGCGATGGCGCAGATGATCGGCGCTCGGCGCAACAGCGTGTCGCTGGTCGCCAACACCTTGCAGCAGGCGAATTTCATTAACTACAGCCGCGGACACATCCAGATCCTTAACCTGGACGGCCTGCGCCAGACGGCGTGCGAATGCTACGCCACCGTGAAGGCGCAGTATGACCGGCTGCTCGGCCCGCGCTGACTGGCGCTGCGGCGTGGTAAACCGGCCGCTAATTCCGGCCCGCAAACACGGAATGTCCTGCTACCGGAACTGAAATCCAGATGCCGTAGACACGGATGTGCCGCGCGCGCCTGTACGGGCCGGCGGCAAACCGTGATCAAGGCAGGCCAAACCATGTTCGAAGTCACCGTCGCGCCTGCGCAAACAGTGCTTGATGCCGAACCCGCGCGCGAGCCGGGCGCGTACCAGGCGCTGGTGCGCGAGATCGGCGAGGATGGTGCTTGCGAAGTGCGCGACGTGTTCTGGAGCGAAACCTGCGCGCGTCTGCAATCGTTCCGCACGCTCTCGCTCGCGCAGCACCACGGCAGGATCGCCCGCGAAGCGCATTCGCTGAAGGGCGCGGCCGGAACGTTCGGCTATGTCAGGCTCGCGGTGCTGGCGCTGCGGCTGGAGAAGACCGCGGAGAGGCTCGGCGACGCCGGATTTTGCGACCTCCTGGACCTGATGGACGCCGCCTACGCTGCCGCGCGCGCGCAGGAGCCGGAGGGCTGACGCGCTCGCTCGAAACGCTCCAACCACTCACGCGTGCATGCCCGCCGTACTTCTACGGCTTGGGATTTTCACAGATGGCTAATCATAGGCAGCGATAGTCGCCGGAAACCAGGAGGGTTTCCATGTTCACCTACGAGACCGCGGACCAGAAAGAAGTTCGCCGCTTCCGCATCGCACAGTTCAACGGCCGGATGGCGACGGTGGCCGCTGGCGAGGCGACGGTGACCGGCTTCGTACGTTCGGTGCTGGAGCAGGAATCGAGCATGCCGCCCCGCTGGACCATCACGATCATTCCCAACGTGCCGAAGGACGAGCTCAAGCCGCTGCGGCCCTCGTCGCGCGCGCGTCCCTTCGCCGAAGATTATTTCTGAGCACGGTCGGAGCCGCGGGTCTTTTTCGAGAAATGCCTCACGCTTGGCCCTCGCCCGCTGCCGGGCGGCCCGACGCAAGGCCCTTCAGTCGATCGAATGCAGCAGCGCCGCACGGACGAGGTCCGCCGTGTTGCGCGCACCGAGCTTCCGCATCGCCTCGGCGCGATGGCTCTCGAAGGTGCGCGGGCTGATCTGCATCCGAAGCGCACCCTGCTTGTTCGAATAACCCTCGCTGATCAGCCTCAGCACCTCGCGCTCGCGCTTGGTCAGCCGCTTCTGGCCTGACAGGCCGAGGATTTCGGCGCTCGGCACGCGCTGCAGCTGTGGCGCGCGCGCGAACTTCGATTCGGCGCCCTCGGCCCTGGACGCGATCGGCAGGCCACCCGTGTGAGAACCGGCAAGCTGTTTGACGAGGCCACAAACCCGCTCGGTCTGCACCAGCGCATTCTCCACGACCCGCTGCAAATAGGCACGGCCGCCCGTCACCGGCGCGAGCTGATCGCTGTGATGCTTGATCTCGCCCATGTAGAGCAGGAGCGCCGTGAGGGGACCGTTGAGCTCGCGGGCGATGGCGGCTGCCATTTCGTCGGCCGCCTTGGCACGGGCGGCGTTCAGACGGACGGCATCGAGCTCTTCAGTTGGAGCGGCGTTGCCTTCGTACCATTCCGATGGCCGCGAATCAGTGGCCGTATCATTCTGTGACCCCATGTCACTCGTTTAGCGGAACCCAACGCGGTCTGTAGTTAACTTTTTGCTCCGTAAGACTACGGTGAATTTGGCAGTTTTGTGCTGAAACCCCGGCAGAGGCACACTTTATGCTTGAGTGGCAACGTCCCTCAACATTCTTAGGTTGCTGAACCTGCCCACATGATAGGCGGGTCACTCGACGCCTTCTTAACGATCAGATCCGCGCCGATTACCTGCGGCCTTGGATTTTACGGATATATTAACGGCAGCTTGCTTCTCTATGTCGCAATTGAGAGCGCGCAAATGCCTCCATGCATGGGGTCGGTAGGCCTGCTGGAAACGTTGCGGAAGATTGCGTGCCATGAACGAGATCGACCAGCTATCGAACTTCCTGCAGAAGCTGACGCCGCTGTCGCGCAGCTGCCTGCTCAGCGAGCTCGAACGGCTTGAGCTGTGCGGCATCGACATGCCGGGCTCGTCCGACCTGCAGTCCCGGTTGCGCGCCGAATTTCGCAAGGACGGATCGAACCAGGCGCGCGCCACCAGTCCCTCGCGCCATTTCTTTGCGCCGCTCGAGCTGCTTCTGATCGACGGCGCGCCCGAGCATGCCAACATGGGGCGGATCTCGCGCAACACCCTCACCCCGATCTGGGAGTGGATCTGCCGCGACCTGCTGCCGACCATGGCACGCGACTACATCAAGGCGATCAACGACCAGGTCGCCGCCAACAACCAGAAGGAAGTGCTGAAGATCGCATCGACCTTCCAGACCAAGGTCGTCAAGGTTCTCGAAAGCACCCTCGCATCAGCGGAGAGCACCGAGTTCGCGCGCGGCAAGCTCGCGCAATACACGGCATCGCGCACCGCCTTCGAGGACGTGAAGAAGATCCAACATGTGCTGCGCGCCGGCGCCGCGCTGCCGAAGTTCAACGACAGGCTGCCCGAGAAGATCGCGAAGTTCGACGACGGCACGGTTGATCAGATCACCGCCCGATTGGACGCCTTCAAGAAGGCCCATCCCGAGGCGCTGCCGTTCGCGCTGACGCTGGTGGCGAGGCGGCTGAAGACGTTCTGGCAATTGGTGCGCCTTGCCACCAAGGCCGCCGCGAGCAAGAGCGCCGCCGATGTCGCCGCCGCGCCCTATGCCTGCGTCGTTCACATGGTGCTCGACCAGCTCGACGACAGGCGCCTCGCCTTGCGCATCGCGCTCCGGCACAACCGGGTGCTGATTGCGCGCGACCTGCTCGCCGAGATCTACGAGACCGAATATGCGCTCAAGGTGCGGATCGACGGCATCGAGCATTGCGAATGGGGCATTCGGCTCCAGCAATTGATGGACGCGATCGCGGCGCTGGTGTCCGCCGAGGTGAGCCGCTTCCCCTCCAATGTCGGCCACATTCTCGGTTCGCGCCGGCTGCGCAGCCACGACACGTTCGGTGGCAAGCTGTCCTATCTGGCCTGGAAGGGACGCGATGCGATCGAGGACGGCGCGGCCGCGTTGCGCAAGCTGATCGGCCAAACCTGATCCCGCGCTAATGCGCGCGCGGCAGGCACAGGAAACGATCGAGAAATCGCCCTGACAGCACGAACCTGAACCACCAATACATTATTCGCCGCGACGTCATTGCTGCGATCCTCGACAGCCCACCACCGGCTGCCCAGAGCAATAGCGCACGTGCTGCAATCCGTTTGTGATGTGCTTCACATTGGCGCCAGCGCGCACCGACGCATTGTCGCAGAACCGTCACGAGCGAACCGGAAAAAATGCGCGCGTCGCGCGCAATTGAGGCGCTCCATTATTCAATTGGGCGAGGCGCGCGCGGCTTGGTCCAATTGCAGGACAGTGCGCGTACATGCAGCCGCACTGCACGTCGCGAGATCTCCAGTGATTGTCGCAACCCTGCGCCCGAAGCGCGGGTAGACGTAAAAACTTCCCGACCGAGATCCAGACAATTTTAGACGTGATGGGCGCTTTAACGTTACCCAGATAATTCGACAATCGACTGAAGCCTTCCATATTTGAAACTGCTCACGTCGCTAACACACCGCCACGGAACGGGAGTGCTTGCGATGAACGACGAAATTGTAGAACTCGCCGTCCGAAGGCCGAAGACCTTCGGACGGCGAAAGGTGAAGCCGCGCGCATGCGTCGCCGACGGCAAGCGCCATTTGCGGGCGTTTCTCGCAGAAGTGCTCGAGGATCTCGGCTTCGTCACCACCGAGTGCGCCAGTGCCGAGGAGCTGCAGAGCGTGCTGACGAGCGAATTGCCCGACCTGATCCTGCTCGGCATCGCCGCCGACGGCATCGAGCCCGGCACATTTCTGGAGACGCTGGTGCGCGAGGCCTTCGACGGCAGGGTTCTGACTGTGGGCGCCCGCGAGTCGATCATCGTCAGGGCCGTGCAGCAGGTCGGCGAGGAATACGGCCTCAAGATGCTGCCGCCGCTGACAACGCCGTTTGCCGCGGAGACGCTGCGCGACCGTGTCGCGATGCTGTTGCCCGAGGAGCCGGCGCCGAGCCCCGCCGTGCATGTCGGCGAGGCCCTGCACGCCGGCTGGCTCGAGCTCTGGTACCAACCCAAGATCGACGCGCGCACGCTGATCCGCAATAGCGCCGAGGCGCTGGTGCGGATGCGGCATCCGACCTGGGGCGTGGTGCCTCCGGCCTATTTCATCCCCGAAGAGAACGACCCTAATCTGCGCGACCTCTCCGAATTCGTGATCGAGCGCGCCATGCAGGACTGGCACTATCTGCTGGAGCAGCAGAGCCCGGTCGATCTCGCGATCAATTTGCCGGCGTCCTATCTGAAGGAGCCGCAAGCCGTGCGCGATCTCTGCCGGCGCATGCCGACGCATCCGGCGTTCGGCGGGCTGACGATCGAGATCGACAGCGAGGAAGCGATCCGCGATCTCGATCTCCTGGCCGAGGTCGCCCGCGAACTGCGTCTGCACAATATCGGCCTGTCGGTCGACAATCTCGGCGCCAACTGGCCGTCGCTGATGGACCTTGGAAAAATTCCATTCATCAAGCTGAAGGCCGACCGGCACTTCGTCACCGGCAGCGGCACTGATCGCCTCAAGCGCACGGTGTGCCGCCACATCGTCGAGCTTTCGCATGGCTATGGCGTGCGCGCCATCGCCGAGGGCGTCGAGAGCCGCGCCGACCTCGTCGCCGCCAACGAGCTCGGCTTCGACCTCGTGCAGGGTTTTCTGTTCGGCAAGCCGATGCCGCTGAAGAAGTTTGCGCGGAGCACGCTGACGCGGACGGTGATGGGGTGATTCCGTGCGCGAGCGGCGGATTACGCTGTTGCCGCGCACCCCTCAGCCGTCGAGTGCACGGAGCTCGTTTCACCCATTGGGCTGCGTGCCTCGACCTGTTCGACGTGAAGCGCGAAGCTGGTCGCGCCGGAATGCTCGAGTCCTGCGCGGAGCCGCATGCTCGGAATCAGGTAATCGCCGCCATTCTGGCGCCGGTAGGGAATCGGGGATGTCGTCGCAAGCGTTCGCATCCTCTCGCGCAAACGTTCGGCAGTCGCCTGGAAACCCGCTTCGTCCAGTTTGTCGGCCTTGTAGACGACGAACGGCGGAAGCACGTCATAGCCGGGATAATAGAGGATGCCGTGATTGATCGGGAACAGCAGGTCGTCGATCGGCCCGTTGATCCCGCGCGCCGAATAATGCTCCTGCCAGCCGCCGGCCGTCACGATCAGCATCGCGCGTTTGCCCGCCAGCCTGCCTTCGCCGTAACGGTCGCCCCACCGCTTGTCGCTGTGCTCGCCGACGCCATAGGCGAAACCGTAGGCGAACACGCGGTCGACCCAGCCCTTGAGGATGGCCGGCATGCTGAACCACCACAGCGGGAATTGCAGGATCAGGACGTCCGCCCACAGCAGCTTCTCGATCTCGGCCTTGACGTCCGCCGTGAGCGTGCCCGACTCGAACGCCTGCTTGGAGGCGGCGGCCGGCGCCAGCCGCGCGTCCGGCGGCAGCAGTGGAAAGTCGGCGCGGCCGACCTCGGATGTCCATCCCTGGGCGTAAAGGTCTGACACCCGCACCTCGTGTCCCTCAGCCTCGAGTTCTCTGACGGCAACGTCGCGGAGCGAGCCATTGAGGGAGCGCGGCTCGGGATGAGCGAAGACGATCAACACTTTCATGATCAGCACCTCGGTTGATGATTGCGAGCAGCAGGTAGCGCCTCCGACTGCAATCCGGTAGTTGTCGCCGATGGATAGGATCATGCCGAAATATGGATAGATCGGACGTGACGCTCGAACGCATGCGCAGCTTCGTGCGCGTGGCCGAGCGCGGAAGCCTGTCCGCGGTCGCGCGCGAGCTTGGTCTCGGCCAGTCGACAGTGACGCGGCACCTTCGGGAACTGGAGCAGGCCGTCGGCGTGCCGCTGCTCACGCGGACCACGCGCAGCGTGACGATGACGGAAGAGGGGCGCCGCTATTACGCCGACTGCGTGCAGATCCTGCGCCTGGTCGAACTCGCCGGCGACGAGGCGCGCAGCACACGCGGCGCGCCTGCCGGAACGGTACGCGTCTCCTGCACCGCGGCTTTCGGCGTGCTCCACGTCAGTCGTCTGGTGTTCGCGTTCCAGGACCGCTATCCGGACGTGGCGGTGGATCTCAGCCTGACCGACGAGCGGATCGACCTTGTGCGGGAAGGTGTCGATATCGCCCTGCGCCTGGGGCCACTCCCCGACAGCTCGATGAAGCTCAGGCTGCTGGGTCAATCGCGGCGGGTGCTTGTGGCCGCACCGGACTATCTGGCTTCGCGCGGCAGGCCCACGCGCCCGCAAGATCTCGCCGGCCACGAGGGTGTCAGGATGTCGAACATCGCCGGCAGCGACGTGCTCGTGCTGCACGGGCGCCGCGGCGGCCGCCATGTGGTCCCGTTCGCAGGGCGGCTGCGGGTGGATCACGGGCTTGCCGCACGCGAGGCGCTCGTGGCCGGGCGAGGCATTGCGCCGGCGCATCTTTGGCTCGTCGACGACCTGCTTGCCTCCGGCCAACTTGAGCGCGTGCTTGAAGACTACGCGCCGCCGTCCGTTCCGCTCAACATGCTGATCGTGCCGGAGCGGTCCGGCATCGCGCGGGTCCGGCTGCTGGTCGATTTTCTCGCCGAGGGGATCGCGCGGCTGCCGGGCATTGAAAAGCCGCAACCGGGCAAGAGGTAAGGCCAGATCAATTCGGCCTCAGGCAAACCGCCGCGCGAAGAAGACACATGCGACCACCAGCGCGGTCGCCACGATCATGCTCCAGGCAACCGGTTCGTGCAGAAGCAGGCCTGCAAGCGCAAGGCCGAAGAACGGCTGGAGCTGCTGCAACTGGCCGACGCGGGCGATGCCGCCGATCGCAAGCCCGCGGTACCAGAAGATGAAACCGACGAACATGCTGAAGACCGAGACGTAGGCGAGCCCGATCCAGGCGGGCACACCGACGCCGCTCCATGTCGAGGGCCAGGTTAGAATCGCGACCGGCACCATCAGCGGCAGCGACAGCAGCAGCGCCCAGGAGATCACCTGCCAGCCGCCGAGCCGGCGCGACAGCGCGGCGCCTTCGGCATAGCCGAGCCCGCACAGCACGATCGCCGCGACCATCAGCAGATCGCCGGTCAGCGATGCGGTGCCGTCGTTGGAGAGCGCAAAGCCGGCGACAGTGGCGCTGCCCAGAATTGCAAAGAGCCAGAACATCGGCTGCGGCCGCTCGCCGCCGCGCAGCACGCCGAAGATCGCGGTCGACAGCGGCAAGAGGCCAATGAAGACGATCGAATGCGCCGAGGTGATGTGCTGCAGCGCAAGCGCCGTCAGCAAGGGAAAGCCGACCACGACGCCGATGGCGACGATCGCGAGCGAGACGAGATCCTTGCGCTGCGGCCGCGCCTGACGGAGCAGGCCGAGCACGGCCACACCGATCAGCGCCGCGATGACCGCGCGCGCCGAGGTCAGGAACAGCGCGGAAAACCCGCCGACCGCCACGCGGGTCGCCGGCAGCGATGCGCTGAAGATGATGACGCCAAGAAGCCCGTTGCCCAAGCCGCTGCCGGAAGAGTGCATGCCCATCTCGCCTTGTCGGTGGTGATCCGAACTGGCGAGGCCAGCCGGTGTCGCGACGATTACCTGTAAGCCTTCCGGGGCCCAACAACAAAAAGCGCGAAAACAACCCCATGCACAGTAGCCGGAAGCTGCAAGATCAATGACTTACGCCGGGGCGGAATCGTGTTTCTAGACCGCGATCGTGATGCGGCGGGCGCTGAAGGCGAGCCGGGGATGATTGCCGACGAGCAGCAGGGCTGCGTGGGACACTTAATTCGCCTTGATGCCCGCTTCACTGATCAGCTTGCCCCATTTCGAGCTTTCGCTTTGGATGAAGCGGCTGAACTCCTCCGGCGAGGTCGGTGCAGGCTCTGCGCCAAGCGTCCGGATCTTCTCGACCACCGATGGATCCTTCAGGGCCTTTCCGAAGGCTTCGTTCAACCGGCCGACGATATCGGCTGGCGTGCCGGCCGGAGCAACCAGCCCGAACCAGCCAACGGATTCGAAACCCGCAATACCGCTCTCGGCGAGTGTCGGCACATCAGGCAAGGACGACAGACGCTGCGCAGACGACACACCGATGGCGTTGAGCTTACCTTCGAGGATCAGTTGCCTCGATGCGGGGATATCCAGTACCGCGAAGGGGACGTGGCCTGCGAGAACATCGACCGTCGCCGGCGCGGTCCCGCGATAGGGGACCAGCTCCATGGCGATCCCGGTCTTCTGCGTGAACAGTGCCGCGGTCAAGTGCATGGCGGTCGAATTGCCGCCATGCCCGACCGACAACGCGCCCGGCTTGGCCTTGGCGAGCGCGATCGATTCCGCGACCGTATGCGCCGACACGTTCGCTGACGCAACCAGCACGAAGGGAATTTTCGCGAGCAGGGTGATCGGCGCAAGATCCTTCGGATCGAACGGCATCGACGAATTGAGATGCGGATTGACCGTCAGGCTGCCTGCCGGCGCAATGCCGAGCGTATAGCCGTCAGGCTTGGCCTGCGCGACCGCGGCCATGCCGATGTTGCCTCCAGCACCCGCGCGGTTCTCGATCACGAGACCCTGTTTGAGCTCGGCAGTGACCAGCGGTTCGAGCGCGCGGATGACGGTATCGGCGCTGCCGCCGGGCGGAAAGGTCACGATGATCTTGATCAATTGCTCGGGATAGACCGCTCGGACCGCCTCCAGCGGCAGCACGGCGAAACTCGCGGCCGTCAGCACGGCCAAAATGCGGCGGCTTGCAACGTGAAACACGTTTCCCTCCTGGTGCGAGTCTTTTTTTGTTTTGTGAACCACGACTTTGTAAATAACCTGCCGGCGGACTTCGCCGCGAGACCGTCCGCTTCAAACCGCCTTACGCCGAAGCGCCGGTGATGCGCGTCAGCAAGCCTTGTGGGTCCGCTGGCGCGGCCTGCCCGCGCCAGGCGATGTGCTGATCGGGCCGCGCCAGCACCAGCTTCTCGGCATACGCGCCGTTCGCTTCGTCCGGCGCAATGTCGAGCAGCGCGAGCGGAATGCCGCGCTGCTCTGCGGCAGACTTCAATGGCGCTACATCGATCGCCGGATCGAACCGCAGCAAAGTGTAGCCGACGCCGAAGGCATCGTAGAGCGATCGCCCGTCCCGCAGAAACAGGTGCGGCGCGCGAGCGCCCGGCACGGTGGAGGGGGTGAAGCTGCCCATCGCGTAAGCGGGCGGCGTCTCGCCGTCATAGGCGATGATCGGCGAGGCATCGTAATAGTAGCCGAAGTTCAATCCGGCACAGCAATATTGCTGCACGTTGAGATCGTAGGCCGCCCTGGCCAGCGCTGCGCGCGCGGCGTGGCCGCGCGGCGTGTCGTCCTCGATCTCCGCGGAGACTCCACCACGCTGCGCCATCATCTTCATCGCATGGTCCATGGCAAAGCGCGACACCTGTTCGGTGATGGGCTGACGCTCCGCCTCGTAGGCATCCAGGATCGAAGCCGGCGCCCACCCGTTCAGATGCGCCGCCACCTGCCAGCACAGGTCGACGGCGTCCGCAATCCCCGCATTCATGCCGTAGCCCGCATACGGCATCCACAGATGCGCGGCGTCGCCGCAGATGAAGACTCTGCGGTCGCGGAAGCGATCGGCGACAAGCCGGCGGCCGACCCAGTCCTCCTTGCTGAGGACGCGGTATTCGAAGCGCTCGTCGACGCCGAGAATGGCGCGGATCGCCCAGTCCCGATCGACCGAATCAAATTCGGGCTCGTCTGGCTTCAGGTGATTATGGATCAGCCAGCGGTCCTGACCGTCGATTGCCACCGTCGTGCCTGAGCGTCGCGGGTTGAGCGAGAGCACCATCCAGGCCGGCTTGTGCGCGCCCATCAGCTCCTTGAGCTGCGGCGCTTCGATGAAGGTCGATTGCACGCGCTGGATCACCGGCGTGCCGGACAGGTTGGCGCCGATCGATCTGCGAACCAGGGAACGGCTGCCATCGCAACCGATCACAAAGGAAGCCTCGATGCGGAGCGAGCTTCCGCTGTCGAGGTCGCGCGCCAATGCGACCACATGGTCGTCATTCTGCTCGATGTCCGTGATTTCCGTGCGCGCCAGAATGGTGATGCGCGACTGAGCGGCGGCATGGCTGAACAGGATCGGCTCGAGATAGACTTGGTTGATCCGGTGCGGCGGCTCCGGCGTCGGCCACCAGGTGTCGGGGCCGCCGGTGGCGCTGTGGCGGCGTGCGCGCGAGGGAATGTCGATGCGGCACAGCTCGATGCCGGTCGCCGTGGTCCGGTAGGAGCAGTCGTTCGGGAAATCTGCGGGCAGGCCTGCGTCGCGCAGCTTTGCGGCGACGCCGAGCCGGCGGAAGATCTCCATCGAACGCGCCGAGACGTGATTGCATTTGACGCTGGGCGGATCGCCGGCATGGCGGATCTCCGCGACCACGACGTCGATCCCACGGGAAGCCAGATCCATCGCCGCGGTCAATCCGACGGGCCCGGCGCCCACCACCAGCACCTGTGTCCTCATGTTCGTTTCCAATCCCTTGGCGATCGCCGCTTCACCGACCACGGCATGCATTTTATTGCATGCTCGCTTATGTGATAAGCCGGAAAGAACTCATCAATTCATGAGCTTTGCCTATGAACGTCACCTTACGGCAATTGCAGGCCTTCACCGGCGTGTACCGTACGCGCAGCATCACGCGGGCTGCGCGCGAGCTGGGGATCACGCAATCGGCGGCGAGCCTGTTGATCCAACAGCTCGAAGCGCAGCTCGGCGTCAAACTGTTCGATCGCTCCACTCGTTCGGTGCAGCCGACGCGGGCCGCTGACGAGGCAGTTCATGCCGCCGAACGGATGCTGGGCGATGCGCTGGGCCTGTCGCGGCGCATGCGTGACCTCGCGCAGGCGCGCGCCGGCCGAGTCGCGTTTCTCGCCTCAGCCGGTACCGCATCGGCACTGCTGCCCTCGGTGCTGGCAAAATTCCGGGCAGGCTATCCCGACATCGAAATCGACATGCGCGACGTCGCCGCCGACGATCTCGTTCCACGTCTGATCGCGACGGATGCGGAGTTCGCGATCGGCAGCGTCGAGGGAGAATTCGCGGAGCTGACGATCGAGACGCTGACCCGCGGCCGCCTGAGCGCCATCGGCCGGCGCACCCCCGACTTCGCGGCACGGCGCTCACTGACATGGGACGAATTGGATCAGATGCCGACGATCGCGATGCGGCGCGAGACGCGGATACGCATGCAGATCGATCAGGCGCTGGGGAGCCAGGGCAAGCACCTCAACCCGACCTATGAAGTGCGCTGATCAACACCGCGCTCGCCATGACGGCGCAGGGCCTCGGCCTTGCTATCCTTCCTGCGACGATGCTGCCGGCCGATCAATTTCCAACTCTGATCGCAAAGCCGCTGATACGCCCTGCCATCACCCGCCCGGTGTCGCTGCTGCAGCGCCAGGGTCGGACGCTGTCGCCGGCCGCGCAGGCGTTCGTGGCGACGGCGCGGACGGTGCTGGCGGAGCGAGAGCCGGCAAGATCAGACTGATCTGCCGAGCTTTCTGGAAAGCCGTTTTATTGTGGCGGTGAGCGGCCCGAGACATAGGTGACAAAACGTACCGGACACATGGGTTACACTTTCCGCTTTTGTTCTGCGGGAG
>NZ_JBVVPP010000088.1:0-14716 GCF_055811315.1 Bradyrhizobium sp. MI1.4 | reverse complement strand
TCCCTGCAATCTCAAACCGCCTCGAATCCGAAAAAGAGACTCCTGCTCAATCGCTTAGAACCTTGTTCACGGACGACGAGCTAACGCGGTTGGCCGCATCACGGCCGGAGAGATGCCGAACAGCGCCATCAAAGCGATGTAGGCCGACGCCCCTGCATGGCCGACGGATGTGTAGAGCGCCGCGCCAAGAAACATGCAGGCGGCAAGCAGCAGTACCGAAAGCTCAGGCATCGCACGACTCAGGTTGCGTTGAACTAGAACCCAAACCGTCGTGCCGGTCTGCTTCGCGGCTCTGCTTACGGCAGGCTGCGGGGCTGGAGCTTTCCTAGACTAAACACCTTCGAAAATCAAACTGGGCACCCGGTGCCGATGGTCTGCAACGGGTCAGGAGCGTCGCTTTGGCCGGGCGCCGGCCACGTCCGGTCCACCCCGACAAGCCGGCAATTAATGACGCAGCCTAAACTTCGCTTTCGGGCCAACAGCAGACTCACAATTTAACTGCGGGGCCCCCAGAGGATAATAGCGGCTCCAACAAGGCATATGGACGCACCGGTCAGGTCCCACCGATCGGGGCGTATGCCTTCAATGACCCAAAGCCATGCAAGCGAAGCCGCGATGTAGATTCCGCCATACGTTGCATAGGCACGCCCTGCGGCGTCACTTTCGACCAAGGTCAACAAGTACGCGAACGCGATCAGGGACAGCAATCCAGGACACAGCCACCAGATTGGCTTCTGAAGACGTAGCCAACCCCAGAAGGCGAAACAGCCCGCGATTTCGGCGACGGCTGCACAGACGTAAACGATGCCAGTCTTCATAAGAGTCGACGTTTCCACAGGACCCGCCGCTATTCAAGTCGGCGGGCCACGACGCAGGCCTATCAGGCTCGGAGCGCTCGGATCAGTGGCTTTTCTATCAGAGGCCACATCAGCGAAATCGTCATGAACACTGTTGAGGCAATCATCATGACTAGCGTGGCGACACCCGGCATGCGCCCAGTCCGCCGTATCTGCCACGCCAGCCATCCCCAAGCGCCAGTCACGGCGAAAATAGAGAGCACGGTGACCCACAAATGCATGTGGACTAGCGACGACAACAACGAGCCGGTGCTGGCGAGAATGGTCGCCGGCAGGGTGAATGGCAAGATACAACAGGCTCCGCATGCGACCGCACCGGCCGATAAGGTGATGGCTGTGGCGCCAGCGGCCTTCGCGCCGGGCGGCTCATTCGGAGCCGGTTTGACCGCCGAACACGCGCAGGACGGTGGCTGAGCTGACCATGTTGGTTCGCTCGCAACGAATTTCTCAAATAGCACGTCGGCCGCCTCTCTCGCTTCCTCCGGCGCGGTGATCGTCAGGTGAATTTCGTGCATCGTTTCCTTGAGATCGAACTGGAGGAATGCGCAGCACGCCTGTTCGGCTCGCACCATTTCCTGCACACCGGACACCGCCTCCGCCGCGAACGTTAGCTTCAGCACTAAATCTTCGCGCTGATGCGCGATCAAGGCCTGCTTGTTGAGATTGGCGATCCAGGCGAGGCGGTCTTGCATCTCTCCGGACGTTAGTCTGCAGGCGATTGGCGCGGCTTCGACGATGGACATCGGCTTCTCCTTTATGTGAGTTGCCGGGACCTTACATGTTCAAGTAACTTGAGGTTCAAGCGAAAAGAACGGTAGGAAAGCCGAAGAGATGAAGCCTTTCAAGATCGGAGCGCTGGCGAGGGAGACGGGCACGAGCGCTCCGACGATCAGATACTACGAGGAGATCGGTCTGCTGCGCTCGGCGGGTCGCCAAGCTGGCAACCAGCGGGTTTATGACGACGAGGATGTGAGAAGCCTGACTTTCATCCGGAGATGCCGCGACTTCGGCTTTTCAATCGGACAAGTCCGAGAACTCGTTGCGCTTGTTCAAAATCCCAAAAGTTCGTGCGTCAGTGCACGCAATCTTGCGCAGGAGCACCTTCTCACGGTGCGGGCCAAGCTCACCGAGCTGAGGGCGCTTGAGCGGAGCATCGCCGCATTCGTTGCGAACTGCGATGCCTCCTGTGCTGGTGGTCCGGGTCCCGAATGCGTAATTCTTGACGATCTCTCGAAGCGCCAATCCGATGCCCCCAAAACCGCAGGGCGAATAGGCTGTGGCTGAGTCGCGGTGCCCTTGAAGTCTGCTTTGGGTCATTCACGCGGTTTGGCGCCCGGATGCAAACGTCCGGTCTACCCCTGTGAGGCGACACATAGCAGCACCACGCCAACGGAAGCGATGGGCCAACAGCGGAAGTGATTAATAACAATCAAAAGCCGAGTGCCCTGCTGCAACCTGCGACCCCGCCAATTCGCTTAACCGCCATGTTTGCATGCTTCATTCGGCTGCCCGCGCGACCGCCTCTAAAGGTCCCCTTGCGACGCAGACACGATTTCGGCCCGTCCGTTTTGCCTCGTAGAGCGCCTCATCTGCATAACGAATGATGGTTTCGACGCTGGGTGAACTTGCTGTGGCTTCGCTCACCCCTAAGCTAATCGTCAGGGTCAGTTTCGAGTCTCCGATGGCCAGCGCGTTCGCAAGCACCGAGGATCGGATTCGCTCCGCCACGGTCGTCGCCGCCTCTGCTGTCGTTTCCGGCAGCATAATGACGAACTCTTCGCCGCCAAATCTGGCGACGACGTCAGCGTCTCGTCGCGTAGAGGCCAGAGTGCGCGCGACCATCTTCAAAACCCAATCACCCATCTCGTGCCCGAAAGTGTCGTTCACACGCTTGAAGTGGTCGATGTCAATCATCAGGAACGAGCACGGGCGCATATAGCGCTGGCATCGCCCTAATTCCGCCTGCGCCAGGGCTTCGAACTGACGTCGGTTGTATAAGTTTGTGAGCGGGTCAATCGTGGCGAGCGTCTGCAAGTCGCTTGCACGCTCCTCTGATCGTTTCCAATCTCTGACCGCGACCGGCAACCAATGGAAAAGCAGCAGGCCGAGCACGACGCATCCAGCCACCACATTGGTAATTTTCGGCAAAATCAGCAGCTCAGGTCGCCCCAGAAGTTCGACCGTCCAATCAGGGAATACGCCGTATTTTCCCCCGAAGTAGAGGCCGAAATAGATGTTCTCTGCGATATTTCGGATAGTGTCGACGCCGATCACCGTCAACAGAAGGCGGGTCGTGCCGAATGCGCGCGGGTTGCGCACGTAGTAGTACACAACGCTGGAAAGCACAGTTAGCCACAAGGCGACAATGGCCCAATAGATGTATGTGGCTACGTACAACATGCCTAAGCCCCTCCGCTGCATTGCGGCCATCGTAAATTAGGGACATCGAATTTCGAGATCCTTAGGATTTAGCCTGGTCCAGCTCGAAGCTGACGAGAACTGGCGACACCGTTATTTGTGAGTTAACCAAAATGTACGTTCAGTCGAAACTGAACATGGGCGCAACCCAATTTCGGCTTCGGGTCAATCGCGCTCGTTTGGTGATTGGCGGTAGATTTCCGGCCCGCCAACTAAGCCGACACGTAGCTGCACCGCACTGACAAACTCGATGGGCTAGAAGCGGTCTTCGACCAGCTGCGGGCGGCAGGTCAGTTGAGGGCAAAGAGTCGCTCTTCACTGCAATAGCAGTGCAGGGATATCAGCGTTCGCTGCCGAAACTGCATAGGACCGGGCAGGCCGGATCGGTACAACGAACAGCTACTAAAACAGCACTCAATCCAGTTGGAGGCTAGTTTGAATAAAGTCACTGTTGCCTTGGTGATCGGCCTCCTCACGGGGCCTATCCTTCCGGACATCGCACAGGCCCAGAGTGCCATCACCGCAGACGACGCCCACGCCATCGCCGTGGACGCCTATATCTATTTGTATCCGCTGTTGTCGATGGATATTTCTCGTAAGACCTTCACAAATGTCGAGCCGGGCAAGGAATTTGGCAAAGGCCCGATGAACACCTTCACCAATGTTCCGCAATATCCGCCTGCCGATTTCAAGGGCGTTGTCCGCTCCAACTTTGACACCCTATATTCCATCGCTTGGCTGGATGTAACGAAAGAGCCTGTGGTCATCTCTGCTCCTGATACGGATGGCCGTTACTACCTTTTGCCTATGTTGGACATGTGGACCGATGTGTTCGCTTCGCCCGGATGGCGAACCACAGGCACCAAGGCCGCCACTTTCCTAATAGCGCCCCAGGGTTGGAGACCAGATTTGCGGGACAGGTTTATCGACGAGTTTAAGCTTCCGAAGGAAACTCAGCGAATTGACGCGCCCACCCCGTATGTCTGGCTCATTGGCCGTACCAAGACCGACGGTCCGCCAGATTACGATGCGGTTCACAAGATACAGGCGGGCTATAAAGTCACGCTTCTTTCCGAGTTTGGCAAACCGCCAAAGCCTGTCGAGGTCAAAATCGATCCAAGCATCGATATGAAGACGCCACCAAAGACCCAGGTTGATACCATGGCAGCCGGGAAATACTTCGCCTACGCCGCAGAGGTGCTTAAGCTACAGCCGCCCCACATTACCGATGAGCCAATTCTCGCTCAAATGAAAAAGATCGGGATCGAAGTAGGCAAGAGCTTCGAGATGAGCAAACTCGATCCGGCCGTACAAAAGGCGGTTGAAAGCGCGCCCCGCGATGCTCAGAAGCTGATGGCATGGAAGCTGCCAACATTGGCTCGTGTGGCGAACGGCTGGGTGATGAACACCGACACGGTGGGCGTATACGGCAATTATTACTTGAAGCGGGCTATTCTCGCGCAGCAGGGGCTTGGCGCGAACTTGGTCGAGGACGCTATCTATCCACTCAACCTCGGCGATGAAACAGGAAAGCCGCTCGATGGCGCAAACAAATACACGATCACTTTTGAGAAGGGTGCAGCGCCACCGGTCAATGCCTTCTGGTCGATCACGCTTTATGATCAGGAAGGATTTCAGGTCGGCAACGTGTTAAATCGTTTCGCCGTCAGCAGCTGGATGCCATTCAAGTACAACGGAGACGGCTCGCTCGACCTATACGTCCAAAACGAAAGCCCCGGGAAGGATCAGGAGGCCAATTGGCTGCCTGCGCCCAAAACACCATTCAATCTGTTGCTGCGCATGTACGCGCCAAAGTCGGAGGTGCTCACCGGCAAGTGGAATCCTCCGCCGGTTACGAAAGCTCAAGGCATTCCGACCCTGGCCGCTCAATAGATCGTCAAAGGCCCCTCTCGGTTTGGGACTACCGCGACCGACAGGGCCAGCGAGCCATCCTAGTCTGCATTGGGTCATTGGGGTCGGTGTGGCGCTCGGGTGCGAACTTCCGGTCCACCCCTGTGAGCCGACATAAAGCCGCACCACAAAGGAAGCGAGCGGCTGAAAAACGATGCGCGGGGTCTCAAGCGGCCCTGCTGCGCGAAGCGTCCGGCGGCTTGAGGGGGAACGAGGTTGAAGCAGATCGGTCATTTTGATATGCGCCGATTGGAGGCGTTGAGCAACACCATCTTTGGCGTCGCGATGACGCTGCTCGCCTATGATCTGCCGAAGGCCAGCAGGTTCGCGAACGCGCCGGCCTGGATAGACCTTGTAAATGCCTACGCCCAACCTGTCATCGCGCTGATGATCAGCTTCATCGTCGCCGGCGTGTTTTGGCTCAGCCATCATCGGCGGCTCACCTTCGCCCCGGAAGGCAGCCGCGGCGAAGTCTTCCTCAACCTGATCTTCCTGCTGTCGATCGTCATACTCCCGGTGACGAACGGACTTTACGGCACGTATCGGCTCGATAGCGTCGTCGCAGTAAGCTATGGCGTCCATCTGACTGCCATTGCCGGCCTGAATGCGCTACTATGGATTCTGGCGCTGCGAGGTCACCCCAATCCCGAGTTGCTGGCAACCGCGATCTTTCCGGTCATTGCATTGGTCTTCGCGACGGTGATGGCGATAGTCGCGCCGTCCGTCGCGCAATTCACATGGTGCCTAGCATTTGGGGCGCCTCTGGCAGGCTGGTGGGCAGCCCGGCGGTGGCCGCTGCGAACGAATTAGCCATACCAGGCGCACTTTACTCTACGCGTTGGTTGGCCACGTCCGCTCCGGGTCACAAGCGGTCCTCGGGCGGATGGACACGGCAGGTCAGCTGTGGGCTTAACAGCGGATGTCGCAGCGGGCTGCTGCACCCAAGGCCTGACTTGTAAGCGCCGCTTTAAAAAATGCCGTCTCCTGGCCGAAGCCAGCTTCAAGAGAGGCGCAGAGCATGTCCGCTCTGCCCCGTAACTTCAGACGTCCACTCGCTCTAAAACGGACCGTGGACGAAATCCACCATTATGGGCAAAAGTTAAACCCACGCAGGCGAGGCAAACGGCCCGCCCATGAGCAGGCCGTTCGCACGATATCGCTCGATCAAAACAGACCGGGGAGCAGCATTGCGACCCGTTCGCGATACTTGCGGTACTCGTCGCCGAAGAAAGCGACCAAATCCCTTTCTTCCAGCCAAATTCCCACAAAGATGTAGCCTGTTGTGACAGACGCGAAGAGCAGATGGCCGACCGTCATCGACGGGGTGGACCAAAAGGCGATGATGAAGCCGAGGTAGATCGGATGCCGAACCAATCGGTAGAGTCCAGGCGTCTTGAACGCGATAGGTTGGGCAATCCGCCCCATGAACTGCGTGATCACCTGGGTCAATCCGAACAGCTCGAAATGGCTGATCAGGAACGTGCTGTACAACACGATGATCCAGCCGATGGCGCCACCTGCGGCGACGGCGCCGGCGAAGACTGGGCCATCGATGCTCCACACGACGGTGGGTAGTGGTTGCCACTGCCAGAACAGTAAGATCAAGCTAAGGCTCGCGAGCAAGACGAAGGTGCTGCGCTCGACGGCCGGAGAAAAGAAACGCGCGAAGAAAGACTTGAAGGCGCGTCGCGCCATCCCGCTATGCTGAAGAGCGAAGATCGACATCAGCGCGAGGTCGATCATCAAGGCCGTGCTCCATGGCACGGTCGTGCCGTCGTCGATCGTCTTCGGGACCAGGACCCCCGAAACGAAGCCGATCGCGTAGAGAAATGTACCTAGAAAAACGGCGTACGAGACGAGTCCGTACACTAGGCCGAGTAATCGTGTCGCTCGCGATGGCGTAGCCGGAAGAACGGAATTCTGGTCGGAATGCAAAGTCATAGTCATTTCAATCTCCATCAATTCTAAATTCAGGGAATGGGTGCTTCATGGTCGGCGGGCGCTGCCTAGCCGTGCTGCCGCCCAAGCGATCAGCTGGTCGAGGGGGCTGTACGGAGTTAATCTCTGGATGAGGTGCGAAATCTCGGCTCGCCACTCCTGCTCCGTTGCCGCCCGCTCAGCCTGTTCGGCTATCGCGGCCGCGATTGCCTCGTTCGTCGTTCTCCTTAGACAAGCGGCCACGACCAGAACGCGCCGGGAAAACGAAGGCTTTGGCCCGAACGGAAAGGCAAGGAGCGACGATCCGGGCCGGGCGGGTCGCTTCACGTCGCAGATTTTGCCCGAAGCACGAGTGTAGTTTTGAGGTAGGCCTGTCATATGGCTTCTCCTGTTGAACGCCATTTGACCGGTCTGTAGATTGTTGTGTCCGAACTGCTTGGCGGACTCCTTGAGGAAACTCTCATTTTTCCTTTGCTCGGGGATTGTCCGTCCGCCCAGCTGAGGAAGGATGGTAATGAAATACCGGTTCGCGGAATTCGAGATCGATCTCGGGCAGCATGAATTGCGCCGGCGCGGCTCACCCGTTCATGCCGAACCGCAGGTTTTCGACCTCATCGTCCATCTCGTGCGCAACCACGACCGGGTCGTCAGCAAGGATGAGCTGATCGAGAACATCTGGAACGGCCGGATCATCTCGGAAGCTGCGTTTTCAAGCCGCATCAACGGCGCCAGACGCGTGCTCGGCGACAGCGGCACCGAACAACAATTCATCAAGACCTTGCATCGCCGCGGCTTCCGCTTCGTGGGAGATGTCGAAGAAGTGCCGAGCTCGGACGCTGATGCTGTCAAGCTCGTACCTGGCGAGGCGGGCGGCCCGGAACGTGGTCAGCCGAGTACTTCCGTTCACACTGAGATTTCGCAGCTGGACGACGTAGTTTCGGAGGCCGTCAAAGCCGAGGCGATCACCCGACCATCTATCGCCGTGCTTCCGTTCCAAAACATATCGAACGATCCCGAAAACGAATACTTCAGCTATGGGCTCACTGAAGACATCATCCGGCTGCTCGCTCGAAATCGATGGCTTTCCGTGATCTCCCGCCATTCCACGATCGGCTTCCTGGGCGGCACCGTCGACGCTCGCGAAGTGGGCGCCCAACTTGGTGCGACCTACGTCATGTCGGGAAGCGTGCGAAAGAGTGACGGCTCGGTGCGTATCGCCGCGGAGCTCGCGAGAGCCGCGGACGGACAGCAGCTCTGGTCCGAGAAGTACGAATTTCAGTTGCTGAACATCTTCGACATTCAGGACGAGATGGCCCGACAGATCGCCGCCACGATCGAGCCCGAGCTGTCGAGAGTGGAACAGCAGCTGGCGGCTCGCAAGCCGCCGGAGAGCCTGGATGCTTGGGATTGCTATCAGCGCGGACTGTGGAATCTATGGCGTTTCACGACGCCTGGTTTCGACAGTGCGGAAGAATACTTTCAGAGGTCGATCGCCGCCGATCCGACCTTCGCCAGAGGACACGGCGCGCTCAGCTACGTGAACATTCAACGCTCTCTCTACGATACGCCCGAAGCCCGGGTGTCTCGGCTAAAGACCGCTTTGCAACAAGCCCGAACTGCCGTATCTCTCGACGAGCTCGATTGCTTCTGCCATTGCGCGCTAGGACGCGCGCTATGCCTCACGCGGCAGAACGAGGAGGCGTCTGCAGCAATCGGCCTGTCATTGGAACTCAATCCCAGCTTCGCGCAAGGCTATTTCGCGCAAGGCTTCAATCTCCTGTGGTGCGGGCGCGAGATCGAAGCAGAAACGCTGCTGGACCAGGCCACGATATTGAGTCCACGCGACAGCCACCTGTGGAGCTTCCACCACACGCGTTCGTGGGCACACTTCTCTCTCGGAGAGTACGACATCGCTGCGGAATTCGCTCGCAGAGCGACGCGTCAGGCGAACGCGACGTACCGAGCTTATGCGACCTTGGCCGCTTCGCTCGGATGCCTTGGTGACGACGCGCAGGCAAGCGCCGCTGTGGCAGAGCTGTTGGCGCGCAAGAGCGATTACACCACAGGAACGGCCGAACGAGAGCTCTTCTTCTGTAGGGACGCCCGGTTCTTGAGCGAATACACCGAAGGATTGCGTTCGGCCGGCGTTCGCAACGACTAGTCGTTGCGCAGTGTGTTGCGGCCGGGGGCGCGCAACCACTACGTCTGCTTCGAGTCACAGGCGGCCGAACTGCGGCCGATTGCAAAGTTTCAGTCTACCTTGTGAGCCGACATGCAGCGTCACCGCGTCCACGGACTGCGCGCAAAGCTGTCTTCGGCGCAATCGATCCTTCTTCTGATAAGATGCCTGCCACGGTCATTCACCATTAACCTTTGCGTTCGCCGCGAGCAATTGCGGCCGCCTCCTGCAACGTAACGCCATGAACAAGCGGGTCTGCGTGGCGATGCACTAACTGCCATTCAGAACCGTCCTTGCGATAGATTTCCGTAACTCGGAGCGACCAGTCTTGTTTTGGTAAGCTCCCGACTTCGGCAGATTGCCGCTCGACCATGACGAGAACGACCAGCTTGTCCGATGCATAGGTTTGCACGACTTCCAAGGTCGTCTCACCGTTCTTGAAAAACTGGGATAGCTTCGCCAAACGATCAGGACTTGCGTCGAACCCGTGGCTAGTTGGGCCGCCGAATGGTTGCATTAACGTGAAGTCACTGGCGATGCGAACAAGCGCCAGCCAACGATCCATGTCCCCGCGCATGAAGGCCGCGTTTTTCGCAGCGGCGTGCTCGATAAGGTGAGCGATGTCGGCAGTGGCAGCCGCGCTGGCGCAAAATCCGGCGGCTAACGATGCCGCAGCCACTGTAGTGATTGCCGAGCGCCGCGACGGCAGCCCTGGCCAGTTTGTATGGTGTTCGGTCATTGCAGCTCCTGTGGCTAACGTTGTGCAATCCATGGAGCTTTCAGGGACATGAATCCAGTGATATAACCTCAATAGAACGAAACAAGAACATAGAGTCAAGACGGCGAACTCGATTTACCCTCTTGCTCGTCGGGAGCATCGCACCGGCATTGGCACATAGTGCACTAGCCAAACACGGACGGACTGTTTGTCTAAGGTGCGCCTTGCCAGTCATTCAAGCCCCCAAGCTTCCGACGATTGGCGAGGGCGTCGAAGGCCCCGGCGGGGCCGGTTAACGCGAGACATCTCCAGGCCGATGGACGCAGAGGAAGATCGACGACGTGGTTTGGAGTTAGGCCGCCGTTGGGCGGAGCACGCTTCGGCACACGAGCTGGCCACCATAGTGAGCGCTTCGTTCGATGACCTCAGCCAAATGCTGCCAGCCGACCTGCCAGATCATTTCGTCGGCGGCTTTCGCGAAGGCGTGCTGCGCGTCTGGCGTGGAGCCTAGGCCCTCATCACTGCCCCCCGATGATCATCATTTCCGAGAAGGCGGGTGCCGCTCCACTTCTGATTTACGGAAACTTAATGAGTCATTGCCAACGTCTTGAGCGTTGCACCGCGTCGCCGCGGCGACTCCGTTTCCGCTAGTTATTATTTAGACCTGCTCGGTTGGCAGTCTCTTCGTGGGAGAGGCCGATGCTCAAAGGATGCATGATTGCTGCTTTCGCACTGCTTTTTTTGGCGTTGTGCGATCATCAAGTGTCAAACGGAAAGTACACTGACGCGGTTATGGTCATGACGAAGCAGATAACTCGCTCGTTTGGTGTCTGACAGAGCGGCGAATCCATTCAGACGGCGAAGCCTAGACAAACGTGGAGAGTAACGGCTAGTCATTCGCATGGGCTGGATTCCGAATTGGCTGCGACGGGCAGATGTCAGGCTGCGGCCTAGGGCCGGCGCTCAGGTCGACTTACAACCGCTGTCGGAGCGCAGCGGCAGGTGGCTGAAGGCGAACTTGTTTCGCTTCCCGGGCGCGGTGTGGTCGCGGAAGCGTGGCTGTGTGGAGCTGTCAGAGGGCGACGTTATCGCGCTGCATCTTGTTGTTCAGCGGATCACGGAAGCCGGGCTGAAGGTGCGGCTGTCGGGGCGCCTTCGCCGCTGGGATGGTGCGTCGCCCGTTTGGACTTTGCTGGTGCGCAATCGTTCGCAGATCGGGCCCTCCTGAAACCTACGACGACGAATGGCGGCTTGGGGTCAGAACGGTCGGTTTGGCAGCGCGCGCGATGAAAAGTCGCGCCCACGGCTCTTTGCGGCCTTGTCACGTCTCTGTGGCACAAGCATTGCACATTCACTACTGACTGGGATTGCTGGTCCCCAGTTTGGTACAGGGCGCCGCCGGGACGCTTCATTTCGAGCCCGGCGGCGTATCTTTGTGACACATCCAAGGCGTAGTTCCCCTGATCCGATCCGCCTCATCTGAACGAAAGGGTAACCCCAGTGCGCCTACCCACCGGGAAGCTTACTCTTCCGCTTCAAGTCGGGCGAGCAGACGCGCAACCATTTCCAGTCTCCGCGCAGGAGCAGTGGCATCGCCACCTTCGCAGATTGCCTTGCCGATCTCATCTAGCAGCAAAGATTCCAGCGCTTGCAAAAGCTGAATGACTTTGAGCTGTTCAGGGATCATAAGCGCTCCTGTCCTCGCAGGCGGGAGCGCAATTGGTCTCTCGGGCATCGACGCCTACAGGCAGAGCCTCGGTCGATGATGCAAGTTAACTAGGTGAGTGTAACGATGTTCCGGTTAGGCAAACTCAGTTCGCCATGAACCCGCCGCTGAGTGAACCCTCCGTGTCCCGGTTCGTGTCGCTTAGGTTGTGAGTATATGGTCCCCCGGCTGTCCGATGCCGATGAAAAGCGAGTGTCAATGACCGTTTTCTCTGGCTCCGTATTCGTAATGGACGTTGACGGCAAAGCTGCGTTCGCCTTTGAAGCAAAGAATTTTTCAGAAGCTTTCGAGTTATGCAAAGAGGACTGGGTTCGTGAGGACCTGACCACGATGACATCGAACGGCGTGCCACTTTGCTCGTCGACGGCGAAGTTGACGGTTCGCAGAGCTGGCGAAGCGGAGATTATCATCTATCGAGACGCCGCTCTCAAAGCTCAGACAGAAGACTTGGTTCTCGCATATCTCGTTGATTTAGATCGAGCGTAGTCCGCAATAGTTCACGCGCGACCGTCACCTCCAACTGCCGGTAGCAGCGCGAGCGGACGTCACCAGGTCGGCCGGAAGGGTCCGAGATGGGCCAGAAGCGGCCGCCAAATGTCAATCGGCCTCGCGGACGATTACGAATGCGGTATGTCCTGGGCGCGACGATACGGTCATTGTTGCATTTAGCCGTTGCACGAATGCTTTCACGACTTGCATGCCGAAGCCCTTACTCCGATCGATATCAAATCCCGCTGGTAATCCTCGCCCCTGATCGGACACTTCCAAAATCCATCCGCCCGCGCTTGTTCTGAAGCTTATGTCAACCGACCCACGTTCACCCGGCGCATATGCATACTTGAAACTATTCGTGGCCAATTCCGCCACCAGAAGACCTAATCCACTCGCGACATCCGACCGAAGTCGGGCATTCTCCGCGTCAACATTAACCGCGGTAATCTGAGCCGGCGCGGTGTGTTTGAGGCTTTCGCAGAGCCTGCGCAGGAAAGTATCGATCTCGATCTCTTCCTGACTGCCTGTCAGATGCAGCTGCTTGTGAACGGTCGCAATGGCGAGCACACGATTGCTGGCCATATCGAGTTGAGCCCTCGCTTCGTCGCTCGGTGCGCTGCGGCTTTGAAGCGCGAGGATCGACTGAACGAGTTGCAATGAGTTCATGAGTCGATGATCGCCTTCGCGCATCAACGTCTCTTTTTCCCTGACCAGGTCCTCGGCTTCGACTCTGGCGAGATGTTCGGCAGCGTTGATCCGGCGAAGTTCGAGCAGCTTCATCACCTGATTGGCCATCAACCGCAAAAAGGCCTTCTGGGTCTCGTCAAGCTCACGCGGCTTGTAGTCGAGTACGCAGACAGTTCCGAGTGGGAAGCCTTCGGGCGTCTCAAGGAGTGCGCCAGCATAAAAACGCAGATGCGGGTCGCCCGTAACCAACGGGTTATCGGCGAAACGGCGGTCCAGCGTGGTGTCAGGTACGACAAATAGGCCGGGTTGCAGGATCGCATGTGCGCAAATCGAGCTGTCGAGCGGCGTTTCGCGGACGCCCAGTCCGACCTCCGCCTTGAACCATTGGCGACCCTGGTCGATCAGGTTGATCACGGAAATCGGTGTACCGCAGACGGCGGACGCGACCTTCACGACCTCGTCGAAATCGGCCTCTCGCGGGGTGTCGAGGATGGCATAGCGCCGAAGGGCGCCAAGACGAGATTCTTCGGCCCTGTGCAGGTCAGCTTTCAACGATATCTCTGATTTTACTGCCTAATCCGCTACCGTGCACTTCACGGTCGTCAATGTCTATCTGTTTTCGAATGAGGGAGGTATGCGAGGAACCATCCCAGATCGGCCCGCGTATCCTGTCATGGAGACATTTATTCAGTGAAATTAGATAACGTGCGGCCGGTTGTCCTCATTGTAGAGGACGAGCTTCTGATCCGCATGGATGCGGTCGATATGATCAAGTCCGTGGGGATTGAGGTCGTCGAAGCTGCAAATGCCGACGAAGCCATCGCCATTCTCGAACGCCGAGCCGACATCACGATTGTCTTCACCGACATACACATGCCCGGTTCGATGGATGGCCTCAAACTCGCTGCTGCCGTTAGGGGCCGCTGGCCGCCTATCGCGATCATTGCAACGTCTGGAAAGGCGAAGGTCAATAAAGACGACTTGCCCATGGGCAGTCGGTTTATCTCCAAGCCATACAGCGCCGGCGAACTCGTAGCGACGGTCCGGGAGATGAGCGGTTTCCTTTAATTAATTGCAAGGGCCGCCACTAAGGCGACCTCAAGCCATCTGATCTAGCTCCGGATTCGCCGCTCGCGAAAGCGAAACAGGCCACGTTGGGAACTAAGGGATGGCCGGCCCTGTTGCATGTTGTTCCTCCTTCCAAAGGAATAGCCTTATGGCCGCCGACAATAACAAAAATCCGAATGAGAAACAGCCCGGCGAAAATCCGGACGGCAAGTTCCATTACAATCCGGGGAACATGGCCGGGAAGAAGCCCGGGGATTCAGAGAAGACGGCCGACAATCGTGGCGAGCAACCGCGCGAGGCCGAGGAAAAACCGGCCGGCTAGGTGCTGGCCACGCGGTTCCGTTGCCAGATGTCAAAATGAAAGAGGCCGCTCACCGAGGCGGCCTCAAGCCATCTGATCTAGCTCACGAGCGTAGTGCTCCATTCGCTCCGCGAACCAGAAAAAGAAGCACTCAGGGACAAGTTGGCGCGCTGCCGCCAGCTCGCGCGTGAGTTTCCCCACGGTCCAACTGCAGATATGATCCGGGAGCTTGAAGCAGAGCTTCGCGAGCAACTACGCGCATTGGAAGCGGGCGAGCCGCCATCACTTGTCAATCGGCGTTCGACTGGGACCCCCTATCGGCCTCCAAAAGGGACCCCTTTGAGCGGCGTGCTCTGCTGGTAGCGCTCGGGTCGTCGGAGCTGGTCGGGGTTGCGGAGACGGCGCGAGCGCGGGTTGTTTG
>NZ_JBVVPP010000087.1:0-16006 GCF_055811315.1 Bradyrhizobium sp. MI1.4 | reverse complement strand
CCCACTCGCCGAGCGAGACGATCAGTCCGATATCTTCCGCCACCGGAATGAACTCCGCCGGCGAGATCATGCCCTTCTCCGGATGGAGCCAGCGCAGGAGCGCCTCAAAACCTGAGATCTTGTCACGCGCGACGTCGACCAGCGGCTGGTAGTGCAGCTCGAAGTCTCCAGTGGCAAAAGCGCGGCGCAGGTCGAGCTCCAGCTCGCGGCGCCGCTGCACTTGGTGATCCATCTCGCGCTCGAAGAAACGCTGCGTGCCGCGGCCCTCCTGTTTGGCGCGATAGAGCGCCATGTCGGCGTTGCGCATCAGTTCCTCGCTACTCGTGCCGTCGCCAGGCGAAAGTGCAATTCCGATCGAGGCGCCAATCACCACCTGATTGCCGTCGATCTCATAAGGCTCACTCAACATACTGATCAGCCCGGCGGCGAAATCGCTCGCCTGCTTCGGCGAAGAATCGTCGGCCAGGATGATTCCAAATTCATCGCCACCGAGGCGTGCCGCCAGATTGTTGCTGGCTACACGCGACCGCAGCCGGTTGGCGACCTGCTTGAGCAGGCAATCGCCCATGGGATGGCCGAAGGAGTCGTTGACGTTCTTGAAGAGGTCAAGGTCGATGCACAACACCGCGACGCGTTTGCAGGCTGCATTGCCACTTTCAAGCGCCTCGCCTAGACGCTCGCGGTGGAACGCGCGGTTGGGGAGGTTAGTCAATCCATCGTGGAGCGCCATATGGGCGATGCGGGCCTCGGCCTTACGCCGTTCGGTGATGTTGACCACCGCGACCAGGTAGCCTTCGCGCCCTTCGAGCATGATTCGTCGCCCGAAGGTGAGCACACAAATCTCGGTGCCGTCGGCTTTCACGTGACGCCAGTGATGTTCGGACTGGTAGGTATCGCCGACGTCCCGCAGCGCCTGCGTATAGCTGAGCCACTCCTCCCTTGGCCAGATCTCGTGAACTTTCATCCGCAGGAAGGTCTCGCAAGCGTAACCGTAGTGCTGCACCGCCGCGTCGTTGACCCTCACAAAGGCCATCGTCTCGCAGTCCAACGCCCACATCGGCATTGGATTGGAGTCGAACAGCAGTCTGAACGAAGCGTCTCGGCGCTTTAAGGACGTGACGTCGGAAATGACCAGGGAAAGGATCCCGCCGAAGGCCTTAATTGCCAACCGAAGGCTGCGATCATCGCTGTCGATCTCGAACTGGTCACCCTGGTCGTCCTTAACCGCAGCTCGCAACCGCCCTACGACCGCTTGCGAACAGAGCAGGTGGCGTCCGTTGCTCAGACGCTGCCATAGCAGGCTTCGCTCTGCCACGTTGAGGAGTCTCACTGCTGCTTGATTGTGGTGCACGACCTGAAAATCAACCGGCTGGCCCGTCGCATCGCGAATGGTCGAGAGCGAGATTACGCCGTCATCGGTCGTAGAAAAGATCGCATCGGGCAGATTGTATTCCGTGCCGCGCTCGTTGACGTAGGCGCCGACCAGCGTTCCGCCCCAACGCGCGAAGGTCGGCAGCGCGAGCACGTCATACGTTCGCACCATGCCGTTGCGCACGCAATGAGCGGCGGTGAGATAAGGACGGTTGTTTGCAATCGCGTTCGCGGCTGCCTCACTGAGGACGGTCGCGCAATCCGGGCGCAGCGCGTCCATCGGAACGTCCCAGCGCTCATCGCCCAGCCATTCCTGCGCATAGCGACCCGTCCGCGAAACGGCGAATGCGTCGTTCTCGCACTTGAGCAGCATCATGTGATCGGCGAGTCGCCCGAGGCTGCCCAGCAGCACATCTTCGTAGCGGGGAAGAGTTTGGCCGGGCTTGAGTGCAGCCTGCCACTTGCGACGCAGGACCGGCATGCCCTCGAACATTCCCGTATCTAATTTCACGGATTGCTTCCTGGCAGCACCCATCACACATCCCCGAGATCCAAGCTTCCTGTCCGCGCGGCATCAAATCCTGCTCTGCTTAATTCGCTGTAAACGATTGACTTGGGCTGCAGCGAGTAGCCGATTGCGACAATCTTAAATCAGCTAGTGGTTAGCGCGCGCATGACGGATGCGCGAAGGAGTTGTGCACAGGCGGGAATTTCGCGCGACTCTTGGTAAGAGCCGACACTGTGCTCACAAGCTTGCGAATCCTTATTTGCTATGGGTCATCGACGTACCCGGTGCAATTGGCTCGGGGCACGGCCTCATTAACGGCCTGCTGCAGGGCCACCTCGTGATCGCTTCCATGCAACGGGATGCAGGAAATCCTCGGCACAGCGGGAGAATTCGACGCAAATAGGCTGGCGAGGCCGTATGACGATGAGAAACTTCGAATGGACGTTTTGAACGTCGCGTATTTTACTGGCGGAGGTTTCATCCGTTACACGTGTCTGTACGGGCTGATGTTTGTCCGATTCGTACCAACTATGATCTGCCGGACGGACCGAGATGACGAGGAATCTGCGCGGCCAGCTGTTGCGCGAGCTCTGTCGAGAATGGAGACTTCTTTCGCCGGTTTGGCTGCGACATCGACCTCCATCGCGTGTATCTATGTGAACTTCGTCGGTACACGCGCAAGGGGTGGGCATCAGCGGACCCGCAATGGTGATGGCGACCGAGGATCTGGGCAAAGGAGATGTGCCGCAACCAAGTATATGTTGAAGAATCGTGGCGACGCGCAGCGTCAGGAGTCGGAGCATGACAAAGAGTGATGCGACGTGGTCCGAGTGCGGTGCTGGCTTCCGCCGTCTTGAGCTTACCTCCGAGCGTGGCACGGAGGGCAGGTACTATTGCCCTGCTTGCGGCAATCTGATCGAGGCTTTCGGAGCGGCTCATCTCGTTGTTTACCGGTTGACGATACAGCCATCAATTAAAGTGCTCCGCTATCAGTAAGGCCATCTCGGTTGGCAGCCTTTGTCTTCAATATCCGGACATAGGCGCCTGACTCGTGCAGCTCGAGCCATCCGCGTTCGATGGCGGGATGGAGGCCGGTGTTATTCGGCGGCGGTGGCCTTGAGCTTGAAAAGCATCGCATAGTTGACCAGCTCGATATGCGATCGGGCATTGTTGGCTCGCGATTCATCTCCGCCGCACTGAAGCACTTTCCCAAGCGGCGATCGCCGGCATCGTCGAGGCGCCACTCTCGCGTTCGATCCTTTGGATGAGCTCGCCGAGCTTGAGCTTCTTGATCTTTGTCGCGCCGTTCTGGCGGTAGTCCTTCCAGGTAAAGGTGACGTGATCCTCGTCGAGGGCTACGAGCCGGCTGTTGGCGATTGCAACGCGATGGGTATAGCGGCCGAGATAGGCCAGCACCCGCGCGAGGCCGCCGAACGGCCGTTTGGCGTAGACGATCCAGCTGATGCGCCGCATGGCGACGAGCTGGGCTGCGAAGGCGGCAGGCTTGCCAGGGATGCGAGATCGAAGAAGTTCAGGTGCCGGCGGTCAGAGATTCGAGGAATACGCGAATAGACTTTGGCGTCCCCCTCATGCAGATGCAGTTGGGCTTGGTAGCCGTCGGCCTTGATCTCGTAGACCCATCCCTCGCAGCGCAGCGGATTCTAGCAAGGCCACCAGCTTGCGCTGTCCCTGGGGGGTAGCCGGGAAGATCTGCCGCAGTGACAAAGAGCGAATACACGTATCCACCTTGTCCTTTGGCGACATCGATACCCACGACAACGAGATCACCTTGTGCCATCATCCACTCCCTTCCTTGCTCGGTTCGGGCTCGAAGCCCTTGCAACTGTTCGGGTTGAGGAAGACGCCGGAGCTGTCCCTCGCTCTTTTCCAAGCTCTGTCGCTTTTGGGCGCAACGGGCTCAGTTCAAGCAACGGGCGGTTGGGGCGCAACCGCCCGTTCGCACACTCTGACAGCTTTTACGGACACAAGGGCACCGGGGAGGGCTCGGCAGCACCGCTCGCGCGAAATCGCCGTGGCGACACGGCCGCCGGTTCTCACTATGCCCAGAACCCCGCATCTGAACGCCGGGCCTGCTTTCTCGGGTGAGATCACGCGTCGTTTCAGGCCTGACCGGAAGCGGTCGATGAGCACGCAGGGCGTTCGGACCCCGGTCAGTTCCACGACGGCGGTCGATCCCGGCCACATTCGGCTCCCGGGGCATTCGCTCAAGGTCCAGGCCTGCCATGGTGATGTTCTCACTTCCAACTCTCCCGCATCGAGCTCGCAGCGGTATCTGCGCTGCGTGTCGAAAAGCTCGGCCGGTATCGGGTGGACCTGACGCAGATTGGGCAGGCGAGGCTGCCTTCGGGCGAGATGCCTCTGCCGAACGAAGGGACCTTCGTGTGCGTCGCCTTCGACGCCGTGGCCTTCTCTCATCACGATCTCGCGCTGCGGTATCTTACTGAAATGGTGTCCCTGATCTGCGAACACTGCCGCAACCATCCCTTTCAGAACGAGATCATGCATCGTCGAGTCGGGCCCCAGCGAACCGTCTTGAAACACGGTCCAGATCGCGGCCTAGCGCCTTGGCGCGGGTCGCGTCGCGCCGGATTGTCCGTTGGGGTTTTCCTGTCTTAGCGGCGGTATCGGAAGTAAAAGACGCCAGGTTGGCATCTTTTTTCCCGCGGCCCCCGGTCGCGCCGTGCTTCGTCTCCGGATGCACGGCTTCATATGCCGCCTTCCGCTTCGCGATCAGCTCGCTGCGCTGCGCTGGGGTCCGGTCGCGGCGGATCAGGCTTTCGTCGATGCCGCTCACGGGCGCCTAATGGGACACAGAGCAAATTTCCCCGGACTAGGAACACCAGCCGGCGCCGCGAGGTTCTTCCACGCTAGGCTAGGACCCACGGAGTTCTCTTCCATGGCTACCCAGATCGTGATGGACCACACAGGCGACAGCAGACATTTTTTTGACCAAACCCCCCCAAGGGGCTGGTCAAGGCTGAGCGGCGTTTCAAGAAGTTGACAGACCAAGGATTCACCGCTGCTACTCGGACGCCGGCCGGCGATCTCAAAGTCGTACGGACATTTGATCCGACTGCGGACGAGACGCTGTTTTACCCGCGCCTCGTCGGCGGCTAGCCACCCTCGCGGCACAGCATATCGTTTTGTTCAGACGCAACGGCGTCGGCAGTAGTGCGCGTTTGCGCGCCCTGCGTTCGCTGCATTGGAGCTTGGTCGAGCAAAATGGGCCGGAAGCGCGTGCACGGCGTCTCTTGGGCAATTTTCTGTCTCCGGATCAGCGTGCGCAGTTTGATGCCGAGGGTTATTTGGAAGTCACGGGCTCTCACACCGGCCGACGATATCAAATTCATCAGGGCACCATGAGCAATGTTTTGGAGCTTGATGAAGAAACACAGCCTAAGATCGGGTGGTGTTTCGTTCCCGAACGGGCTCTGGCAGCTGGCGACGTGATGCTCGCCCAGAAGATCGGGCTCGCAACCGACGAAGCCGCAGTGCTCGCGTTTGCCCGCCGGTTTTCTCCGAGACCGCCCTCCCCGCCCCGAGTAGTGCGGGGTGCTTACTAGGCCGCTTACGGGCGGGGCCGCCGCTTGTGATGGCGGCGGCCCCTTGCCGCGAAGGCGGCGGTTACGCCAGACATAGCCACCTCAGCGACGACAGGTAGCATCAACGCAGCGCTCGCCTTACGCAATCGGATCTACTTGTTAGCCTTACTCGTGATGATCTTCTCAACATCTGCCATCGTTTCAGTGAATGCATCCCACAGCTGTTTCGCCTGAGCGGCGCTCTCTGCTTCGGTGAGATATGCAGTCTTGATCAGCAACCGGTTCAAGAGATACGTGACACGGGCGTTGTCAGAGTGCCGGGTTCGCAGAGCGATAATCTGTCGACGCATCTCGACGAGGTCGAGCGTTTCCTGTTTTGACGGCCTCTTCAAAATCACACTCGCGCGCGTGGCCGGGCAAACGAAGCCGCCACGCCGAATATGATGGCGCGACGGCTTCGCCTGGGCCCCGGACGGGGGCAATGTCCGGTGCACAAAGCTAACCCTCCGATTCGCCGCTGCAATCAATTCTTCAAGTTAAGCTTGATCTCCTCGCGGGAAGTTAATTCGGGAACCGAGAAGCCCCACCGGAATGTACTTGCCGGTGAATGCCCAAGAAGGAACGTCAGGGCCTGCGTCGGAATTCCTGACTGAGCAACAGCTGCGAAACTTCGAGATGCATCGTGAGCTGTGACTGCGCGAGCCTCGCCAAATGCTTCGGGTTCTTGACCGCTATTGGTTCCGTTCACGACCCGCGAGATAGCGCCGATCGCGATCCTCTCGGAGATAACGCCCGTCGAGGCTGCGCCGTACGCGACGACGGCGGACCGTCCTACTGTTGAGGATTGCCGATGCCGAACGCGCCTAGACGGTAATCTTCGCCTACCGATTGCTCAGTCGTCGGCCGTGTGATCAAGGTGAAAGTGGCGTCGGGGTAACGCGTCCACACTTCGATGTCCTCTGAAGTGACGGTCAGATATCCGAAAAAGCACTTGTATCGACCCGGCTCCGTCACCCGGCCGATTTTGTCCCAATTGATCTTGTTGACGCGCATCGCTAGCTCCACTCGTTCTCAGGCAGCCAACCGGGCGGAGGTTTAAGTTCTTCGAGGCCGGCTTCGATCACCGCCAGTTCATCTTGGATCGCTCTTACTGCGTTTTCTGGGTTGATGCCCGATACGGCTTGCAGCTGGGCGAGCACCTTGCGACGATGTGCCAGCAAGTCGACCAGAGCGCGACGGTCCCGCACCTTCACGTAGCTAGCGACGATCAGTTCCATGGCCTTTGACACGTTCGTCGTTTCCCACCCGGTTTGCGGACTATCGGGGGCGGCAAAGTTCTGTCAGACCGGCTTCGGTCATACGATATTCGACACCTTCGCCGTTTGAGCGTCGCTCCATCCATCCGTTTCGTAAAAGAGCGAGCGTTGTTCCGGGGTGATCGGGAAGCTTCGAAGAAGACACCCAATCGCGGTCACGAAGAGGGTCGAGCATTTGCCGGTGATACTGATTAAAAGGCGGCCTGCGCGGGCGTTCGGTTTCCATGGCCGTTTTGTTGCCATCGCATTGTTTACGATCAATTACGGAACGGGAACAGCCGGCAATCTTTTCTAAATGGTTCATGGATATTTTTCTGCGGCATGGAACACGAGGACGCATCTGCTTGGTTCGTTCCGGCTCTCAGGCGAAGCTACGCTCGTCTAGCAGCGTGGATGACGCGCGGTAATCGCGCGCCTGAGCCCAGCCGCTTGCCGGCGCCGCCGCGCTCAGAGCGGCCAGCTCGCTTCCCCGACCCGCCGCGGCGGCCAGCGCCGCCGCGCATTTAGGCATTGCAGGCATCGCGAATGACGAACGATCGCACATCGACGCGTCCGTGGTTGCCGGACGAAGAGGCGGAATTGCTCTCGCTCTTTGGCGCAGGTGCCACAGCTGAGGAGGTCGGCGAACGGCTAGGCCGCACCCGCCAAGCGGTCTACGCTCGCTTGCAGCGCTTTCAAAAACAGCGGGGGCGAGCGAGTAGGACGAGTGGGAAATTCTTTGCTCAGTTACTAGAGTGATCGAGCGACGGCGATCGATCTCCAAAGTCCTCAAGATCACATCCGCAGCGGAATCAAGGTAGCAATCGCATCGTCCGTTCGCCCGGCTGAAGTAACCCACAACCGATACATCGAAGGTTCAATTGCATCCGCTTCAGAAGGCACCAAGCTGTAAGTGATCGCATTGAGGTCGACCAATGACCAGCCCGACTGATGACGAATTGCGCGCCGCTGTCACCGCCGCCATTGAGCAGTGGAAGACTTCGCGCCAGCTTCCCCACCTGTCGCCGAACGATTGTGAGACGTTGAACAAGTTGATCATCACCGGACTTCAAACCGTGCTGTTCCAGCGTGCGAAGGCCTTCGACAAGCGCTAAACCGGACAGCTTGATCAAACCCGGCGGAATTCGACGATGCGATCTTTAATCGAAGCATGCGCCCGAAAGCCGACGTTCATCCAAGCCCTTGCTTGGGTATGCCAACCTTCATGGAGCTTTCGTTGCTCCACCACGCCGTGGATTTGTGTGCCGATGCCGGAAGCTCTCTCCTAAGTATCTCTTCCATCTCGGAGAAGGTTCGCCGAACGATTTGTCCACGCTCGCTCAACAACCGTTGATGCAATGGTTCGTAGATCGATTTTCGGAAGCTCATGGTCTCACCGCAGGCAAGGCAAACATGGACGTTGTCCTAGTGCAAGTGTGTGCCGAGCTTGCGCACGGTGGCGATCACGAGAGCCGGAAGTACATCGCGGAGCAATAGATCCAAGCGGCTGAGGCAGGACAAGGGGCCTCAACAGACCTCACGGCAGTCGCACGACGCGCTTTGGTCCATCTCAACAATCGACCGCGGTCCGCCTAGAGGGCGCCAATCGGGCTGAGCGAGGGCGCCGCCGGGATGGCTGCTGGCGGGCCCGCTCCACCAAGGCGCTCCCGTCCTTGGAGGGTCGCTTCATCGCTCGCCTACCACCACCTTGTCTCTTGCTCTTTTATATTCGAGCAACTGCGACACAGCATCATAAGAATGGTACCTCGCGTAGACACTCTTTGCATTCCTCTCGCGCAGATCGGCTAGAGCATCGGCCCAGTAGGCGACCATTGCGCGACGAACTCCGTCGAGAGCGAAGATGCGTTCGGCCTTTGCAAAATCCTCGTCGAAACTTACACTCACCGTACGTTCAGCAGCTTTGTAGTCGGCCGGTTGAACATCCCCAGCACGCTGGCCAAGCCACATGATCGTTTTGGGATACTCCAAAATCAGACGGTCGAGCACAAGGTAGTGCGAAAACTTTCCGTCCACAGGGGTTCGAGTGCTGAAAGCGACTTCGTGAGACCCGATGTTTAATGTGAACCAACGCCCGCCGTTGGTCTGCGGGAGAACGCTTAAGGTCCACGCGCCTTGAATGTCGAGGTTGCCGTACAATCCCGAAAGCTGGAACAAGCGGAAGAGAAACAGGCTGACATCGGGATTGTGGAAGAGCCGATCCGTCCTTTCGGGATCGACGCGGAGCGGCTCGCTAATCGAACGCAATTGTTCTCTAGCCTCGTGCGGAGCCACGCTGAATAGCTCCCGCGTTCCGTCGATCTCTACGTTTCGGTTGCGAAAGTGACGATGGAGAGCGTTCTCTATTGCGACGCAGTCCGTCACGTGGACAAAATCGGACAATTCCCATGGACCGTGAGGAGCATATGCCTCGCCCCCATTTATTCCGCGAAGCCGTTCGCTAATGGGCCGCTCGGTGCGGCCGATCTTTGTGTAGTCGCTGTTCGGCGAAACGAGAATGTAGACAAACCCCTGCGGCATATGCGTGTTCCCCAAAACCACGCCGAACAAAGTAAAGGACCACCCGGACGTGAAACAGGCGGAACGTCTGGATTGCATGACTGGGTGCGGCAATCCTCGCGCATCAGCGGCAGATTGCTAACCAAAAGGTCTGACGAAACGATTAGTGGAATGACTGCGGGCTTCGCTAGCAGCCTCGCCGTCCCACTAAGCCTAGACGACGCAGACTGAATGAAATGGCCGGCGGGCATCACTGCCGCCGGCCATCGCTTGCGCTACCTTGGGCTAGGGGTGATCGGCAGCGCTGACCGCGAGGCTGCCGAACGCCGACTAACAACCCACTAACCAATTCGGGCGGGCTCTGGATATTTCGCGGGCAACAACGCGGCGGGCCTGTGCTGCGGCCCGCGCTGAACCAGCCAGCGTTTCGGATCACGCGCGCCGGATAGTTCTAAAACAGGCCGGGCATCCGTTTGCTGGCGTGGCGTTGTTGACGCGGAAGAGGACGGCAAAGGAGCCCGCCGTGATGAAGTATGCCGGCGTTGCTATCACTGCCCCGTTCCCGGGTGCCCTCTTAAGTGGGAAGAGCGAGCCCCACGGCGGTCGGCAAGCGCGGCCGGACCCAAGCCGACGAGCAGAAAGACGGCGCATCACAAGGGTCAAACGCTGCCAATCGCCGTGGTTGCAATGCTAGATGATCCTCGCCGACTGACCGGGGGGCGCATGGTGAAGGCATTTCGCAATATGGTCATGGTACTTACTTTTGTAGGAGTTGCCGGCTGTAACATTTTTTGGAATTTCATCAACGACTATATGGCCTCTGGCCTTGCGCTGGCGGCTTCAGTTGCAGCCGGCTTTTGCGTTGAGCGCATCTTCATCGAGCGGTCCCGTCGGGAGATGATCCGCCTCCATGGCGCGGACTGGCATTCAGCGGAGAACCGACAACTCGATTCATGAGCGTCACCCGTCGCGCGCTCGTCGTTTTCATCATCCGATTGTTCGCATTCGACCCGAGGGGCCTAGCCCGATGATCAAACCAGTCCATCCATTCCGGTTCGCTCGCATCGAGCGCCTGCGAGAGCTGCTTGAACGAGACTCCGAAATGGCAGTTGATCCGAATGCGGGCGTGAGCACCACGGAGCTGGTCAGACCCGATCCGCCAATGCTCGATGACGGTCTGATACTCGGTCGTAATCCAGGAGGGTGCGAACTGGGCCCTTTTGCGGGCCATGCGAGCACTACGCCGAGTAGCATCACGATCTGGAAAGGCGATGACCATAAGCCAACCCCGAGGTAGGGGGATGCCGAAAGCGAACTCCCGGCTCCATTGGCCCCTTACCGCTTTAAAATGTTGCCACAGGGCTCTCGTCGTAGTCGTCACCAGCGCTAGCGATCCGAGCTAAGTCGGGCGCGAGGCTCAAGGGCAACAGCTGGCGGAGAAGCAGTGCATGAGCTGGCAACCTGATGATTGAAGGCGGCCCTGTGTGGTGTCCCTCACCGGACGGCAGGTCGTCACTGGAAACCAGCACTATCTGCTCTGGCGACGTGGTCTCGATCACCATTTCGAGCTCGCCATTGCCGCGCTGACGCGGCGGCAACTCATGGCGGCAGTGGAAAACACAGCCAAGACCGGCAAGCGCGGAGCATCAAAGGAACCGCGGAAGCACGATACCTTCCTCGGGTGGTACCTCGAGCGAAGGTTGCCTTGAGCACAACGTGCTCGCGCCTGTCGAGCGCTCAACGAAACTCGGGCCCAAAAGTCGCGGGACGACGTGAAAGATCAACCAGCTTTCTTGATTTGCCGTCGAGATCGGAGCGGCGGGCGAAGTAGAGGAATGAGCTTTTTTGCAGCGTGCCCGGGTTGTGCCCCAGACTTTACGGGGCACAATGTGGGGGAATCAAGTCGCTAAGCTGCTGTAAATTCTGGACTAATGGTGGGCGCACAAGGGATCGAACCTTGGACCTCTCCCGTGTGAAGGGAACGCTCTCCCGCTGAGCTATGCACCCGAAACCATCATGCAGGCGACCCGAGTTTCGGCCGCCGATGCTTTGGAGCCCGCGATTTAGAAGTGCAGGCCGAAGGTGTCAAGTTTCGAGGCGCTGCCGGGCCGGAAAACCTTCCCCCGGACCCGCAATTCGGCGGTCAGACCATCTTGGGGCCGCTTACGCGCCCTGCTGGCGGGCGCGGGAGGCGTGGGCCTGGAGCGCGCGGATGCGTTCGGCCAGTGTTCCGCCGCCTTCGGGCAGGGTGCCTGCGGCGGTGCCGTTGGCAGGGGCGTCGTTGGCCGGGCGTGGCGCCGGCCTCGGCGGCTGGCCGGCCTCCGCCGCGAGCAGGGCCTCGATCGGCGAGTTCGGCCCTTCGAGCTGCATCGCGAGCTTGGCCACCTCGGCTGCGATGTCGTTGATGCGTTCGCGCAGCAGCGCGTTCTCCATCCGCTCGGTCGCCCAGGAGCTCTCGGCCTGTTGCTGGATCGCGTTGATGTCGCGCTGGAGCTTGGCGCGCTCGTCGCGGGCGGTGCGCAGCTGCTCCTCGAGCGCGGTCTTTTCCGCGCGGATCGATTCCATTGCGGCCGAGGACTTGCCGCCGCTCAACGCCGCGATCTCAACGCGCAGCTCCTTGATGATGCGCTCATTGGCCTCGTTGGCCTGGCGGAGCTGGTTGTTCTCATAGTCGCGTTCGGCGAGCAGCTTGCCCTGCGTGGCAAGGCGTCCCTCGAGATCGCCGACGCGGCCCGACAACATCTCGGCCTCTTTCACCTGCACGATGAGTTGGCGATCGAGGTCGGTGACGCGCTGGCTCAGATTCTCGACGCGGCCGCGGGCGTCGCCGAGCTCGCGCGAGGCGGTCTCGGACTCGGTGCGCTCCTGCGCCAGCCGCGCCTGCGTCGCGGCAAATTCCTTTTCGGCGTCGCCGACGCGGTGCTTCAGCTCCTCGATCTGCGCACGGACCGCGACCAGCTCGACCTGACGGCTCTCCGCCATCATCGAGCGGTCGGACAGTTCGGAATTGATCTTTGCGAGCTCGCCCTGCTTGTCGGTCAGCGCGAGCTCGGCGGCGCGCAGGGCTGCGGTCTTGGTGTTGAATTCCTCTTCGGTGGCGCGGAGCTGCTCCTTCACCGCCTTCTCGCGCGCTTCGAGCGCGAAGATCGTGGCGTTCTTCTCGCCGAGCTCGATCTTCATGCGGTTGATGGCGTCGCTCTTCTTGCCGAGCTCGGCGAGCTGGCTCGTGGTCTTGTTCTTGAGCTGGTCGACGCTCATCTCCAGCCGTCGCGCCGACATGGCGAACTCGGCGCGGAGCTGGTCCTTGTCGGCCTGGATCTCGGCCATCGACAACGGCGTGGCGGCCTCGAGCCGGCGCGTGGTCAGGCGCACGGCGCGGTTATGCACCAGCGGCACGATCGCGAGCCCGCACAGCATCGAGAGCAGGAAACCGATCGCCAGGTACATGATCGGTTCGACCATGGGCCAGAACTCCCAAAGCTAAGGAAAAATTTACCAAGGACATTGCATGCGGGGCTGGCAAAAAGCCAGCCCCGACATGTCGTTAACCTTGATCCGTCGCCGGAGCGGAAAGCGGAACGCTAGAACGGGTTCCAGGTCGCGCGCGGGGTGAATTTCAAATAGCCGATATTGGCTCCCAGCCGCAGGCCGAGGCCCGAGCGGATCGGCACCAGCACGATGTTGTTGGCGGTGAGCGCCGTCATGCCGAAGCCGCCGATGATGTAGGCCGAGCCGTCGAGGCCGGCGAAGCGCTGGTAGATCGCGTTGGTGGCGGGCAGATTATAGACCAGCGTCATGGTGCGCGCGCCGTCGCCACCCCAGTCGAAGCCGAGCGAGGGACCCTGCCAGTAGACCCTGAGGTCACCGGCGTTCTTGGTGTAGAGCGTGCCTTCGCCGTAGCGCAGGCCGGCGACGAAAGCGCCGGACCCTTCCTCACCGAGGATATAGCCGTTGGGCAGGCCCCATTGGCTGACCGCCTTCTCGATGATCGAGGCGAGACCGCGCGAGACGTTGCCGAAGAAGCGGTGCCCGGCGTTCACGAGTTCGTCCGGCCCATAGGTGCTGGGCGTCTGGGTCCGCTGCGGCGGCGGCAAGTCGGGCGGCGGCGGCTGCTGGGCGGAAGCCGGACTGATCCACCCGACCATCGCGGCAAGCGCGACTGCGGCAAGGCGTGATGCGAAAGTCATAAAAGAACCCCTGGTATCGAATCCGGTCGCTTCCTTAACCTGGCGCCAACAGGCGCGGCTCTAGGTTGCGCCGGATGTCCCCTCGACTCGGATGTTATCCGCAGCAACTATGACGGCACAACGGCAGGAAGCCAGCCCTTTGCGCCCCGGAATTGCCTTGATCGGCCTTCTGGTCTGCATGCTGTCGGGCATTTGGATCCTCTGCGTGGGGTCGCCGGCGCAGGCGGCCACCACCGAGCGGATCGTCGTCAACCGCTTCAGCGGCGTGGCGATCGAGGGCTTCGACCCCGTGGCCTATTTCGTCGCTGGCACGGCCGTGCAGGGGACGGCCGAGTTCGAGGCGAACCTGTGGGGCGCCGTCTGGCGCTTTCGGAACGAGGGCAACCGGGCGTCTTTCCTCGCCCATCCCGAGGTCTACGGGCCGCAGTTCGGCGGCTACGATCCGGTCGATATCGCCCGCGGCGTCATCATCGCCGGTAACCCCCGCTTCTTCGCGATCGCGGCGCAGCGGCTCTATCTGTTCAGCCGGGAAGCCAATCGCGACGCCTTCGCCGCCAATCCCGAGCGCTTCCTCTATGAGGTGGGCAAGCGCTGGCCGGCCCTCCAGGACAAGCTCAGCCAGTAGGCGCCCTTTACGACCTCAGAGTCTTGCCGCCTGCGGGTCACCCCAGGCGATGAACTCCGGGATGATGAAGCCGCCATCGTGCCGCTCGCCGAAGCGGAGCACGCCGCCCTTGCCATCGGTCACGCTGCCGCCGGCCGCGGTCACGACCGCGTAGCCGGCCCCGACGTCCCATTCACAAGTGGGCCCGAAGCGGGGGTAGATGTCGGCACTGCCTTCCGCGATCCGTCCGAATTTCACGGCCGAGCCGACCGCCTTTCTGACGGCGCTGGGGCGATGATCGATGAACGCCTCGGTTCGGGGATCTCCATGCGAGCGGCTCACCGCGGCGATCCAGGGTTCGCCCAGGGGCGGCAGCTTGCGGGTATGGATCGGCTCGGCAGCGCCGATGGTTGCGCCGTCGAACCCGACGCGCTCGGCGCCACGGCCGACGATGCCGCGCCAGAGCAGCCCGAGTGCCGGCGCGCTGACGATGCCCAGCAGCGGCACGCCCGATGTCACCAGGGCAAGGTTGACGGTGAACTCGTCGCGCCCGGCGACGAACTCCTTGGTGCCGTCGAGCGGGTCGATCAGGAAGAAGCTGGCGCGGAACGGCGGCGAGGCGAGCTGGGTCCGCTCTTCCGAGAGCGTCGGGATGTCGCCCGCAAGCTGTGCCAGCCCGTCCGCGATGATGCGGTCGGCCGCAAGGTCGGCCTCGGTCACCGGCGAGCCGTCCTGCTTGCCGTCGACCCGCATCGCTGCGCGGTTGACCGCGAGGATGGCTTCGCCCGCCTTCACCACCAGGGCGGTGAGCGGCTCCATCAGGTGGGAGGCGGCCGCGCCGTCGATGATCCGCTTCACCTGCATGCCTCATTCATCGGCAATTCCATCCCTAAGCGAGTGATTCGCCGCGGCATTAGGGCCGCTTCGAACCGATCGCAAGCTAGCTGCCACGTGCCAGCGAATGTTAGAACCTGCGGCATTCGTCAAGCATGCTTGATTCGCTGCGTCCGCGCCGTGCAATTCCAGGAACCCTTTATGTCTGACGCTTCGTCACCCGCTACCGCCACCGCTCCAGATGCGCTCGAACTCGCTGCGCTGCTGTGCTCGCGGGTCTGCCACGATCTCATCAGCCCTGTCGGCGCCATCGTCAATGGGCTCGAAGTGCTCGACGACGATCCCAAGCCCGACGACCGCGAGTTCGCACTCGACTTGATACGCAAGAGCGCGAAAACCGCCTCCGCTCGCCTCCAGTTCTGCCGCCTCGCTTTTGGTGCGGCCGGCTCGTCCGGCGCGCAGATCGATCTCGGCGATGCCCAGACCATGGCGCGCGGCCACATCGAGGACGGCAAGTGCTCGATCACCTGGAATCTGCCGCGGATCTTGCTGCCGAAGAATCGCGTCAAGCTGCTGCTCAACATGCTGGTCGTTTCGCAGCACACGATCCCGCGCGGCGGCACGCTGACGATCGATCCGATCGGCGAGGGCGAGACCATGAGCTTCCGCATCACCGCGACCGGACATAATGCGCGCCTGCCGCAGAACATCTCCGAGCTCCTGAGCGGCGAGCGCGGCCCGGCTGCGGATGCACATGCGATCCAGCCTTATTATACGCGGCTGTTGGCAGAGGCTTGCGGGCTGACCGTGAGGCTCGCGCACGAAGGCGAGGCCATCACCATTATCGCGTCGTAGACACGCCGCCGCTCTCAAACGTTAATCGAATCTTTACGAGGCGCTTCGGCTTGTCCGGAGCGCCTTATCTCTTTGTTGGTTCCGTTCTTTTCCACATACTCAACCATTATTAAACGCTTTGCGGTGAAGCTGGCCCCATTCCGAATTGGCGCATCACGTCTTGTGTGCGCGCCCTCCCTGTATGAAGGCCTGTTTTCATGGATGATCTGTTGCGGGAGTTTTTGACGGAAACCAGCGAGAGCCTGGACACCGTGGACAATCAGCTGGTGAAG
>NZ_JBVVPP010000086.1:0-16945 GCF_055811315.1 Bradyrhizobium sp. MI1.4 | reverse complement strand
GCCTAACGGTCCAAACCGAACCGCAGACTCGCAGATCACACCGTCATCGGGTAGGTGGCCGCTGAACAGCGCTTACGGCTCACCGGCCATAGCCGGGGCCTCATCCGCAGGGTATTGCGAGGTCAGCGATCCGACGTGTTCAGGGGGCGCGAGAGCTCGCTCGAGCACTACCTGCCGTGGCTCGACGCTCAGTGGACTGCTGGCCGTTGTAATGGCGCCGACCTTTGGCGTTGCCTCAAGGCGCAGGGATTTAGAGGCTCGCTGCGGGTCGTTACCGAATGGACGACACGCCGTCGACGTGCCGAAATGCCCGATGCTCAGAGCCTGCAGCGGGTACCATCCGCGAGAACGATCGCTCGCCTGATGACCAATGGCCGCGATACGCTATCAAAGTCAGAAACCGTCACCATTGCGGCGATCGAGCAAGGCGTTCCTCTTTTGGTGGAAGCTCGAGAGATCATAGCCGCTTTCCATGCGATGATCCGCAAGAAGGCTCACGTAGAGCTTGAACCATGGTTGGAACGAGCGCGCGCAAGCCTCGTCATGTCCTTCGCCAATGGCGTCATCAAGGACAAGGCCGCTGTCAGCGCAGCGATCGCGACGTCATGGTCCAACGGACAGACCGAGGGCCAGATCACCAAGCTCAAACTGGTCAAACGCCAAATGTACGGACGCGCCAAGCTCGACTTGCTACAGGCTCGGCTAATCGGCGCCACATGACCAGTGCTGCACCACAATTGCGTCAGAGCCCATTTCCAACGCCGTCCCCGGCAAACCCCTCCTCAACTCCACTAGTGCGCTTGCCTTCCATCTGGTCCAAAGGCATAGAACGGATTGATACCGCAATACGCGTCTGTGCCGGAAGCAGTGACCGTGCACTGTTCGTACGTCGAGAATTGGCAGTTGCCGGGATACCCCCAGACCCGGCCCTGCAGACAATAAAGATCTGAAGGAACCACGGGCATGTGCGCCGAATGATGTCGCGGAGCGGCGGTCGAACGCGCTCCCAACCCGACCAGAACGGTAAATGCAACTCCGACGATGAACAAAGCATATCGCATGAGGTCTGTACCTCCGTGAAAGCAGAAGACCGCGGACGAAAATCTCATCGTGCTCTAAATAAACGTAAATGCGAGGAGGCTGGAGCAGAGCAGCGCGACGCCGGCTGCGGTCAGCGCCAATAGGCTACCGGAGACAAGATCATAATTATGCATGGAATGCCTCATTGCACCACAAACCCAAGAATAACATCCGGTCGAGCAAACGTCTGAACGGCCGGTAAAACATAATTCGACTTCACGCATTATTCCGGCCGTTATCGGGGCATAAGGCCCTTTTTTCGGCGCGATCGCGCCGAAATTCGACGTCAACCTGCTTATAAATAGATTATCGAGTTCGGGATATTTTTGCTCGGTAATAGACCTGGAACGATCGATGGCCGCGGGATTACGTCACGAGGGCATCGGATGCTACCCGTCATCATTGCGATAGCTTTCTGTGAAAATGCGCGGACTTCTCCTCCTCCTTACGGCCTTTGTAATCCTGCTGGCAGCACGCGGTGAGCACCAAATTGATTTCGCGCCGCGTCCGACGGCCTCTATGCCACTAGTCAATGTTCCTTAGCTCCAAGACTTAGTCCAGCAGCAAGCTGCTTGATGCACTTCATCAAATTGAGGAAGCTCAGTGAAACTGCCCAGACTCATACTTGCGATTTGTACGGTTGCTTTCGTGGCCAGCAGCACGTCCGCTCTTACGTGGGGTAGCTGGGTCACGCCGTCATTGCTGAACTCTGCCGTAGCCGTCAAGACGGACTTGGATCGTGAGCTGGAAAAGGAGGCCACGCGCCTCAAAGCCATTCTCGATGATGCGCTCGGAGGAGCGTAGCGAAGCTGCTGGATTGCTCGATAGCCGCCGAGGGCTTATCGCGGGCCGCTAGCAGCACGGCGACGTGTAGTTCCGAAGGATATTCCATGCCGATCTATTATCCCGATATCTTGGAGCAGAAGCCAGAGCGACGCGTCTTTACCTATAGTGAGAAGGACGTGATGCTATATGCGCTGGGAATCGGCATGGGCCGCGATCCAATGAACGAGCGCGAGTTGTCGTTCGTATATGAAAAGGATATCAAGGCCGCGCCGACGGCTGCCACAGTGCTGGCTTCCGGCAAGGGGCGTCGTTCTGGGCCGCAGATGGAGCAAAAGCCCCGCCTCCGGATCAGCCGGCTGAACTTGCTGATGTTGGTGCATGGCGAGCAGAAGATCGAATTGCACAAGCCGCTGCCGCCGTCGGGCACCTTCACGGCCACCAGCCGCACGATCGGCGCCTACGACAAGGGAAAGGACAAGGGCGCCGTCGTCGTCGATGAGACCGTGTGGACTGACGACAGTGGCGGGAAGATTGCCACCCTGACTACCTCCACCTTCGCCCGCGGCGACGGTGGCTTTGGCGGGCCGTCGGCGGGCGCACCCGAGCCTCACCTCGTCCCGACGCGCAAGCCGGACTCTTTGATCTCGTTAGATACCCGGCCAGACCAGGCGCTGCTCTATCGACTGAACGGTGATCTTAATCCGCTTCATTCCGATCCCGATTTCGCGAAGCGGGCCGGCTTCTCGCGGCCGATCCTGCATGGCCTGTGTACCTTCGGCATTACCTGCCGGGCGGTGCTGCAGGAGTTCTGCGATTACGATCCAACGAGGATCCTGAGCCATCAGGCGCGCTTCTCGGCGCCTGTGTTCCCCGGCGAGTCCATCGCCGTCGATCTCTGGCGAGACGGAAACGTGATCTCGTTCGAGGCCCGAGTGATCGATCGCGGCACGACAGTGATCAGGAACGGTAAGACTGTGCTGCGTACCTGATAGGCACGCTAGCCTGTCTACGGCTCATTGCGCCGAAGAACGCTTCCCGCTCGCGCTTCCAAGCAGTCAGGCATGCCCACATCGCGTGATCAAGATCCATGTAATTCGCAAGATCGTCAAGCGCACCGGCGAGACGATCGATCGCTTCGTCACCGTGATCAGAGGATGCTGCGCTGGAGTCTTTCGCGAGCTTCATCGCCGCGTGGCGCCAAATTCGCTCGCTCCAGTGACCCCACGTGCGCTTTTGCGGAAATGCGCTGATCTGCCGGCTTGGCACGCGCCGCACGAACCAGCTGCAGCGAGATGGTTTGCCGGCTAGTATTCGTGACGAGGATGATATCGGGGAAGGTGGATGCGGATGCCCGCGCCATAATCCGGAAATCGAGGGCGACAGCGAGCGCGAATTCCCCTCCGATACAAAACTTCTGTGGCCGCGCGCAGATGTAAGCTGCCGCAGCCATTCCTCAGGCATGGGCTTTTCTGCACTTGGGTCTGGCCCGTCTTCATTCGGGCGATACGCTCGTCGCGGAGCTGAATGCGGCGCACTTTTCCCGCCTCATCGCGAAGCGGGTCGTCAACGAACTCACGGCGATCGAAATCGCCAATGGATGTTCGTCGATGGCGGCCTCGACTTGGGCTGGATAGACGTTCGACCCGCCTACCAGGATCATGTCCGTGCGCCCGTCGACGAAATATAGGTACCCCTCCTCGTCGAAGTGACTGATGTCCCCGAGGCTCTCGCAGCCGCCGGCCAGCGTGCGGGCGGTGGCGCCACGGTAGGCGTAGGCGCGCGCTGCCCCTCGATTTCGCGCAAGTATATGTCGCCCACCTGTCCCGGCGGTAGTATGTTTCCGTCAGCGTCCACGATCTTGATTTCGCCCCAGCTCACGCGGCCGACGGAAGCTCGATGGCTCGAGCCATTCGCGACCAGTGATGATCGTCCCGGCCTGGTTTTCGCTCCCGCCATACAGCTCCAATATGATCTCCGGCCCAAGCCAGTTGATAAAGGCCTCCTTGAGCCAAGGCGGACAGGGTGCCGCGAAGTGCCAGAGCGTCTTCAGCGAAGAAAGGTCGTAGCGAGCCCGCACCTCTTCCGGCAGCCGCTAGATGCGGCTCATCAAGTGGGCACCAAGTAGACCCACGTCGCGCTTCGCCGCTCTATCTCGGCGAGCACACCCTCCGCATCGAAGCGCGGCATCGGACAGCCTAAGCAGGTCCTGGACGGTGATCCGGCGCCGGCCCGTTTCCATGTCCGCCAATGCGATTACCACGGACGGATCGGCGAGGTCGACTATGGCCTGGAGCTCGGCCCGTGGCGGAAGGAAACAGGCTGCGGTCTCGCGCCCATTTTCCAGACGCCCCAGCAAGCCTCGATAAAGAACGCCGTTAGGGAGTCCGATGGGTTACCAAATCACCGAGCTTAACGCCCAGCCCTTCCAACGCACGCGCGACGCGCCTCGCGCGCCTCAAGCTGATCCGTAAGAGTGTCCTCTCCACAGCTAACCGCTGGTTTATCCGGCATCATTGGGGAGAGCGGAACAGCTTCTCGTGCGGTGGCCAGCTTGGTGATCGTCTCGATGGCCTCAGAAGATCTCAAAAAGACCGGCAGCGCCCATGCCACCTCCGACACACATCGTGACTACACCGTACTTCGCTCCACGGCGCTTCCCTTCATATAGGGCGTGCGCAACGCAGCGTGCCCCCGTCATACCGTAGGGGTGGCCGATGGCGATCGCGCCACCCGAGACGTTCAACTTCTCATACGGGATACCGAGCTTGTCCCGACAATAGAGCACTTGAGACGCGAAAGCCTCGTTCAACTCCCAGATACCGATGTCATCGATCTTCAAGCCATTGCGGTCCAAGAGCTTCGGGATGGCAAAGACTGGGCCAATGCCCATTTCCTCGGGCCTGCAGCCGGCTACCGCCATACCGCGGTAGGCACCTAGCGCCTTAAGCCCGCGCTTCTCGGCCTGCTTGCGCTCCATCATCAGGACCGCAGCCGAACCGTCCGAGAGCTGACTGGCGTTCCCGGCAGTGACAAATTTGCCCTCCTTCAGGTAGCGACCGCCTTTGAAAACAGGGTGAAGCTTCTTGAGGTCGTCCAGTGTGGTCTGGGGACGATTGCCCTCATCGGCGGAAATGATGATTTTCTTTTCCGCGGTCTGGCCGGTTTCCTTGTCGACCACCACCTTCATGATGGTAGTGACCGGGACGATTTCGTGAGCGAAGCGGCCTTGTGCCTGGGCTTGGGCGGTGCGTTGCTGCGACTGCAGGGCGTAATCGTCCTGCTCCTCACGTCTAATGCCATAGCGCTCGGCGACAAGTTCGGCAGTTTCGATCATCGAGATCCAAATTTCAGGGATGCGCTCCTCTAGCCAGGGATCAGCAGTCATAAAGCGGTTCGACTTGTCGTTTTGCACGAGGCTAATCGACTCTACGCCCCCTCCGATCGCGATCGAGGCGCCGTCGTTTACGATGTACTTGGCAGCAGCGGCTACAGCCATAAGCCCCGAGCTGCACTGTCGGTCAACAGTCATGCCGGAGACGGTGTCCGGAAGACCAGCACGCAGCGCAGCCTGACGAGCGATGTTATAGCCGGTAGTGCCTTGCGGCAATGCTGTGCCCATGACTACATCATCGATCTCGCCCGGATCGATACCTGCCTGCACTACAGCTGCGCGTATCGACTCTGCGGCCAGAGTTGCTCCGTAGGTATTGTTGAACGCGCCGCGGTAGGCTTTGCCGATGGGGGTCCGCTTTGCGGCGACGATGACGGCTTCACGCATGAGAGAAGATGTCCTTTCAGGTTGAATCCGCTCATCCGGCTCCTGCCAGGATGAACTGGTCCAGACTAGCTAGATCGTTTTTTGGAGCTGATCGAAGTTGGCGAACGTCTTGCCGTCGGCAACCAGCTTCTCTAGCAGGCGCGCCGGCTCGAAGTCGTCCCCCATGGTGGCCTGCAATTCCTTCATCTTGGCAAGAACTTTATTCAGCCCGATTTGGTCGGCGTAGTACATTGGCCCCCCGCGGTAGACCGGCCAGCCGTATCCATTGACCCAAACCACATCGATATCGGAAGCTCGGAGCGCCTTACCTTCCTCCAGGATTTTCGCCCCTTCATTGATCATCGGATAAATGCAACGCTCGAGGATCTCTTCATCAGAGATCTTGCGCGAGCTCTTGCCAAATTTAGCCATGAAGTCGCTTATGATCTTTTCGGTGATCAGCGAGGGTTTGGCGTTGCGGTTTTCGTCGTAATCGTAATAACCGGCGCCGGTCTTCTGCCCAAAGCGCCCCATCTCGCAAAAGACCTCACGCAACGTGGAGCTCGTCGATTCCTCCCTCACCCACCCGAGGTCCAGTCCCGCCAGATCGGCCATACGGAAGGGGCCCATGGGAAAGCCGAAGTCGTAGAGGACCTGATCCACGTCCCAGGGACTCGCCCCCTCCAGAACCAATTTCTTTGCCTCGCGCTCGCGTTGGGCCAGCATGCGGTTGCCGATGAAGCCGTAGCACACGCGGGCCAGCACCGCGACCTTTCCAATCATCTTGGCCGAGTTCATCGCCGTCGCTATAACGTCCTTAGCGGTTTTCTCACCGCGGATGACCTCCAGCAGCTTCATTACGTTGGCCGGCGAAAAGAAGTGTAGCCCGATCACATCCTCCGGCCGCGTCGTTGCCGCAGCGATCTCGTCGACGTTCAACTCCGACGTGTTCGTGGCCAGGATCGCGCCGCGCTTGCAGATGCTGTCCAGCTTGGCGAACACCTGCTTCTTGATGTCCATGCGCTCGAACACTGCCTCGATGATTAGGTCGCAATTGGCGAAGTCTTCCATGGCAAGCGAGCCCGTCAGCAGAATCATCCGCTGATTCACCTGCTCGGGCGTCAAACCGCCACGCGCGGCCGTCCGCTCGTAGTTCGACTTGATCACGCCGAAGCCTCGGTCGAGCGCCTCTTGCTTGATCTCGACGATGGTCACGGGAATTCCGGCGTTGGCGAAATTCATGGCGATACCGCCGCCCATGGTACCCGCGCCCAGGATGCCGACCTTATTGATCGGCCGTGTCGGGGTGCCGTCCGGCACGTCCGGGATCTTCCGCGCCTGACGCTCGGCGAAGAAGTAGTAGCGCTGAGCACCCGATTGCGGACCGCACTCCAGCTCCGTGAAGAGTTGCTGCTCGACTCGCAGGCCGTCCTCAAATGAGTTCGAACTCACAGCAGCTTCAATGCCGCGGATGTTGTATTCGGGAGCCAGCAACCCTCGAAATTTCCGCGCGTTGGCCTTTCGGAAATTATCAAAGATCTCGGGATGCCTTTTGGCCACTTCCAGCTTGGCACTGTTCTGACGGATCTTCACCAGCGGCTTGCCTTCGGCAACCACCTTGCACGCGAGGGCAATAGCGCCCTCCTTCAGTTTGCCCTCCTCCACGAGTTCGTCAATCAAACCCATGGCCAGTGCCTCCTGAGCGGGCACATGACGGCCGGACGTAACCAGCTCCAGAGCCTTCTCGACGCCCACGATACGCGGCAGTCGCTGCGTGCCTCCGGAGCCGGGAATGAGGCCTAACGCGACTTCCGGCAGCCCCACCTTGGCCGAGGACACCGCCACACGGTAGTGAGCGCACAGCGCCACCTCTAGCCCGCCGCCCAGCGCGGTGCCATGGATCGCGGCAATTACCGGCTTGGACGAATTCTCCATTGCCGCTTGGACTTGAGATAGGCTCGCACCGTTCACCTGACCGCCGAATTCGGTGATGTCCGCCCCAGCGATAAAAGTGCGGCCATCGCAGATCAGCACCACAGCCTCAGCGTCGGAGGCAAGAACACGCTCGAAACTCTCGAACAGTCCATTCCGTACATCCGCCGAGAGCGCATTCACGGGAGGGCTGTTGATCGTGATAACGGCGATCCTATCGTGAGCTTCGATCTTGACAATTTTTCCCATGCTGCACACCATTCAAACAGTCGCCTACCGTTGGCCAAACTTCATCGCCCAACCAGACGCCGGCAACATAGCGCTGGCCACTGCACAAATTCCGCGGATGTCGGACGATCGATGGGGAAATTTCCCATGGGCGGTGGCTATTTCGCTCTGCATCGACCCTAATGCCGAAGCTGAACCGGCTAGACCGGCGCCAGCATGACTCTCTGTGATTCTTGGGCGCAATCTCGAAGATGATCGCACTGAAAGGCGCCGCAGTTGATCAAAATGCGTAGTGCTGCGATCGCGATTATTCCCTCTCAAATAAGATGGATTAATCCCTGCCTCGACCGTGGGCGCTCGCGCTCACCACTTTGGCGAGCAACTGGACCAAAACTCTAACCGTAGCGGCTACGATCAGCAGCGTACATATCTGACGCTCGTAGCAGCGGCTGCGGATGCGACGGAAGTCTTCGAGTCAGCAGAAGAAGCGCGCAAGGGATTGCGCTGTTTCAAGCTCGCGAGATCCTGGGGTAAGAGGTCTCATGCTCCGGCTGCAAGACGGCCCGGCATCGTCGATTCCCGGCCACTCTCGCGGGGATTTTCCTTCGTAAGCCCTGTCGGTGAGCAGGCGCTGGGGAGCGACGGTAAAGCAGCTCGCGTGCTCCCTCAGCTCGTGGCGGGCGCCACTCTGCGGGTGGGGGACATGTAAAAACAATCTGCCTCATTGCGCCGTGCATGCCTGGGATAAGATCGGTTGCGTTAAAATACGCAGTTTGCGAAGAAATCCCGCGCCAATCGCCCGTCTCTCGACGACTTTTGCCGTCGTTGGTGCGCTAGGTTGGTCTACGCCCCCATTGGGCGGGGCGCCTGAGTCCGGAGATCAGTCAAGTGCAAATTGGCCAATGATGTTTGATGCTGAATCAAGCGGCTTCCGCGGTGAAGAAGGCTCCTGATATTTGCGGTGCCGGCGACAATGTCGAGAGACGAGCGGCCGTAGCCAACGCTCATTGTTTCCCGCTCCGAAGAACAAGGTCACCATTTTCCGTTGCCCTATGATTAGCGATGACAGACCCAGCTCCCGCCGTGGTCGGTTATTGTGCGACGTATTTCGTCGCGTCGGAGGGGCAAGCAATTAGCAGAGAAAGGCGTACGACGGTGAACGATCTTGATGCATTCCGCCAACAAGCACGGGCATGGCTCACAACCAACTGCCCTGCAGAAATGCGCGAGCCGGTTCGCTCTGCGGACGACGTCGTCTCGGGCGGCCGTCGCGCGGTTTTCAAAAACGCTACGCAAAAGGTTTGGTTGGACCGCATGGCCGAGAAGGGCTGGACTGCGCCAGAGTGGCCGAGAGAGTACGGCGGTGCAGGGCTATCCCACGAGGAGACGAAGGTCCTTCGAGAGGAGATGGGCCGTCTCGGTTGCCGCAGTCCATTGGATCCATTCGGCCTCCAAACGCTCGGCCCAACGTTGCTGAGATACGGCACCGAGGAGCAGAAGTTAAAGCACCTGCCAAAGTTGGCGTGCGGCGACATCCAATGGTGCCAAGGCTATTCCGAGCCGGGCGCCGGTTCCGACCTCGCCTCGCTGGCGACCCGGGCCGAGGACAAGGGCGATCATTTCCTCGTAAACGGTCAGAAGATTTGGACCAGCAACGCCCACAAGTCCGACTGGATCTTCTGCCTTGTGCGAACCGATAGCTCAAGCAAGCACAACGGCATCTCGTTCCTGCTTTTGGATATGGAAACGCCTGGGATCTCGGTCAAACCGATCAAGCTGATCTCGGGGTACTCGCCCTTCTGTGAGACGTTTTTAGAGAACGTAAAGGTACCGAAGAAGAATTTGGTCGGTGAGTTAAACAAAGGCTGGGACGTCGCCAAATACTTGCTGAGTCACGAACGCGAAAACATTTCCGGCATTGGCTTAGAGAGTCCGCCGCTGTCACTCGGCGAGACGGCCAAAGTGACGCTCGGAACCGAACCGGACGGACGACTGAACGACCCGATATTGAGGAGCCGCATCGCGCTGTTCGAGATCCGCGCTGAGGCGTTTAGAGCAGCCTCTGAGCGTTTTACCGATGAGCTAACGGGCGGGCGTGGCCATCCCGCACAGGCCTCCATGATCAAGTACTTCGGGACCGAGTTGAACAAGCAGCGGTATGAGTTGATCATGGCTGCCGGCGGGGCGGATGCGCTGGAATGGGATAGTGAGCGCTCGCGGCAGGGCGCTGATGCGCGTGCTTGGTTGCGCACTAAAGCCAACTCCATCGAAGGCGGCACGTCTGAAGTGCAGCTCAACATCATCGCTAAGCGCATTCTTCAGCTACCCGGAGATTAACCTCGTGCCCCTCTTCCACACCGAAGATCAAATGATGCTTAGCGACACTGTTCGGTCGTTCCTTGCAGAACAAGCGCCAGTCGGCCATATGCGCGCGCTGCGGGATGCAGATGACAGGACTGGCTTTTCGGCGCATCTCTGGAAGCGCTTCGCCGAGCTCGGCCTGAACGGCATCCTGTTGGATGAGGCCGACGGCGGCTCTGGGCTCGGGCATGTCGAGGCCGGCGTCGTGCTGGAGGAGATTGGCCGCAACCTAACACCCTCACCATTCCTCATGACGGCGGTCGGGGCGGTCACGGCGCTGAAGGGTGGCTCAGCAAATCAGCGGCAAGCCTGGCTGCCTCGGATCTGTACCGGCGAGGCGGTGGGCACGCTGGCTCTCGACGAATCGGTACGTCATCGGCCCGAGCGGATCAAGTTGAAGGCCGAGCGCCTTGGCAGCGGTTTCCGATTGGTCGGCGAAAAGCGTTTCGTGAAATACGGCCACGTGGCCGACTTTTTGATTGTCGCGGCCCGGACCGCCGGCGCCGACCACGAGGAGCTGGGCGTCACACTCCTCCTTGTTGAAAAGGACGCGGCGAATCTTACGGCGGAGGCCGACCGCCTGATCGACGCGAGCCTCGCCGCACGTTTGAAGTTTCATGGTGTGGAGGTATCCGCAGAGGCAGTTATCGGCGAAGTGGATGAAGGATTTGGAAGACTGAAGAAAATGCTCAGCGCATTGCGCGCCGGGGCCGCGGCTGAAATGGTGGGTTTGGGCGCCTGCGCTTTGAAAATGACCATTGATTACCTCAAACAAAGAAAGCAGTTTGATCGACCGATTGGCTCGTTCCAAGCGCTGCAACACCGCGCCGCCCACCTCTACGCGGAGGTGGAGGTCGCGCGCGCCGCCGCACTCAACGCCCAGCAGCTGCTCGACCGTGACGAGGATGGCGCTGAAGAGGCTGTGATGGTGGCCAAAGCCATGACAAGCATGGCTAGCGCTCTCGCTGTTCAGGAGGGCATTCAGATGCACGGTGGCATCGGCATGACCGACGAGTACGATATCGGCTTCTACATGAAAAGGCAGCGAGTGCTTGCCGAATTGTTCGGCGACGCGGATTATCACGCGAACCGCTTGGCCCGGCTCGCGGGATACTAGGACCCAACTTCCCATGTCCATGCATCCGACCACCCGCGTCGTGGCAACGGCCAGGAAGATGCAGAGTTTCTAGAAGCACCCAGGGCCGGCCCAGCAAGAGTACTGCTCGGCGCTCCCCTCCGAGCTCCCTGACGGCGGCTATTAATCTTGAAAGATAGCACGAACGACGAATTTAGCCGTCCGCGCGCCGTTCTTTGCACTAGTCCGCATTCGACTGCTGTTAGATTGGTGGGTTGAAATGCCTCGGGGAGGACCGCCGCAGTAACGGCGGCAAATCCTCATCGTTGACGTCCCTACGGCACAGGCCGATCTATCGGAGAGTGGTCTACTTAATTGATAGGAGCTGCCCTAACAGATGTTGCCGCGAACCGTATGAGGGTTTTTAGCGAAATCTACGCCCTTAAGTGAGAAGGAAGAGGAGCCCGCCTGATGAATACAGTCGCCCAGCATGATAACTCGAATATGAGCGGCACCGAATGGCAGATTCGTTCTGACCTAGCCGCGCTTTACCGCATCTGCGATTTCTATGGCTGGACCGACTCGATCAACACTCACCTGTCGGCGCGCGTGCCCAATGAGCCAGACTGCTTTCTGATCAACAGCTACGGCTTCCTATTCAGCGAAATCACAGCGTCCAGCCTAGTGAAGGTAGACGTCGATGGTAAAATCCACTCTGGGACTGGGGCACTCAACTCCGCAGGATTCACTATTCACGGCGGCATATACAGGGCCAGGCCAGACGCCAACTGTGTGATGCATACCCACACACGACCTGGCACAGGAATCGCGGTATTGAAGAGGGGCCTACGGCCCATCAGCCAGGATGCTCTCGAGGTTTATGACGAACTCGCTTATCACGAGTACGGTCAGCCGAGCGAAGAGGCAGAGGGCCTCGCGCTCGGTCTGAGCTGTCAGCAAGGCGATTCGATAATTCTACGCAACCACGGTCTGCTCACGGTCGGAGCCACCATTCCCGGTGCGCTCCATCGCATGTACATGCTGAACCGTGCCTGCGAAATCGAGATCATTGCGCGCGGCCTCGGCGAGCATCCCACACCGATTGCCCCCGAGGTGGTTGCAGAATACGCAAGGCGTGCCAAGGGGCGGCGTGCCAAGGCCGAATTCGGCTTGCCTGAGTGGCGCGCCGCGTTGCGCCAGATCGAAGCTCGCGGCACGGACTGGAGGCAGTAGAATGGCCGGTGAAGCTGATTCGCGTCAATGTCGAGCACACAACGGTAGTCTCTACGGAAGTGCGCGTAAAGCGGGGGACAGGCGCTCTGGAGCCGTAGACGGTGTCGTGTAGTTAGAGCGCGACCAGCTTGAGCGCTGGCATCGAATGTCAGCCTCCCAACGACACCGCGGCTTGATGTCTGGCAAGCCGTACAGGCCAGCGTTTGAAGTCTCTGCTGTAACGCGCAACGCCAACAGTGGCTTCCTTGAGAATCTTGATGCTTTTGTCCCCAATCCAGCCGCGCACAAAGGATGGGTCGACATATACCTTCGCATTCGCGCTTTCAACGCATTGTTTCGGCAGCAAGGCCGATCACATTGAAGAATCTCACCTCTTCCGGCCGATAATATTTCATTGAAAGGCAGGAGCCTTTTGTCGACCACAAGCTGTCGCCACAATATGCAGTTGTCGGCGCTCACGCCTCCATAGCATGAGAGCTGTCACGCAACACGGGGGGCTTTTGGCCGTTTTTTTGACACAGCTTCTCTTCCGAGAGCGGCAGATGAAGGACTTCGAATCATGATCCGATCTTTGAAAGTCGCAATGTTAGCCGCAATCGCATGTTTGGCCCAAAGACCTGCTATGGCGGACCATCAGCTCACGATTACCGGCGGAGGCGGAGCACTCCAGGCCAGCCAGCGCAAGGCCCTATTCCAGCCATTCACCAAGGCGACCGGTATCAAAATCACCGAAGACGAATATAGTTTTGAGCTCGACAAGATCCGTGCCATGGTCGAGACGAAAACCGTGAGCTGGGATGTGATCGACCAATCCTCGCTCTGGTCCATTGAATTGTGCAATCAGGGTCTCATTGAAGAGATTGACTGGAAGAAGTTGGGCCTCGACCGGTCCAAGTTTCTGGGGGCTGACAAGTTTGACTGTGGGGTTCCGACGCACATCGCCGCAACAGTTGTCGCCTATGACAAGGACAAGCTGTCGAACGGCCCGCAGACTATCGCCGACCTTTTCGACCTGAAGAAGTTTCCCGGCAAACGAGGACTGTATAAAAGCCCCGATGGCCTTCTCGAATGGGCGCTCGTCGCGGATGGAGTGCCCATCAAGGATGTTTATAAGGTCCTTCGCACGCCTGAGGGCGTTGAGCGTGCCTTCAGTAAGCTTGACACGATCAAGAAAGACGTCGTCTGGTGGACCTCCGGCGCTCAGCCATCGCAGCTCCTTGCCGACGGACAGGTCGTCATGACCGCAGCCTGGAGCGGCCGCGTTTACGATGCGATCAAGAACTCGGGCAAGCATTTTGCTATGATGTGGGATGCCGCCACGACGTCCGCGAATGTCTGGATAATTCCCAAGGGCACTCCACGGCGGGAGGAGGCATATAAGTTCATCGCCTTCGCCGCTTCACCCCATGCGCAGGCCGACCTGACCCGCTATATTGCTTACTCCCCCAGCAACACGGACGCGATGGCTTTGGTGGATCCAGCGATCATGCCCTACCTTCCAACTGCGCCTGACAATCTAGCGAAGGCGATCATTCCCGATGCAACCTTCCGGGTCGAGAGAGGCGATGAGCTGCGCCAGCGCTTTACTGCTTGGCTCGCGAAGTAAACGATCGAAAAGGAGATGGTGAGGAAAAGGTCCGCTTTCCTCGGCGTTCGCAACTGAACTGAGAGCTCCAACTCGGCGGCGGGATGCCATTCTGCTGCGCATCAACTGCGGCATTTGCGAGCCGACGCTTTTCCAACTGAAAGAATATAACGATCGCAAGAACATCGGCAACGCGGCTCGGGACACGCATTTCCGGGATCGCCCAGGGGGAGAAACCAACATCCTCCCCCTTCCTTCTCTTCAGTACTATTTCGTAAGCCAAGCGGTGAAGCGCTGGCGCAGCTGGTCGCCTTTCTCAATCCAGAAGACCACGTCAAAATCGATCGCCTGGGCCACATGCTCCGGCGCACTCGGAAGCTCGGATAGAATCGCCGGGTCAATTAGCTTCGTGGCCTCTGTGTTACCAGTACCGTAGGCGATGTACTGCGTCATTTCGGCTTGAGACTGAGGCGAAGCGGCGAAACCAATAAACTTATAAGCCTCGTCCCGGTGCGGAGTACCCTTGGGGATCGACCATAAGTTGAAGCTCGCAATTTGGGCGTCCCACATGATCTCGAAGTGCTTGCCCGAGTTCTTGATAGCATCATAGATCCGGCCGTTCCAGGCCGAGGTCATGACGACCTGGCCGTCAGCCAGTAGCTGCGGAGGCTGTGCGCCGCTTGTCCACCAGATCACGTCCTTCTTTATCGTATCGAGCTTCCTCAAGGCGCGCTCCACGCCTTCGGACGTGCTGAGGACATTGTAGACGTCCTTTTTGGCCACGCCGTCGGCGATCAGCGCCCATTCGAGATTAGTGTAGGGATCCTTATACAGTCCTCGTTTGCCCGGAAATTTCTGAAGATCGAACAGGTCGGCAATGGTCTTGGGGCCATTTGGCAGCTTGTCCTTGTCATAGGCGAGAACTGCCGCAGAGACGTGAGTCGGCACGCCGCAATCATACTTGCTGTCCCCAAGGAACTTAGACCGGTCAAGACCCAGTTTCTTCCAGTCGAGTGCTTCGAGGACACCTGCGTCGCACAGCCTTACGGCCGCCGATTGATTGATGTCGACGACGTCCCAGCTCACCGTTTTCGTCTCGACCATGGCGAGGATCTTGTCGACCTCATAATTGTATTCGTCTTCGGTGATCTTGATCCCGGTCGCCCTTGAGAAGGGCTGAAATAGAGCCTTGCGCTGGCTAGCCTGGAGGGCTCCGCCTCCAGCGGTAATCGTGAGCTGATCGCCGGCGAAAGCAGGTGGCAGGGTGATCGTCGCGCTCACTGCAAGACCAGTTAAGGCCAGAGCGCTGGCTGCCATTAATGACTTCATCATCGTCCACTCTCCGTACTATGCTTCAGGATAAAGGCGGGGTTGCCCAATTCGCGGCCTCGTTTGCTAAGCAAGGCTCGCGGCGTTGTCGCGGCGCGTCGAGCGCCCGACGATTCTCGGCTTCCAGCGCAGTGATTTCTGCGCCAGGCTCGACCCGCGCCACGAAATCCGACTTTGGCGGCTTGACCAAGGAAGTCATCACGGCCAGACACCGAGATGCGGGTGCGTATATCGTGGCCGTAGTAGATGAGCTTTGTGAAACATTGGGTCGCGAGCCCGGCGCCCTTGAGCTTTACCTGCTCGCGATGACAGCACGCTCGGCCGGCCGACTGCCTTTACATTGATGACTATCGCGTGCACATTACCTGGGCCGGGCAGCTCCGCTTTGCAGGTCGTGCCGTTCATCGCCACGACGCCGTCGTGGAGCTTGTTTTCGCCGCCAAACTGGCACAAATTTGGGATCGAAGACGAGCGCGCGGGTGAGAGCGAGGCGCTACTGCTCGCCCGAGGAAAACGAGCCGGACGCTGTCGAGCACACGCTTGATCCTGGCCTCGACCTCGGGCTTGCGTATGTTGCGAACCCTGAGCGGGAAGGCGGATCTGCTTTTCATCTAACTCGGCTGTCGGATCGGTGATATTGTGCCGCTCTTAGACTCGGGCTCCTGCGCAGACGATATATCCCCGCACGAGGCGAAGTTCCCCAAAGTAAGGCATCGCGCAGACGAAATTCTTCAGTTACTGACACAATACGAGCTTTTTCTGTGTGGCTCGGCAAAGTCTGACCGATGCAAGGGGCTTCGATCGTGGAAACCGTCGCCTGGTTCATCTCGACCTTACTCGCGGTCCGATCCGAACTGACGGAGCCGCGGGGCCACGTCCAGCGCTGAACGACTTCTGTAGGATGGCGACTGAGGTTCCGGTGTCGCTATCAAAACTTTCAGCGGCTCTCGTCAGCTCGCGAATTACGGCATCAGAAAGCGCGTTGATGTGATCGCCGCGGTCGGACCGTCCCACCGCGATGGGCTATCCCGGCCGAGGAAATCCGCGAATACCTGCCCTCCTGCGGCGATCCCGACATGCACTTTTGTGGCGTTGCGGCGAGTCGCCCGAACAACCGTCTTCGGTTACGCTCGCCACGCCGTAGCCTTCATCTGCGCAATCCTCACGTCCCGAAGCTGGGTCCGGCGCACTTTTCCCGCCTCATCGCGAAGCGGCTCGGCAACAAATTCGATAGTGCGCGGGAGCTTATAGGTCACCAGCCGCTCGGCCAGATGCGCCAGCAGCATCTCCGCGGAGAGGCCGGGACGAGCCTGCACTATAGCGTGGACTGTCGAGCCCATATCCTCGTGCGGCAGGCCGATGACGGCGCTCGATATCACCAAAGGGTGCTCGTCGATGGCGGCCTCGACTTGGGCTGGATAGACGTTCGCTCCACCGACCAAAATCATGTCGGTGCGCCGATCGGCGAGATAAAGATACCCGTCTTTGTCGAAGTGGCCGATATCTCCGAGGCTCTCCCAGCCGCCGGGCAGTGTGCGGGCCGTGGCGCCGCGGTAAGCGTAGGACGCCCCCCCACCCG
>NZ_JBVVPP010000085.1:0-18791 GCF_055811315.1 Bradyrhizobium sp. MI1.4 | reverse complement strand
GATCCCGTCGTCGCGATTGTCGGCGTCACCGGTGCGGTGGGCGCCGAATTCATCGCCACCATGGACAAGCGCGGCTTTCGCGTCGGCAAGCTCAAGGCGCTGGCCAGCGCCCGCTCGGCCGGCAAGACGGTGTCGTTCCGCGGGCAAGACGTCGTCATCGAGGAGCTGACCGAACGCGCCTTCGAAGGCGTCGACATCGCCCTGTTCTCCGCCGGCGGCAGCATCTCCAAGAAGTACGCGCCGATCGCCGTCAAGGCGGGGGCCGTCGTCGTCGACAACTCCTCCGCCTTCCGGATGGACCCGAACGTGCCGCTGGTAATCCCCGAGATCAATGCGAACCGCATCCGCGACCACAAGGGCATCATCGCCAACCCGAACTGCGCCGCCATCACGGCGCTGGTGCCGCTATGGCCGATCCACCAGACCAACCGCATCAGGCGCGTGATCATCTCGACCTATCAGGCCGCGAGCGGCGCCGGCGCCGCCGCAATGGACGAGCTTGTCGAGTCCACCCGCGCCAATCTCAACGGGCAGGTCTATACGCCCAAGGTGATGCCGCACCCCTATGCCTTCAACCTCTTCAACCACAACACCGCGGTCGATCCCGAGACCGGCTACAATGATGAGGAGACCAAGGTCATCAACGAGACCCGCAAGATCTTCGAGGACGAGACTATCGCCATCGGTGTCACCTGCGTCCGCGTGCCGGTGCTGCGCGCCCATTGCGAGGCCATCACCTTCGAATGCGAAAAGCCAATCACCGAGGACCAGGTCCGCGCCATCATGGCGCAGGCACCCGGCGTGAAGATCGTCGACGACCGTGCCAAGAACAACTTCCCGATGCCGATCGACGCCTCGGGTCAGGACGACGTCCTGGTCGGCCGCATCCGCAAGGACCTCAGCGATCCCTCCGGCCATTCGATCTCGATGTTCGTGGCGGCGGATCAGCTGCTCAAGGGCGCGGCGCTGAACGCAGTGCAGATCGCGGAGCTGTTGCCAGGCAACAACGCGGTGGGCTCTTGGCGTGTCGTCGATGTTGCGGAAGAAAAGTCGCGTACTTGCGCGGCGGCTTCGCCCTGCAGGGAATCTTCGCTTTCCTCAACTGACAGCAGTTCGTCGAGTGTGCTGTTCGTTACCTCGATCGACGAACTGCTTAATGGCGATGCCGCCAATGCCGTCCTCGCCGCCGCCGGTTACAACTTCCGGCGGGCTCCAGCTTTTGTTGCGCCAATCCTCGCCCAGCTCATCATCCGACTTCAGCTCGTCTCAAGCTGAAATCCGTATTCTTCATGGACGACTACCTATCTTGAAGACGGCGACTGGGCCGTGCCTACCCGCACGATCGCCATCATCTATCTTCAAAGGCGCCGTTGCCCACCGCGAGGGCTATGCCGCCGCTGGGATCGCGGGCACTGCGTCCATATCGTCTATCATGCGGATCGCCTGTGGACAGGGCCGCACCCCCGTCTAAAGCATGCCCGGATGGCGCGGCTTGGACCCGAAGAGAATTCATCGAAACCTCCGGATTAGTGAGCTGGTGCGCACGCTCCAATTCACTGGTGATGTCGCCGCCGAGCTGCTCGATGATCCCGCTCAGCTAGGTCGTCAGTTCCTCGACCTGTTGGGGCTCGTGTCCTGACGCGCGACAAAGCCATGCAGGTTAACAGGCATGGTAATCCTTTCTTAATAGCGTTGGTGCGCTCCCTACGAGCCGTTCAAGCCCTACGGAGATCAAGTCGTGTAGGGATGCTCAGAAAAGTGGGGCAGCGGCGAGGCGGCGAGTTGTCGTGCGAGGTCGTGTGCAATGTCGTGTTCGCAACATATCGGCGGATACCAAACAAATGCGGGTTGGCTTTCGGAGAGGAGACACGCGTTGCGCTTCGCTTGCGTGCAGTTGGCCGCGTAGCGGCCCGTGCGCAGAAGTGTCAGGCGATCGGCCCGACATTTGCTCCGCTGCTTGCCAACGGCGTGCGGCTCACCTGCTTTGTCGCGATGTCCGCTGCAGAACGTGGATCTCTACCGACCAAAGGCCATGACATGAAGAATTCCAGGTCCCTGACAATCAAGGTGCTAGGCACGGCCACTTTTGCCCTGGCTTTGATCACGCGTACAGCGCTGGCGGTCGAGTCCAAAACGGAAAATGGCCGGGATCCTAGCTCCCGGGGCGCTCCTGTGAACAGGAGCGTTCTTGCCTAGATCACACCCACCCGCGAACGACCGGCGAGCTTCATACTTCAGAACGGCCTGCAAGTCGTGGTGATCCCGGACCGCCGCACGCCCGTGGTCACGGAGATGATCTGGTACAAGGTCGGTTCGGCGGACGAGACGCCGGGCAAGTCCGGGCTCGCGCACTTCCTCGAGCACCTGATGTTCAAGGGCACGGACAAGCACCCGGTCGGCGAATTCTCCCAGACCGTGCTTCGCGTCGGCGGCAACGAGAACGCCTCCACCTCGGTCGACTACACCAACTACTACCAGCGCGTGCCGCGCGAGCAGCTGCCGACCATGATGGAGTTCGAGGCCGACCGCATGACCGGCCTGATCCTCAAGGACGAGAACGTGCTGCCGGAACGCGACATCGTGCTCGAAGAGTACAACATGCGCGTCGCCAACAATCCCGACGCGCGGCTGAACGAGCAGATAATGGCCGCGCTCTATCTCAACCATCCCTACGGCCGGCCCGTGATCGGCTGGCACCAGGAGATCGAGAAGCTCGATCGCGAAGATGCGCTCGCCTTCTACCGCCGCTTCTACGCGCCCAACAACGCGATCCTGGTCATCGCCGGCGACGTCGAGGCCGCCGAAATCCGTCCGCTGGTCGAGCGCAATTTCGGGCCGATTGCCGCCCAGCCGGCGATCCCGGCGCGGCGCATCCGCCCGCAGGCGGCCGCGCCGCGCACCGTCACGCTGTCGGATCCGCGCGTCGAGCAACCCAGCGTGCGGCGCTACTATCTGGTGCCCTCGGCCGCGACCGCCGCAGCCGGCGAGAGCGCCGCCCTCGACGTGCTGGCGCAGTTGATGGGCAGCGGCAGCAATTCCTATCTCTACCGCGCCCTCGTCGTCGACAAGCCGCTCGCCGTCTCCGCCAACGCTAGCTATTCAAGCATCTCGCTCGATCCGACCCAGTTCGCGGTCTCGGCCGCGCCGAAAGCCGGCGTCAGCTTCGTCGAGGTCGAGCAGGTCGTCGACGGCGTCATCGCCGACCTCGCGCAGAACCCGGTTCGCGCCGAAGACCTGGAGCGGGTCAAGACCCAGCTCATCGCGGAAGCGATCTACGCCCAGGACAACCAGGCGGTGCTGGCGCGCTGGTATGGCGGCGCGCTGACCACGGGCCTGTCGATCGAGGACATCAGAAGCTGGCCGGACCGCATTCGCGCGGTCACCGCCGAACAGGTGCGCGCTGTCGCACAGAAATGGCTCGAGAAGAAGCGCTCGGTAACGGGCTATCTGATCAAGGACACAGCTAGCACCAAGCGCGAGGAGAAGCGTTCGTGACCTATCCTTTTGCTTTCTCGCGCGCGCGGCGCGTCGCATTGTCCGTTGCCACCGGCGCGGTGCTCGCGCTGGCTACGATCTCGCCGTCACAGGCGGCCGCAAAGATCCAGCACCTGATCTCGCCGGGCGGCATCGAGTCCTGGTTCGTGCAGGACGCGACCGTGCCGCTGATCGCCATGGAATATTCCTTTGCCGGCGGCTCGGGCCAGGATCCCACGGACAAATCGGGGGTCGCCAATCTGGTCGGCGACCTCCTCGACGAAGGCTCCGGCGATCTCGACTCCAAGACGTTCCACGAACGTCTGGACCGCCGCGCCATCGAGCTGTCCTTCAGCGCCACCCGCGATAGCTTCCGCGGCAGCCTGCGCATGCTGCGCGACAACAAGGACGAGGCCTTCGACCTGCTCAGGATGGCTTTGACCTCGCCGCATTTCGAGGCCGCCGACGTCGAGCGCATCCGCTCCCAGGTGATCTCGGGGCTGCGCCGCGAGACCACCAATCCATCATCGCTGGCGAGCCGCAAATTCCTGGAGGTCGCCTTCGGCGATCATCCCTATGCCCGGCAGACCAACGGCAACCTCGACAGCGTGCCGACCATCACGGTCGCCGACATGAAGGACTATGTCGGCCGCGTGCTTGCCAAGGACGGACTGAAGATCGCGGTGGTCGGTGACGTCGATCCGGCCACGCTCGGCAAGCTGCTCGACCAGACCTTCGGCGCGCTCCCCGCCAAGGCCAACCTCGTGCCGGTACCCGACATCGAGGCCGCCAAACCGCCGCAGCGCGCCTTCGTGGCGCTCGACGTGCCGCAAACGGTGATCACCTTCGGCGGCCCCGGCGTGAAGCGCAGCGATCCGAACTTCATGGCGGCCTATGTCGTCAACCACATCCTCGGCGGCGGCGGATTGTCCTCCCGGCTCTATCGCGAGGTCCGGGAGAAGCGCGGGCTGGCCTATTCGGTGTTCGAGTCCCTGCTATGGATGGAGCATTCGGCGGTCTTCATCGGCAACACAGGCACGCGCGCCGACCGCGCCGGCGACACCATCGATGCCATCGAGAAGGAGGTGCGCCGCATCGCCGAGGAGGGCCCGACGCAGAATGAGCTCGACGAGACCAAGTCCTATCTCAAGGGCTCGCAGATGCTGGCGCTGGACACCTCCTCCAAGCTTGCGCAGGCGCTGCTGCAGTACCAGCAGCCAAGCGGCGCTTTGATCAATCGGATTCTCAAGCATCATTTTTCTTCTGCGTTGAGGTGCAGCATAACGGCTTCCGGATGACCGAAATACCGCGTCGTGCTAGTAGGTGCAAGGTTCCTTCCAAAGAGTTCTGCTCGCACTCGATGACAGCGACAAGAAGTCCGTCTCGAGGCGATATCGATGCACGTTCGTGCCGCGGTGCTGCGCCTGTGCCGGGTCCCGCGCCTGCCGGCATGAATGTCCGTGATGTGCCCGAATTCGAACGGCTCGAAGCCGAACTGCGGCGCATGGATGCCGGCGGACCAACTGCGGTTGATTGGAGCAAAGTCAGTACGCTGTCGTTCCATATCCTGGCGAACCAGTCGAAAGACATTCTGGTTGCCTGTTGGGCCGCCTATGGTCTCTTTCGGACCAAAGGATACCAGGGCCGACCAAGCGGGGACGGGCGCGGATCGGAGCGATCGATTGGCTCGTTTGCCGCGTTGCCGGCCGAAGTCGGCAGCACAACCACTGACCTTTCGCTGGTCGATCAAGTCCTCGCCGAAAATATCTGCTGATTCCCCAGGGTGCGAAGCTGATCGGCCAACACGACAGCTCTGTCGGTTCGGCCAGAGCCGCATCCTCTTGGTCTGGACCGGCGCCATCATGCCCGACGGCAACTCGATTGTGCTGGAACGCCAACCCGGCGCCTGCCGCAGCAGCCGCTGAGCTGGCGAGAGACGGTCCGAGGCGCTTCCTCAGACGGGGCGGTTTTCGCTTCTGTTCTTTACCGGCTCCATTTTGGCCAGGCCGTCCTCGTATGAGATCTCCGTGTATGATCCATCGATGTCCTTGGCTGCGTCGAGCAAGTAGTCGAGTCTACCGGCGGTACCGAGCTTCTTGATGTCATTCTTGTCGACGCCGGCGAGGTCCATCATCTCTTTCCACACAGTTGATTCATCGCAAGGCAGAATGCGGAAGGTGATCTCGCCTATCTTGGTGCGGTACTTCGCGAGCAGATCAACGTTGTTGCAGAAGATGAAATAGCTGCCTTTGGGGCTCAACCTGCCGTCCAGCACCTTTGCGGCCTCAGGTAGATATGCGAAGGAATGCAGATATCCGGCAAGAACTGGAATGGTGGGTTCGCCCTCCTGCGCGATTGCAAGAACTTGTTCGATAGAATAGTCCGGCGGTCGTTTTTCGTCGGCGAGCTGGGATTGAAACTTCAGCGCGATGTCGCCTCGAAATCCAAATCGCCCCGACTTCGTTGTTTCACTCTTAAGCACCGCATTCAGCAACCGCCCCTCCTTGTCCAGCGGGCCAAGAGCGGTGTTGTCGATCGAGGTCATGGAAGGCTCCCCATCAATGTGTGGTGTGCACGCGTCGCCCAATGCGACGTGTCCGCTACCTTCATGCAAGTTGTTTGCCGTCCCCCTATGTCTGCGTCGACGTAGAGCGTAAGCGGCGGCTTGGCGCGATGTGCATGGATACGTGCTGGCACCATCACCAGGTCTCGGCCGGATGATGTTGGGATGCTGGAAAGCCGCCTGTCGCGAACCCGACAGGTCGCAAATCGAATGGGTCGTCGCCTGCAAGACCAAGTGATTTCAGCTGCATCTCGACTGGCATGGGATTTGCGAAGTGTACCTTGCCACAGAAGTGAGAGCGAGCCAGAGATGATCAACCTAACGGATAGCGCCATCAACGCACTGAAGGCCGCAATCTCCTCGACAGCGCAGCCGGCGAGCGGTTTGCGGATCATGATCGAAGGCGGCGGCTGCCAAGGGTTCACATACAAAATGGGCCTTGCCGATGAGCCGAGCTCCGATGAGACCGTGTTCGAGCAAGGCGGGATTAAAGTCTTCGTCGACAACGCGAGCCGGGCGCATCTGAGCGGCACCACGATCGATTTCGTGGTGTCACTCGAAGGATCAGGGTTCCGCTTCGATAACCCAAATGCCAAATCGAGCTGCTCCTGCGGCAAATCGTTCGGCTAAGTTGCCTTGGGACCATTGGCGATGGAAGGAGCATCGAACATGGCCCTGAAGGCTGAACGAACGAATCAGTCTTCGACTGTCGAGCCTGCCGATCGCGAGCGGATTGTCAGCGCCGTGCTCGATGAGATTCGGCCAAGCCTCAGGCGTGATCGTAGAGATTGTGAGCTCGTCGAAATCGACGGCAACAAGATCATGGTCAGGCTTACCGGCGCCTGCATGTTATGCAAGCTTGCGGGCACGACGCTCGCGGCCATTCAGGCGCGCCTGGTCGAGCGGCTCGGCGAGTTCGTCCGCCTGATCCCGCTCCCCGGAGCTGCCAAAGTGGGACATTAAGTGCAGAGCGGAGAGTCCGTGCGGCCGATCTACCTGGATAACAACGCGACGACCCGTGTACATCCCTTGGTGGTTGCGGCGATGCTGCCGTTCTTCTCTGCGCAATTCGGCAATGCGTCGTCCGCGCACGCATTCGGCATTGAGGTTGCGCCCGCATTAAAACAAGCGCGCCGGAAGGTGCAGGCCCTCATTGGCGCGGCATTCGATCACGAGATCGTCTTCACCTCGGGCGCGACTGAATCCGACAACACGGCGATCCTGTCGGCGCTCGCCGTACAGAAGGGACGCGACGAGATCGTCACAACGGCCGTTGAGCATCCGGCCGTGTTGTCTCTTGCCGAGGAGCTGGGCCGACGAGGAGTCAAGACCCATGTCATTCCGGTCGATGCAAGCGGCCGATTGGACATCGAGGCTTATCGCAACGCATTGTCGAGGCGCACGTCAATCGCCTCGGTCATGTGGGCCAATAATGAGACGGGTACGATCTTTCCGGTGAAATCCCTCGCCCAGATGGCGCGCTCAGTCGGCGCGCTCTTTCACACCGACGCGGTCCAGGCGGTCGGGCGGATTCCGATTGACCTGAAGACCACGGACATCGACATGCTGTCGCTCTCCGGCCACAAGCTCCATGGTCCGAAGGGGATCGGCGCGCTGTATCTGCGCAGCGGCATCAAGTTCCGGCCGCTGATCTTCGGCGGCGTTCAGGAGCGGCGTCGCCGCGCTGGCAGCCAAAACGTTCCGGGCATTATTGGGCTCGGCAAAGCGGCGGAACTCGCAGCAGCACACCTCATACAAGAGCAGATGCAGATTGGCGCCCTTCGCGACCGGCTGGAGCAAGGCATTCTCGCTGTCGGCTGTTGCATGGTGCTTGGCCATATCAAGAATCGCTTGCCAAATACGTCAAACATTGCCTTCGAGCATCTCGAAGCAGAGGCAATCGTCCACCACCTGAACCACAACGGAATTGCCGTCTCACTCGGTTCGGCCTGCGCGTCCGGCTCGATGGAACCGTCCCACGTCCTGCGCGCGATGAAAGTACCACCGGCCTTCTTGCGCGGTGCGGTTCGCTTCTCGCTGTCGCGCGAGACGGCGCCGGATGAGATCGATCGTGTCCTACAGGTCATGCCGGACATCACTGCCAAACAGAGAGCCTTGTGGCGTGCGCGTCAGGAGCGCGCGGGCGAGAGCTCACAACTTGCGGAGCTCCCATGAAGGTCATGATTCGCCGTTCGCCCGAGACGGGCCTTTCGATTTATGTGCCCAAGAAGGATCTTGAGGAGCCGATTGTCGAATGGGAGCACGAGACGCTGTGGGGTGGTTGGATTAGAATCGCGAACGGCTGGGTGCTCGACCTACCGGCGATGGCGAGTGACACCACTCTACCAATCACTATCAACGCCAGGAAGCGCGGCGGCGAAGCAACCGAATGATGAATGCTGCGGTTCCACAGACTTCGCCAAACCAGCGATGCGGAAGCTATTCTTGCCGGGGCGGTCCGGCATCTGCGAGGAAGGCCACATCGTTCCTTGGGCTTGGGCCTGGCGTAGCGGAAGGTTTCAGCCGAGCGCGCTGATCACTCCGGAAGCGCTCGAAGCGTTCTTCGGAACCAAGATCGCGGCGGCGCACGGTGGCAAACGCAACATCTCGGCCTAGGCCAGCACTGAGGCGTCGGGCCAGCGCGTTGGCGTTGATGGGGGAAACCCTCGCGACGCCCATTGCACTGACATCGCCAGCCCGGTCGTCGCATTAACGGCGTCAGGCCAATTGCTGCAACTCCGCAACATTCAGTGTCGAGAGGATTGAATGTCGCGCCGGGCCAGGTCGTAGCTGAAAAATCGTGATGCAACGTTCGCGATGCAAATCCTTGAACCATGTCGGAGCTACGCGTCAATGCCAAGGTTGTAATGAAGCATGGTCACAGAAAGAGCCTCGACGAAGTCGCGAACCGGAAGGCCAACGCCTTCCGCTCCTGACGATGATCCCTATCTATGGCTGGAACAGATCGAAGGCGCGCGTGCGCTGAACTTCGTCGAGCGGCAGAATAGCAGAACACTTCAGGTGTTTGGCGGACCGGCAGCCGAACGAGACAGAGATGCGCTGACGGCGATTTACGACCGACCTGACAATATCCCCTATGTCAGCCGGCGCGGCGGGTATCTCTACAATCTGTGGAGGGACGCCAACAATCCACGCGGCCTCTGGCGGCGAACCACCCTGGAAGAGTATCGCTCGCTGAAGCCGTCATGGGACGTCTTGCTCGACCTCGATCAACTTGCCGTCAGCGAAGGCGAAGACTGGCTTCTAAACGCCACGGTCGCACCGCCTGGAAGTCACTCGCGGTGGATCTTGAGTCTATCGCGCGGTGGCAGCGATGCCGTGACCTTGCGTGAATTCGACACTGATACGAAGCTCTTCATCCGCGATGGCTTTATCTTGCCCGAAGCCAAAGGCAGCGGCGTATGGTTCGATTCTGATACGCTCGTGTTGTTAAGCTCCTATGGCGACGGCATGGCCGCGACCACCGGCTATGCGCGCACGGTGAGGCTGTGGCGGCGCGGTACGCATGTTGAGCAAGCGGCAGTGATCTTTGAGACCAAGGCTGCTCATGTGTCAGTCGATTGCAGTGTTGACGACACCGTCGTGCCGCCCAGGATCTGGTTCCTCGATGCGACAGACGTCTCCAATTGCGTGGTCTGGCTCGGCGATGAAACGGGCGCCAAGACGAGGCTCGATCTGCCAAGTAACATCTGGATGCGGTCGCATCGCAACTGGCTTGCCCTGAAGCCGCGCGAATCCTGGTCTGTGGCAGGGCAGACCTATGCGGCGGATACGGTGCTCGTCATCCCGCTGCCGGCATTCCTGGCGGGCAGCCGCCAATTCGAGGTTCTCTTCGAGCCGGGTCTGCGCCGTGCGCTGCAGAGCTTCTTTTGGGCTGCGGGCAAGCTCGTGCTTTGCATTCTCGACGAACTCCGGCCAGTCTTCGAGATCTGCACACCATCCGATTATGGCTGGAACCGCGAGCAATTGGCCGGGCTTCCTGATCTTGGCGTCGTCGAAATCTGGTCTTTCGATCGCGATCCGTCAGAGAGCAATGGCGACTTGCTGGCCCACGTCGAGGATCCGCTCACGCCGCCGTCCCTCATCCTGATGGAGCGCGGCGTTACCAGTCCCGCCGTGCTGAAGCAGGCGCCGAAGACGTTTGCCGCGGAGCACTGCGTGGTCACGTGGCACGAGGCCATCTCGATCGACGGTGAGCGAATTCCCTATCTGCAGACCGGTCCCGTCAGGCAGCCCGGCAACGCGCCGGTCCATATGAGCGGATATGGCGGGTTTGGGATCTCCGTGAAACCGTACTACAATTCCGCGCTCGGTAAGCTTTGGCTCGATTGCGGCGGCACCACGGTTCAGGCAAATTTGCGCGGCGGCGGCGAGTTCGGCACGCGCTGGCACGACGCCGGTCGGCTCGCCGGCAAGAGATTGTCGCATGATGATTTCGCAGCGGTTGCCGCCGATCTCGTTAGGCGCGGCGTGACACAGGCCAAGCGGATCGCGGCCGAGAGTGGATCAAACGGCGGCATCCTCATCACCAATATGTTAACGCGATATCCCGAGCGCTTTGGCGCGCTGTTCTGCGCGATCCCGCTGATTGACATGCGCCGCTACACAAAACTGCTCGCCGGGGCGAGCTGGCTCGCCGAATATGGCGATCCCGACAACGCTGAGGAGTGGGAGTGGCTGAAGACCTATTCTGCGTATCATACCGCAAGACCCGGGCAGTCCTATCCACCGATCCTGATGGCCACCAGGCGGCGGGACGATCGCGTCCATCCCGGACATGCGCGCAAAATGGTAGCGAAGCTGCAGGCGATGGGCTATGAGGCGTATTTCTACGAGCATGCCGCTGGCGGCCACGGCTACGGCAAGGACAACCGGGAGCACGCCGAGTTGCTGGTGCTGGGCCTCCGTTTCCTGAAGAGCAGGATCGGCTGGCTGGATGCCGAGACCTCAGCGATGTAGGTAGTTGTTGGACGGCAGTTCGAGCGATGTCGACCGAGGCGGCTGCAGCTCGTGAATCTGATCGGCATCTACACCCCCGCGATCTATTCGAGAGCCAGCCAACGTTTGGACGCACGATCGAATTCGTGGCTGTCGGCACCGTGGCCACCAGGCGTTTCTCTTCACCTGCCTGACAATGCCTTCCGGAATGTCACGTAGAGGCCCGCGTGATCTTCGGCATAGGTCGGTAACGGGGCTGCTTCTTGTCTGCAACTACGAAGAATCGCCACACCAAGTTGTCCTTCAAAGCGTCCGGAACGTCTTTTGCGGATTGTGCTTTGCACTGGCGTCACATTTTGGCGACAAGATCAACTTTACAGGACGCCAGCCGCCCTGCTCTTCCAAGCGCCTAGATGAAGCAGCCTACCCGTCGCCAAAACAACGCTGCCAGCGCTCTTGTGATCGCAATCTCTGTCAGCTTTCCAACATGAGTTGATAACACCGACATACGAGCAACGTGACCTAACTGCTTGAAGCGAACGCAAAAATCATTTGTGGCAGACATGGCACGCCAGTTGCTCTTGGCTCTTCAGAAACGACTCTGGGGATGTTTGCCGGAAAAGTGCGGCCTGCGGAGAGAATTGGAAGAATGAGTACTTCAGCGCAACACCAGCTATCCTGCGGCGGCGGCGAGATCAGAGAGACCATGCAAGTTATGGCTAAGCACAAGGGCTGCGGTACGATCGGTGGCAGCGGGAAGGCGAGCTGCGGATCTCAGGCCGGCATCGGCAATCTGCCAAACGAGGTCTGGGAAAAGGCGAAGAACCATCCCTGCTACAGCGAGGAGGCGCACCACCATTATGCCCGCATGCATGTCGCGGTCGCACCCGCCTGCAATATCCAGTGCAATTACTGCAATCGCAAATACGATTGCGCCAACGAATCGCGCCCAGGCATTGCCAGCGAGAAGTTGACGCCAGAGCAGGCCGCCAAGAAGGTGCTGGCGGTCGCTTCCGCGATCCCTCAGATGAGCGTGGTCGGCGTTGCCGGCCCTGGCGACCCCCTGGCGAATCCGGACAAGACATTCAAGACGTTCGAGCTCGTCAACAAGCTCGCGCCAGATATCAAGCTGTGCCTCTCGACGAACGGTCTTGCGCTAGCCGATCATGTCGACACGATCACCAGACTCAAGGTCGATCACGTGACGATCACGATCAACATGATCGATCCCGAAATTGGTGCAAAGATCTATCCATGGATCTTTTACCGCCACAAGCGCTACACCGGAATTGAAGCCGCAAGCATCCTCAGCAATCGGCAGCTCCAGGGCCTGGAGATGCTGACCGCGCGCGGCATCCTGTGCAAAGTCAACTCGGTGATGATTCCCGGGATTAACGATCAGCATCTGGTTGAGGTTAACAAGGCCGTGAAGTCGCGCGGCGCCTTCCTGCATAACGTGATGCCGCTGATATCGTCGCCCGAGCACGGCACCGTGTTCGGTCTCGGTGGGCAACGCGGCCCGACCGCACGGGAAGTGACCGCGTTGCAGGACAGCTGCGAAAGCGAGATGAACATGATGCGTCATTGTCGCCAGTGCCGGGCCGACGCCGTCGGACTGCTCGGGGAGGACCGCGGCGCAGAGTTCACCATGGAAAAGATCATGGCCATGAACATCAAATACGACCAGCAGGCCCGAAAGGAGTATCAGGCCAAGGTCGAGAAGGCGCGCATTGCAAAGCTTGCGGCCAAGCAGGAGAAGCTTGCAGAGCTCGCCAGCGCGTCCAGCGAAATCAAGGTGCTGGTGGCGGTTGCAACCAAGGGCTCGGGATTGATCAACCAGCACTTCGGTCATGCCAAGGAGTTCCAGATCTACGAGCTCTCGACTTCCGGCGCAAAATTCATTGGTCATCGTCCTATCCACCCCTATTGCCAGGACGGCCATGGCGAGGACAGCAAGCTCGAAATCGCCATCGGCGCCATCAAGGATTGCCACGCCGTATTCGTCTCAAAGATCGGCGGCTGCCCGAAGGCCGAATTGATCAAGGCCGGCATCGAGCCGGTCGATCAGTACGCCTGGGAGTCCATTGATGGGTCAGCAATCGCCTGGTTCAAACTCTATCTCGATAAAGTCAATGAGGGAAAGATCAAGCACGTTGAGCGGGTCGATTCGGCGGCCAGCCACAACGCGCTGATTTCCGCCGCCTGAGGATGGGTTCAGATAATGCCGTTCAAGATCATCGCCTCACAATGCACGGGCTGTTCGGCGTGCGAAACACAATGCCCGAATCTCGCTATTTCCGAGCGAGCCGGCGTTTTCCTGATCGATCCTGAGAAATGCACCGAGTGCGCCGCCTACTTTGATGAACCGCAATGCGTGGCGGTTTGCCCGGTTGACAATACGTGCGTGCTCGACACGGCGCTGCCGCGTCACCAGATGCCTGCGTGAGGGCCACGATGGATGTCACCACGACACGAACGGTTCAGAAACTCTGGCGGGTAATGCTCGACGAGGCGCCGGTCGCGCCGGTCGCCTTGTCATACCGGGTGGACGGTTCGCCCTGGTCGCCGGCTTTTTCGCCAGTTGCTAAGCCATATTCTGGAGACGCGAATATCGGCGGGAGCGCGTTAAGCTATTCCTGTCGACCCGAAGGCCGCTTTCTCCAGCGCCAAGGGACGATTTCGCCGATGGGCCGACGAAGAGCGGACCCGTCTTCAGCGATATCAATCCAGTCACCTGCGGCCAGCCTTGCGCAGGCGACATTCATGCCCAAGGCCTTTAGTCGGTCATCCGAGAGAAACGAGGGCGTCCACACCGAGTCCTGTGTTGGTCGCACGGTGTCGAGCCGGCCCAGCATCATCCCAAGGCGGCAGAGCTATCCTATCACCTCGATGAAAGTGCCGAAATCTACCTGCGCCAAGCCAAGCCGTTGGCACCCGACCACGTGATGCGGAGACGAATTTCCTGCCACCGGCGCGGTCGGCCCCACCAAGCCGGAATTCGGCTGCAATGAGAGCACCTCGCGTGGGACTTCCAGTTCTCGGTCAAGGCTTGTTGCCTACTTGGAGATGCGTCTCGGGCAACTCGGGGAAGGACGGCAGCTGTCGAGAGACTGCTCGGGTTGGCGCCAAGGTGTTGTTAGGCACGCTCGAGCGTATCGGCGGGACCGTGAGTGGTGACGTCCACAACGCCCTCAGTTGCCGGGGTAATCAGGTCGACTCTGCCGGCTGTGCGCATCCCGCGCTGAAACGCGCGGCTCGCCGCCGGCTCAAGCACGCCCCCGTCGAGGACGGACGCGCGTGCCGCGTCGACGGCTTCTTCAACATCAACCATGGGCTGACGGACGGTTATCTCAAGCATCTGGATCTTAAGTTGCGGGCGTTGATTTTGCTGCACTGGGATCCCGAAAGGCTCATGCAACTCATGATCACAGCCGCGCCGCCGTGCGGGGATCGAACGCGGTTGATCGAGGATCATGATAGGGCGCTCCGTAAGGCCGGGCGCTCGCGAGGCGCGGTACAGTTGAAGCATGGAACGGAGACGACAGCATGAGCAACATCGTCCGTGATAGTGACATCGTCGAGTTGACGGACGCCCCCTTCTTTGATTATGGCGACAAGGTGCAGGCAAACCGCACCATCCGCAACGACGGCACCTATGTGGGCAAGGAGATCGGTGAGGTTCTGGTCAAGAAAGGCGAGCTTGGTTATGTCGTCTCGATCGGCACGTTCCTGCAACAATTTTATATCTATGGCGTCGAATTCCTCGACTCCGGCTATCGCGTCGGCATGAAATGCAAGGAGCTCGATCTAGTCACGCGAAGTCACGGAGGCGAGGAGCCTTGCTTGTCAGGAAGGGCACCCCGATGATCGAACCGAGGTTGCCAAAATACTGCTCAGGCCAACGTGTCAAGGCTGCAATCGATCTGCTCAACGACGGTTCCTTTCCCGACGCGTCGGCGGAACAGTGTCTGGTCAGCGTCGGACACATTGGTGAGATCGTACAGGTCGGTCGCCATACGGAAGCGAACCTACCCATTTATATGGTCGACTTCGGCAAGCAGTTGGTGGTTGGCTGCCTCGAGGCAGAAATTTCCGCAGTCCAGGACATCGCGCAATGAACGCCGCCATCATCAGACGACATCATTCCGGATTGCCCGCGCATCCCAACGAGCTCGACCGGTGGCGGCTCGTGCGCGCGCTGACGAGGCGCGAGCGCTACCGATATGTCTCGCCAAAGGTGACAGCGATTGCTGGCGGCTATCTGGTCGAGAGCCCGTGCTGCTCAGGCAATATCGATGCGGAGGGAGGTCTCGTCGACGTCGCGCTGTTGCACCACGATAGGACTGGGGCGGCATGGCAGCTGTTCCGCAAAGATCACCGCAAGGGCGTCTGGGAGTGGCATTCGACCCATCAACGGCTTGGCTTGGCGACAGCGGTTCTGAACGCCGACCCTGAACGTTTGTTCTGGCAATAAGGATTATGCAGATGGTGCTCGCCGCAGGCGAATTGACGAACATCGAGCAGACGCTCGCCGCTATTGATACAGCGTCTGAGCCCTGCCTCACGCTCCGGCAGAAATTTCCACATCTCGCCTGGATTTGTTGCGAGGCCCCTGACATGACGCAGAGTCCGTTCCACCGCGTTGGACAGTTCGACCTGCATCTGCTCGACAGTGGCGGTCAATGTGCACAGATTACGAATGATCCGCAGCGCGCCACCGGCATTGTGCTGGCCAAGCGCTCTGGCAAGTCATGATCAAGCAATCGCCTGCCGGTGCCAAGCTCACCCAGGACGGCTAGGCCCGCGGGTTGTTTACCATGCGGTAGTGACCAGTCCGGGGAATATCACGACGCTGGTTCGTCGGGTCCATGAGACGGGGGCAGCGATCGTTCTCGCAGCGGAATTGCCTGGGTATCTCAACGTGGCTAGTTAGATCAAGAATACTGCGGCAGATCAAATTAGGACGGGCGAGCCGTGCTCGATCAGCTGACGAGGATCCGGCATCGCAAGATTTGCCATTGTGAGTACTTTCACTTAAAGCCGCTGCGCTTCGGAAAATAGGACAAGACGTTTGTTCTTCGCGCGGTAACGCCGTGCACTCGCCGTGGAGGCCGGTTAATGATGCGCGCTCAAGTGAGGCAGTGCGAGTGTCCCGCGATCCAGCGCTACTCCATCAATACTGGCGCCTGAAAATATCATTCTACGAAATGTCTTGGTGAGCTGAGGTCGGAGCATTCAAGAAGCGCTTTTCGAGTTGTCTTTCGAAGGCGCATCGAGCGTCCCTTCTCTATTGCTCGCTTCCATGTTGAAGCTGGGTGACGTGCATGTCGAGAATCGGGTTTGTCACGCAGATAAAATCCAGGGAGGACAAATTCGCGTGTAGTTCCAGTTCTTATCTCGAAGAGAAAAATCCGCTTGAATAGTTGTCGATGACCATTGATATGGTAATGGGAAGCAGCTGCGTCTTCGCCAAAAACAAGGTGCTGCAAATGTGCAAAGTGAAATCGGAGAACACCACGTGGCAAAAACCGCCAAGCGCAAAGAGTATAGTAAGGATGACGTCAAGCTGCTCAAAGCGCACTCAAAGGCTCGCACCCCTGTAGCTAGGGTTTCAAAGCTGATGAAGCGATCCGAGGGGTCTCTACGACAGAAAGCACGTACCTTGGGGATTGGCTTGGGTCACCAGCGCTGAGATATGATTCAATTTTCGGAAATTGACCGGCGTGATGGACGACCGCCAGGGCAGCTGATCGTTTCAGGTCCTGCGTCCGAGGGTCAGCTCGCGCGATGAACGAGCTGACTGGTCTGCCGATAGACCGGCCCGCTTGGCCTAGACCTCATCGGTTGTCATGGTTTTAATCAGCGACTGATAAAGGCGCGTCTGTGAATATAGATCTACCACCCGGAATGCGGTCCGCGAGCGTGCCGGCGGATCATCAGCTCGGCCGGCAGACGTCATTCGGCGCTAAGCTGTCTCTCGCTGCTAGGGTCTGAACCTAAATAGCGCCACGTGATTCTCTTGCCTCCGTGTTCTTGATTCGGGAGCGAGACAATGCTCGCGGGGTAGGCAATGGGCTCGTATCGAACCTCATCTGCCGACGGGACTGACGGGGCCGGATCGGGACGACGATCGGCGCATCATCAGCGGTATTGTTCACATGCTGCTATCGGGTGCGCGATGGCGTGATTGTCCGCGCGAATACGGTCCTTACACGATGATCTACAACCGCTTCAATCACGGGGCCAAGCGCGAACGATGGTGCGCAATCTTTCAAGCACTGCTCAAAGCTGGCAAAGATGCCGTCGTGCTGTCGCTCGACTCGACTTCGATCAAAGCTCATCGGTGTGCCTCCGGCGGAAAAGGGGGAGCACAATCAGGCAATCGGCCGCTCGCGGGGAGGCCGTACGACAAAAATCCATGCGCTGAGTGATCCGCTCTGCCGACCGGTCGTCCTGCATCTGGCCCTCAGGTCAGGATGCCGACATCGCTGCCGCGCCCGATGTTCTGGCGCTCGCACCGCCCATGAGCGCGCTTCTCGCTGACAAAGGGTACGACGGGGACAACCTTCGGCCGAAATCGCTGGTCGCGGCGCCAAGCCCGTCATTCCCAATAATCCAACCGTGTCGTCATTCATCGTTTCAACAAACGCGACGGAGGCCGAAATGTCATCGAACGCTGCTTTTGCCGGCTCAAGGACTTCCGCCGCATCGCCACATGATACGACAAGCTCGCCCGGAATTTCTTGGCCGCTGTTCAGCTCGCCGCTCTCGTCGCATATTGGCTCAATTGAGTCTGTACCCTAGTTTGCTGTAAGCGGGGCGAGACCGTGAAATCCTCTTGCAGCTGTTGGCGGTAGCCCACCGCAAGTCTCTTAGGGCGCCGCGCGCATTGCCAAAAAGGAATTGCCTTCAACCCGGATCAAGTCCGTGGGGCAAGGTCCGGATGCGTCAGCCCCTCGATCCTTGTCCGCTTTCTGACGGCGGTGCACAAAGCTGTGAGATTCAAAACACCCTGCGCCGTTTGCGTATCGCGAACCGTTTCAAAGCACAATCAGGCGCTTAGTGCGCGCGAGGAGCGCTGGCACGGCCCTTGCTGTATCTCGCCGTAGGGCAGGAGGCGCCAATCGCTGCGATGCTCAATTCCAAATGGAGAAAAAGTGAATGCGTAAACTAATAATCGGCGTCCTCGCGCTGTTCATTTCAAACACTACCGCGTTCGCCGGCTCCGGGGCCATCGCATACTCCAAACCAGATGACGTGGTCGGTGTCTCGCACGGGTGTAGATCACAAAGGGGCGCTAAACGGTGGGCCCTGCTCGACTGTCGCCGCAAGGGCGGCTCGGATTGCAAAATCGAAGCTTACGAAAACAACGCTTGCGCCGCCGTTGCCATAGGCAATGGACGCGGGCTGGGACGTGCGTGGTGGTCCCACCCATTTGGTGAATTTGAAGAGGAGCTATCGCAGCAAGGCGCGGTGGCCGGATGCAATGAGACCGGCGACGTGGACTGCAAGCTGCGGGCCAGGGTTTGCCACTAAGGCCCCTCAGTAAGCCAACGCCCTAAGGAAGGAGGTCAGGCGAACCCAATTTGTAGCAGACATATCCAGCCGAACTCCGCGACTGAAGAGAGTTCTGTGCGTCAAGTTCAGCAAAGTCGGTCATGGGATCCGGCCGAGCCATCCCCTCGGAGCCGCCGGGGGGGGGGCCGGCCCCCCCCCCCGCCCGGGGGGGCGGGCGCGGGGGGGGGGGGGGGGGGGGGGGCGGGGGGGGGGGGGGGGGGGGGGGGGGGGGGGGGGG